>CANRKN010000012.1 GCA_947631215.1 uncultured Oscillospiraceae bacterium | reverse complement strand
ATCTTTTTCCCCATAATAATGCTCCCTCCATGGATGCAGTGTCTTTTTCACTGTCTTCCATTGAGGGAGCATATCACCGTCCTGCCGGGCTTTCCCTTGACGGACCGGGGCCGGGGCGTGTACAATGCAGAGAGAAGGAAGGTACTTGCTATGAACGCCGCCACTGTCACATTAAAAGATGGAGAGGGCCGGGCCCTGAAGGCCGGCGGCCCCTGGATATACGATAACGAGGTCGCCGCCATCGAGGGACCTGCCGCCGACGGGGACATCGTCACCGTCGTGGATTTCAAAGGCCGGTTCCTCTGCCAGGGGTTTCTCAACCGCAGATCGAAGCTCACCGTCCGGGTCATGAGCCGGGAGGAGGGCGCCGTCATCGACAGGTATTTCCTGCGCATGCGGGTCCAAAACGCCTGGGACTACCGCAAGCGCACCGTGGACGTGTCGAGCTGCCGCGTCATCTTCGGGGAGGCGGACTTCCTGCCCGGGCTGGTGGTGGATAAGTTCTCGGACATACTGGTGGTCCAGTCCCTGGCCCTGGGCATCGACAGGATGAAGGGGACTATCCTGGACCTCCTGCGGGAAGTGCTGGCCGCCGACGGCGTCGCCATCCGGGGCATATATGAGCGCAGCGACGCCCCCGTCCGGGAGCGGGAGGGCCTGCCCCAGGTGAAGGGATTCATTGGCGCGCCCTTTGACACCAAGGTGGAGATATGCGAAAACGGCGTGAAGTACCTGGTGGACGTGGCCGAGGGGCAAAAGACCGGCTTCTTCCTGGACCAGAAGTATAACCGCAGGGCCATATGGCCCCTGTGCAAGGGCGCGCGGGTGCTGGACTGCTTCACCCATACCGGCTCCTTTGCCCTGAACGCGGGCCTCGCCGGGGCGGTGAGCGTTCTGGGGGTGGACGCCTCGGAGCTGGCCGTGGCCCAAGCAAGGGAGAACGCCGCGCTGAATGGCCTTGAGGACCGGGTGCGCTTTGAATGCGCCGATGTATTCGAGTTCTTGCCGGCGCTCATCAGGAAGAAGGAGAAATACGATCTGGTCATCCTGGACCCGCCCGCCTTCGCCAAGAGCCGGGGCTCGGTGAAAAACGCGGTGAAGGGGTATAAGGAGATAAACCTGCGGGCGCTGCAGCTGGTGAAGGACGGCGGGTATCTCGCCACCTGCTCCTGCTCCCACTTCGTGGACGCGGCGCTGCTCGCCCAGACCGTGCGCCAGGCGGCCAACAACGTGCGGGTGCGCCTGCGGCAGGTGGAGTTTCGCACCCAGAGCCCCGACCACCCCATCCTCTGGGGCGCGGCGGACTCGGATTACCTCAAGTTCTTCATCTTCCAAGTGTGCCGGGAAAAATAAAATATGCCGCCGGGGGCAACGCCTCCGGCGGTATCATTATCCCATTTTATGCCCCTGTTTGTCCTCGGTGCGGCGCTTGCGCAAAAACGACAGGGTCGGGGCCTGGCAGGGAAGGGTCATGTGCAGCTCCATCTTGGGATGGCTGGCCGCGGCCACGGGCTGGCCGCCGGCGTCATATATCTCCCCCGCCGTGAACGTAACAGGCTCCTTCCCCGGCATGAGCAGTTCCACCTCGTCCCCGGGGCAGAAGCGGTTGCGCTGGGTGAGCGTTGCGTTCCCCACGTTGTCACAAGTCTCCACCACCGCCGCCACGTCGTAGCGGGAGAAGTAGCAGGCGTCGTCGGCATACTGCCCCGGCGGACCGAAGTAGAAGCCCGTGGAATAGGGCCGGTGGCTCACGGCATACACCTCATCCCGCCACGCCGGGGCGAGAGGCTCCCCCGCCAGGGCCGCGTCCACGGCATGGCGGTAGGCGCCCGTCACCGCAGCGGCATAGTAGGCGGACTTGGTCCGGCCCTCTATTTTGAGGCTGGTGACGCCCGCCTCTATGAGCTCCGGCACGTGGTCTATCATGCACATATCCCGGGAGTTGTAGAGATACGTCCCCCCGTCCTCGATGACGTCGAACAGCTCCCCGGGGCGCTTTTCCTCCATGAGCTTATATTTCCACCGGCAGGGCTGGGCGCAGGCGCCCTGGTTGGCAGCCCGGCCCGTCAGGTAGTCGGAGATCACGCACCGCCCGGAGAAGGACACGCACATGGCCCCGTGGCAGAAGGCCTCCAGCTCCAGCTCCTTCGGCGCTCTCGCCCGCAGCTCGGCGATCTGGGCAAGGCTCATCTCCCTGGCAAGCACCACCCGGGCCGCGCCCAGGTCATAAAACATCCGGGCGGCCCCGGCGTTCATCACCCCCGCCTGGGTGCTGATATGGACGGCGGCATGGGGCGCATAGCGCTTCGCCAGGGCCAGCACCCCCAGGTCGGATATTATCAGCCCGTCGGCACGGGCCGCCTCCAGGCTCTCCAAATACGCCGGCAGGGCGTCGGTCTGTTCATCGGTGGGGATGGTATTCACCGTGACGTAGACCCGCACGCCCCGGTCATGGCAATACTCCATGGCCCAGGCCATGTCGGCGGGGCCGAATACCCCCGCTCCGGCCCGCATGCCGTATCCCGGCCCTGCCAGATATACGGCGTCCGCGCCGTAGGCCACAGCCATCATCAGCTTCTCCCGGTCCCCCGCCGGGGACAGCACCTCCGGCCCTCTGCGTTCGTCCATACGCTCACCTCCCGTCTATTGTAGCATAAAATGTCCGGCCCTTGAAGGGCCGGACACGGTTTTCTTTGTTTGTCACACCACACGCCGGGCGCTGTAGAAGCGGGCGTTGTAGTAGCTCTCGCTGAGGCCGGATATCATCACCTTTCCGCCGCCGGAGGAGGCGTGGATGAACTTGCCGTCGCCGATATAGATACCGGCGTGGCCAATGGCGGTCTTGCCGCCGTTGTAGAAGATGATGATGTCGCCGGGCTGCAAATTGGACCGGGCCACCTGCACACCCACAGAGTTCTGGGCGGTGGCGGTGCGGGTGATGGAGTAGCCGCACTGCTTGTACACATAGTACACGAACCCGGAGCAGTCAAAGCCCGAGGGGCTGGTGCCGCCATAGACGTACCGCACGCCCAGGTATTTCTTGGCCTCCGCCACGATCTTCTCCCCGTTGGTGGAGGCGGGGGCGGCGCCGGTCGCGGTGTTTGTGG
The DNA here is from genome assembly GCA_947631215.1 of uncultured Oscillospiraceae bacterium. The sequence continues at coordinate 31,537 of CANRKN010000012.1, read as the reverse complement.
AGATATAGTCCTGATAGATATAGCCGCTGACGCCGCCCCAGCTCACCCGGTACCACTGGCCGGACTTGCCGGTGATGGTGACGGCGGTGCCCTTTGCCAGCACGCCCTTGCTGGTGTAGGCAGTGGAGGGGCCCTCCCGCAGGTTCACACCCGCGGTGGTGACGGCGGGGGTGTTCTGGGTCTCGGTGACCTGGGTGGCCGTGCCGGACTGGGAAAGGTACTGCTTGTACACGTAGCCCTCCCGGCCGTTATAGCTCACCTTGTACCAATCCCCGGACTGGCCGGTGATGGTCATCTTGGTGCCGTTATTGTATGTACCCAGGACGGCGTAACCCGTGCCGGGACCGGAGCGCATGTTCACATAGTCTCCCGTGATGACGCCGGCGCCGGAGGCGCTCTGTGCGGGGGCGGACTGGGCCGTGCCAGTGCCCAGGGTCATATAGGCGCTGTAGATATAGGCCGTGCGGCCGTTATAGTCGATCTGATAAAACGCGCCGTTGACGCCGGTGACCTTATAGGCAGCGCCCTTATTGGCCTGGCCGATGGCCTCATAGGCCGTGGTGGGGCCGGAGCGGACGTTCACGTAGTTTCCCGTCACCGTGCCAGTGCCGAAGTCGCCGGTGCCGCTGAGGGCGTAGGACACATAGTCCTTGCTCATATAGCCGGTCTGGCCCTTATAGCCCACCTGATACCAGCCGTCGGTGGAGCCGGTGATGGCCACCACCGTGCCCCGGGGCAGGCAGGTAACCACGTTGCTCGCCGTAGAGGGCTGGCTTCGCATGTTCAGCGCCGAGGCCGTCACGGTCCCCGCGCCCTCGCTGTCAGCCCGGGCCACCGCCGCGGTCACCACGGCCATACATACGAGGATGGCCGTGACCACCGCCGTGCGCAGCAGCTTCGTGGAGTCGAACTTTCTCATATCACCGGGTCGCCAGAGCCCTGTCCAGCCACACGCTGGCCACGTCCATGGCCGCATACAGGCTGTCCTTCTCGCTCTTTTTCACCACCCGGTCCCGGCTCTTCAAATCCGGGTCGGTCAGCTGCAGCTGCACGGATACGCGGGTGGCCACGTCCAGGTCCTTGATCTTCTTGGTGTCCAGGATCTGGAGCATGATGATGTATTTGTCCGCCATGCTGCCGAAGTAGATCAGATTGTCCTTCCGGCGCAGGGGGTGGCCCTTGTACTGCAGGGCCGCCGTCTTTTCAGCCATGGTAAATGCCTCCCATAGGTGATTGTTACTGAATTGTAACATATTGTTTCTGTCTTGTCAACATAAGATTTTGTTTTTTGGCAAAAAATGCCCGCTCTCCCCTGCCCAAGAAAGCCGGGCGGGGAAAAGCGGGTATGGGCGTTTATCTCTCTTGGCCGTCAGGCCGCCGGAGGCGGAGCCTCCTGGCCGCCGGTATCCGGCGCCGGCGGGGCAGTGACCACAGGCGGCGCGGTAACCACCGGCGGGTCGGTGACGACGGGCGGGGCCGTTTCCGGCGGAGCCGTCACAGGCACATCCGTGACCGGCGGGGCCGTCACAGGCGGGTCGGTGATGACCGGCGGGTCGGTGACGTCCACCGGCGGGCTGGTATACTGCGGCGGGTCGGTCACCTGGACCGGCGGGTCGGTGACGTCCACCGGCGGAGCCGTCATGGGCGGGTCGGTGACGCCGGGCTCGCCGGTGGGCGGCGGGGCGTCGGTGCCGGTATTGGGCGAGGGCGGGGCCATGCCGGTAGGCGTCGGGCCGGGGCTGCCGCTGGCCTGGCTGCCGCTGAAGGCGTTGATAGCCGCGCCGATGGTAGGCGTGGGGAAGGCCCAGTAGCCCAGGCCCTCGTGGACCCGCTTCATGACCTTCTGCCATATCTGGGCCGCCGGGTTGCCGTAATACTCCATGACGGCGTTGTAGCGGTAGCCGGTCCAGCAGGCCGCCACATAGTAGCGGGTGAAGCCGGTGAAGTAGCGGTCATACTTGTTGCTGGTGGTGCCCGTCTTGCCGGCCACGGCCTGGCCGCTGATGCGGGCCTCGGTACCGGTGCCGTACTCCACCGCGCCCTGGAGGATGTTGGCGATGTTCCAGGCGGTGTTCTCCTTCACGGCCACATGCCGGTCCGGGGCGTTATCCAGCACCAGATTGCCGTCGCTGTCCCAGACATAGGAATAGGTGCGGCCGAAGGTCATGATGCCGTCGTTGGCGAAGGCGGTGTAGGCCTGGGCCATCTCCAGGGGCGTGATGCCGTAGGACAGCTGCCCCAGCGCCAGGGGCGCGTAGGCATAGTCGGTGAAGGTGCGCTGCTGGTCCTCGTCCCAGTAGTCCCGGACCAGGTTCTTGAAGCCGAAGCGGTTGGTCAGGTAATCCCAGGAGGCCGCGAGACCCAGCTTGTTCAGGGTCTGTGCCGCCACGGTGTTCAGGGAGGAGATGATGCCCTGGCGGATAGTGGTCCAGCCGCTGTAGCCGCCGGAGTCGTTCCGGGGGTACCAGTTGGGCACGTTGGAAAGCACGATGTTGGGCGAGTCGTTCACCGGGGTATACTGGGTGACCAGCCCCAGGTCAAAGGCCGGGCCGTACACGGCCACGGGCTTGAAGGAGGACCCGGGTGGCCGGGTGTACTCGGTGGCGTAGTTCTCCGTGAAGCTGCCTTCCTTCACGCCGGTGCCGCCCGCCAGGCCCAGGATGGCGCCGTCCTTGGGGTCCATGACCACGATGGCGGACATGAGCTTCTGGCCGGTCAGGTTGCGCCAGGGCTGGGGCAGGTTGCCGGTGTTCTGGTAGATGTCGTCGATGATGCCCTGGACCCGCTTGTCCATGCAGCAGTAGATGTCGTAGCCCCGGTTATAGATGAGGTATTCCGCGGCGTCCTCGGTGATGCCCTTGGCCGCGGCCAGATCCTCCGTCAGGGCCCAGATCAGCGAGTCCACATAGTAGGTGTTGGGCACGAATTCCATTTCCTCGCCCACGGCCCGCTTGAAGACAAGCTTCTCATTCTTGGCGGCGGTGTACTCGTCATAGTCGATATACCCCTGGTCGTACATCTCCCAGAGGATGGTCTCCTGACGGGCCTTGTTGCGGGCCTCGCTCTTGGGCCCGATATAGGGGTCGTACAGGGAGGGGTTGTTGGTGATGCCGATGAGGGCGGCGCACTCCGCCAGGTCCAGCTGCCAGACTTCCTTGTTGAAATATTCCCGGGCCGCGGCGCCCACGCCGTAGCAGCCCTCGCTCAGGTAGATCTCGTTGAGGTACCACCCCATGATCTCCTGCTTGGTGTATTTCTTCTCGAATTCCAGCGCCCGGAACATCTCCAGCAGCTTTCGCTGGACGGTGACTTCGTCCTTGCCCGTCAGGTTCTTGATGAGCTGCTGGGTGATGGTGGAGCCGCCGTAGGTGTCGGACATGCTCAGGAACATGTTGCCGAAGGCGCCCAGAGTACGCCACCAGTCCACGCCCTTGTGGGTGTAGAAGTGCTTATCCTCGATGGCCACGGCGGCGTGCTCCAGGTTGATGGGGATCTGGTCATAGTCCACCCACAGACGGTTCTCCGTCCAGTGCAGGGTGGCCAGCTCCTCCCACTGGTTGCTGCCGGCGCTGGTCTCCACCAGGATGCGGCTGGACATGTTGGAGGCCATCTCCTCCGGCGTCAGGTCCAGGCTCTCGGAAAGGCAGGTCTTTACGTATACGGCGAAGATGCAGGCCAGCAGCAGGCCGGTGGTGATGAACACCAGAAGCACCGTCAGCAGGGCCTTCACCGCTGTGCGCAGCACGAGGCCGGTCCCGGCGGCGGCGGTGTCCACTACCGCCCCCGCGGCCCGGCGGGCGCGGCGCATCTTCCGGCTATTATGCCAGGCCCGGAAACGGCCTATCTTTTCTTTGATCTTGCGGAATATATTCACAGCTGCTCCTCCGAATATTTCGGCTGTCAGGATGTATCCAAAATGTCTGACATCGTTTTGACATATCCGTGTACAGACATGGTTAGTATAACACACTTTTCCCCGATTGTATATCCCATTTATGAATTAATGATGTCCGTGTTCTTAAATCCGGCGCATGAGGGGGCGCCGTGCGGGGCATACTGGCGGAGAGGGGTGAGCGCATGAGAAGGGGTCGGAAGGTGCTGCTGGCCGCGGCGCTGGCGCTGGCCGTGGTGATGAGCGTGCTGGCGGTGGCGAAGAATCTGGGGCTGCTGGGGGCATTTGGGGCATGAAAGGCGGCGTTTCTCCCTATTTTCCCTCTTGCATTCTCCCCGGCCAGGCTATACAATAGGGGCAAGGAACGAGACGAGGAGGCGCGGCATGGAGAGCGAATTTGGCGCCAGCTACATCACCATCGAGGACGACGACGGCAACGAGTTCGAGCTGGAGCACCTGTCCACCCTGGAATTCGAGGGGGACGAGTACATGGTCTTCCTCCCCGCCGACATGGACGAGGACGACCCGGATTACGGCTTCGTCATCCTTCAGGTGGTGGAGGAAAACGGCGAGGAGCAGTTCGTGTCCGTGGACGACGACGAAAAGCTCCAGCGCATCTACGACTACTACATGGAGCAGGTGTTCTCCGACGAGGAGGACGGCCTGCCCGAAGAATAAGAAACAAACCTGCCCTGTTCGTGGTCTCAAGGGTCAGATTGGACCCACATCTCTTATAAGGGATGCCATATAGGGCGGCGGAGCGCAGGCCTCCCGGCTTCGGCCGGAAGTTGGAAGCGCGGAAACCGCCATGAGGCGACCCACCTGCCGAGTCGTGCAGGTTACAAATCCGGCCCCCACGGCAGGGCGGGCCCGTCGGAGCAAGGCTTCCTTGCTCCGACGCTTTATTTATGCCCTACGCATTTTCCACAAAATGGAGCCCCCGAATATGAACAACCTGACGAATGCAACGGTCACCCGTTGCTTTTTGCATTTTATATAATTATAATATTTATGCTTGTTTTGTTCTTGGTGATTTTCCACCACGGGCACAAGCGCTCCCCTGGCTGAGAGAGCGAACTCTTATTCATCCAATTTGACTATTATTTGAAGGGAGAGACGCAACTATGAATGAAGTTCTCAACAAGCTCCATGAGCTCGGCATCGTGCCCGTGGTGGTCATCGACGACGCCAAGGACGCCATTCCCCTGGCCAAGGCCCTGATCGAGGGCGGCCTGCCCTGCGCGGAGGTCACCTTCCGCACCGCCGCCGCCGCGGACGCCATCAAGGCCATCGCCGACAACTTCCCCGACATGCTGGTGGGCGCCGGCACCGTCCTGACCACCGAGCAGGTGGACAAGGCCGTGGCCGCGGGGGCCAAGTTCATCGTCAGCCCCGGCACCAACCCCAAGGTGGTGAAGTACTGCGTGGAGAAGAACATCCCCATCACCCCGGGCACCTGCAACCCCAGCGACGTGGAGCAGGCCCTGGAGTGCGGCGTGAACATCGTCAAGTTCTTCCCGGCAGAGCCCGCGGGCGGGCTGAAGTACATCAAGGCCATCGCCGCCCCCTATGTGGACGTGAAGTTCATGCCCACCGGCGGCATCAACGCCAACAATGTCCGGGACTACCTGGCCTACAATAAGATCTGGGCCTGCGGCGGCAGCTGGATGGTGAAGGGCGACCTTATCAAGGCCGGCGATTTCGAGAAGATCAAGGAGCTCACGGCCGAGGCCGTGCAGATCGTCAAGGAGGTACGTGGATAATGGCAAGAGTAGTCACTTTCGGCGAGCTGATGATGCGGCTGCAGCCGTTCAACTATGAGCGTTTCGTCCAGGCGAGCTCCCTGGAATTCACCTTCGGCGGCGGCGAGGCCAACGTGTCCGTGTCCCTGGCCAACTACGGCGTGGACTCCGTCTACGTCACGAAGCTGCCCGCCCACGCCCTGGGCCAGTGCGCCATCAACAGCCTGCGCCGCTACGGCGTGGACACCACCAAGATCGTCCGGGGCGGCGACCGCATCGGCATCTATTTCAACGAGAAGGGCGCCTCCCAGCGGGGCAGCGTGTGCATCTATGACCGCGCCCACTCCGCCATCCAGGAGGCTACCACCGCCGACTTCGACTGGGACAAGATCCTGGACGGCGCCGACTGGTTCCACTTCACCGGCATCACCCCGGCTCTGGGCCCCAACGTGGTGGAGATCTGCCGGGAGGCCTGCAAGGCCGCCAAGGCCAAGGGCGTGAAGATCAGCTGCGACCTGAACTACCGGGGCAAGCTGTGGACCCGTGAGCAGGCCCGGGCGGCCATGACCGACCTGTGCCAGTACGTGGACGTGTGCATCTCCAACGAGGAGGACGCCAAGGACGTGTTCGGCATCGAGGCCGAAAAGACCGACATCTACGCCGGCGAGATCAACCGGGAGGGCTACAAGTCCGTGGCCAAGCAGCTGGCAGACAAGTTCGGCTTTGAGAAGGTGGCCATCACCCTGCGGGAGAGCCACTCCGCCTCCGACAACGGCTGGAGCGCCATGCTCTATGACGTGGCCAGCGGCGAGTACGCCTTCAGCAAGAAGTACGAGCTGCGCATCGTGGACCGCGTGGGCGGCGGCGACAGCTTCGGCGGCGGCCTGATCTACGCGCTCCTGGCGGGCAAGAGCACCCAGGCAGCGGTGGAGTTCGCCGTGGCGGCCTCCGCGCTGAAGCACTCCATCGAGGGCGACTACAACATGATGACCATCGCCGAGGTGGAGAAGCTGGCCGGCGGCGACGGCTCCGGCCGCATCCAGCGGTAAGTCTCTCTTACATACCAGCGTCCCCCGGCCCTCCGGCCGGGGGATTTGCTTTTCAGGTCCCGCCGTGCTATACTGTTGAAAACTGTTTATCCGCCCCACGAAGGGAGAACCGATATGAAAAAATTCCTGGTGCTGCTGGCCGCGCTGGCGTTTGTCATGTGCCTTTGCGGCTGCGAGGGCTATGTGAGCCTGCTGCCGGGCTCGGAGCCGGTGGCCGTGGAGAACGCCCCCGCCCCCGATGGGCAGGAGACGGACGCCGGCGAGTTCCGGGAGCAGTCCCTGCTGGAATTCATGGGCTGGCGGGATTTTGCGTCCAGCTACTATGACGACACCCCCGTGGCCCTGTCCATGCGCATAGGGGACAGCTTCGACTCCCCCATCTTTGACCGCACCTCCATCATCGCCGCCTGCGACGCCCTGCGGGCCATGACCGTCACCGGCCGGGCCCCCGGCGTGGACCCCGCCGCCCAGAGGACCGTCTTCACCTTCACCATGGCGGACGGGGAGACCTATTCTGTGACCTTCACGGGCCGGGATGTTACCCTGACCGCCGGCACCTATACCGTCACCGGCGGGGACAATTTATGGGCCCTGGCCTTCCCCGGCTATGGCGGCGACTTCGATATCTTCGACCTCTACAACAGCGCCAATATGCGCGCCTTTGCCGATCAATTCGCCCAGAATACGCCCCTCACCGTGGGCCGGCGGCAGAACGGCGGCGCCACCCTGACCTCCTCCGACCCGGCCATCGTCCAGCAGGTGTTCACACTTCTCGCGAACGCGGCCATAGACCGGGTGGAGCAGAGCCCGGACCAGAACATCGACCTCACCCAGACCACGGACTATGTGTTCACCATGCCCGACGCCTCCGCCGTCACCGTGTCTTTCACGGGGCCGTGCCTGGCCGTGACGGCGTCGGAGGACTACGGCACCGTATACTACTGGCTCCGGGGCGTGGACGACCTTCCATACGTGCCCGTGCTGCCGGAGAGCACCGTGCCCACCTTCGCCGGCGGGCCGCTGACGGACCTGCGGGAGGACATTGCCCAGGCCCAGCAGGCCGCCAGCGGCTGGCTGAACGGCATCACTGTGGAGGGCGTGTACGTGGACTATGCCATCAGCGGCTATGACCCGGGGTACCTGACCCTTGACGGCAGCGTGGCCAACAGTTTCGTCCAGCAGGTCACCTCCATCACCGCCTCCGGCGATACCGCCGAGGTCACCTCCGGCGATACCATCACCGTGTACATTATCCTGTCCGACCAGTCCGGGCCCATCCTGGTATTCATGGGCGACACGATCCAGCAGGTGGTGGGCGTGAACCACTCCTGCGACGCCAATGCCATGGCAAACCTGCGGGCCACCATTTTGCAGCTTGCCCAGGACTCCAACAACGTGGGCGCCGTCGTCGGCGGTACCGACTGACAGACGCGATACAACGAACAGCCCCCTCCAACGAGGGGGCTGTTGCTATGCCTGCCCGACGGGCGGGGAGGCCCTATGCCGACCTGACGCGCGGCGGGAGCCGGCAGTGTCACGGCCTCACGGCTCGTGAGCGCAGCGTAACAAGTGAGCCGGGATACTGTCGGACCCGTCCGCGCTTTGCCAGCGTGGTGCCAGGGCGGCTGAGCCCGGCAGTATGCCTACTGCTAAAGTTCGCTTCGCTCACCAACCGCATTCGGCACACTGCCGGTTCTCACCGCCCGTCGGGTTTCAGCAAGAGGCAAAAAACGCCTCGATCTCCGCCTTCGCCGCCGTGCTGCGGCCGGAGACCATCCGCTCCTGGCCGCCGCCCCGGGCCTGGAGGGCCGGGCCGTTTTGCCTTATAAACGCCCGCATGTCCGCCGTTTTGCTTGCCATGACGAAGCGGTAGGCCCCGTCGGCGCCGGAAAACACCGCGCACACGCCGCCGCACTTTTCCATCCCCGCGTTGGCCAGCGTCCTCAGCACCTCCTCGTCCCCGTCGGCGAAGAGGACCATATTTCCCTCGGTAGGCGCGATCTGCGCGGCCCGGGCCTCCGCCGCCGCCTTTCGCAGGGCAGAAAGCTCCCGTTTCAGCTCGTCCCGCTGGGCAATGAGCTTCTCCGTCCCGGCGGCGATGTCCTCCTGTGGCACGTTCAAAAGCCCCGAAACCGCCGCGCTGGCGTCGTACCGGGCCCCATAGTCCGCCAGGGCGTCGGAGCCCGCTTTCATCCAGATGCGCACGCCGCCACGGTGGCGCATGAAGTCCAAAAGCTTGATGACGCCGATCTGGCCGGTGGAGCTCACATGGGGCGCGCAGCAGGCGCACATGTCCACGCCCTCCACGCACACGATGCGCACGTCCTGGGTAAGGTCCAGCTTGCTGCGGTAGTCCATCTCCTTCAGCTCCCAGGCCATGGGGAACTTGGTACGCACCCGTAAATTCTGCCACACCGCCTCGTTGGCCCGGCGTTCGATGTCGTCCAGCTGCTCCCGTGAAAGCTCCCCGTTGAAGTCAATGGTACACCCGGCCTCCGTGAGGTGAAAGCCCACGTTGTCGTAGCCGTAGGTGCTGTGGATGAGGCCGGAGACGATGTGCTCGCCGGTGTGGGTCTGCATCTTGCGGAAGCGCTCGTCCCAGTCCAGATGGCTGGTGACGGTCCCGCCCACGGCCAGGGGCCCGTCGGTCAGGTGATAGACGGTGCCGTCCTTTTCATGGGCGTCCAGCACCCGCACCGCGCCCAGGGCGCCGGTATCCGCCATCTGGCCCCCCTCCTCCGGGAAGAAGGCAGTGGCGTTCAAAACCACCTGCCAGCCGTCCTTCGCCTTTTCGCAGGACAGGACCTCCGCCTCAAAGTCCCTGGTATAGGCGTCCTCGTAGTAGAGCTTTCTCGTCTGCATCGGTTGACCTCCCCCGGAAAAAAGTGTATACTGCGGCCATGGATATTTTCAAGATATGGCTCATCTATCTGGAGGCGGTGAACCTGCTGACCCTGGCGGTGTTCGGGCTGGATAAGCACCGGGCCCGGGTCCACCGGGAGCGCATCCCGGAGGCCGCCCTGCTGGGCCTGGCCGTCCTGGGGGGCGGCGTGGGGGCCCTGGCGGGGATGTACCTGTTCCGCCACAAGATACGCAAGCGCAAATTCACCGTGGGCGTGCCCCTCATTATCCTGGGGCAGGTCGCCTTTTTCTTCCTGCTCTTTTTTGCCATATCCCACTGAATATCATAATAGAGTTTTTTCGGAGGCGCGTCAAGTATGGATAACTATTTGGACATAAAGCCCGAGGTGGCTGAGGCCCTCGCCGCGGGAAAGCCCGTGGTGGCATTGGAGAGCACCATCATCTCCCACGGCATGCCCTGGCCCCAGAACGCCGAGACGGCCTTTGCCGTGGAGGACGTGATACGCGCCCACGGCGCCGTGCCCGCCACCATCGCCGTCATCGGCGGGCGGCTGAAAGCGGGCCTGGAGAAGGAAGAGATCGAATACCTCGCCAAGAAGGGTCAGGCCGTCACCAAGGCCAGCCGCCGGGACCTGCCCGTGCTGTGCGCCCGGGGGGAGGACGGGGCCACCACCGTGGCCGCCACCATGATCGTGGCGGCGCTGGCCGGCATCAAGGTCTTCGCCACCGGCGGCATCGGCGGCGTCCACCGGGGCGCCGAGACCACCATGGACATCTCCGCCGACCTGGAGGAGCTGGCCCGTACGCCGGTGCTAGTGGTCTGCGCCGGGGCCAAGAGCATTTTGGACCTGGGCCTTACGCTGGAATACCTGGAGACCAAGGGCGTGGCCGTGTGCGGCTACAAGACCGACGAGCTGCCCGCCTTCTACACCCGCACCAGCGGCTTCGGCGTGGACTTTCGGGCCGACAGTCCCAAAGAGCTGGCCGCCGCCTTCGCCGCCCAGGGGGCCCTGGGCTACCCCGGGGGGATGCTCTGCACCAACCCCATCCCGGAGGAATATTCCATGGACCCGGCGGTCATCAACGCCGCCATCGACCAGGCCATCGCCGAGAGCGTCCAGCAGGGGATCAAAGGCAAAAAGGTCACCCCCTTCCTGCTGGCCCGGGTGAAGGACATCACCGGCGGCGACAGCCTGGCGTCCAACATCCAGCTGGTTTTGAACAACGCCGCTCTGGCCGCTGACACCGCGGCGGAGCTGTGCAGGCTCTGAGGGATGGTAAAAAATACCTGCAAAAAGGGTATTGACAAACGAAAAAAGCCGCGCTATAATGCGTTCAAATTCAATACAGTAAACCGTTGATGAAGAGTAAGTAACCTTTCCTGTGCGTGTCACAGAGAGCCGCGGGTGCTGGAAGCGCGGTACAGGCCGGAATGTGTGAATGGACTTCGGAGGGCGATCGGAAGGCGGCAATGCCGCCCTATGTGAGACGGAGAGGAGCGCTCCGTGAACAACGCCGCCGCGTGACAGCGCGGACAGAGCCGGGCGCTTTGAGCGCCAAGCCGGGTGGCACCGCAGGAGTTTACAACATCCTGTCCCAGCAAACAGCTGGGGCAGGATTTTTATTTTGGAACCGGGAGGTACAGCAGAATGTTCATACTGTCCAAACGATGGCGGGCGTAAGGACGGCCCTAAAATACATAAACATGAACCAAACCCAAATCAAAAAACTAAAATGAAAAAGCATGAAAAGGAGAACATCAAAATGAAAAAGCTCATCTGCACTGTTATGGCCCTGGTAATGGTCCTGGCTCTGGCGGCCCCCGCCATGGCCGAGGGCGAGACCTATAAGGTCGGCATCTGCAACTACGTGGACGACGCGTCCCTGAACCAGATCGTGGAGAACATCCAGGAGCAGCTCGCCGCCATCGGCAAGGAGAAGGGCGTGACCTTCGACGTCAGCTACGATAACCCCAACGCCGACGCCGCCGTCATGGACCAGATCATCCAGAACTTCATCTCCGACGGCGTGGACCTGATGGTGGGCGTCGCCACCCCCGTGGCCATGCAGATGCAGGCCGCCACCGAGGACAACCAGATCCCCGTCATCTTCTCCGCCGTCTCCGACCCCGAGGCCGCCGGCCTGGTGGAGAGCAATGAGGCCCCCGGCGCCAACATCACCGGCACCAGCGACTTCCTGGACACCACCGCCGTCATGAACCTGATCTTCGCCGCCGACCCCGAGGCGGACCTGATCGGCCTGCTGTACGACCTGGGCCAGGATTCCTCCGAGACCCCCATCGCCGCCGCCAAGGCCTTCCTGGACGAGAAGGGCGTGGCGTATAAGGAGTACAACGGCACCACCATCCCCGAGGTCCAGCTGGCTGTGGACAGCATGATCGCCGACGGCGTGGACGCCGTGTTCACCCCCTCCGACAACACCATCATGACCGCCGAGCTCAGCATCTATGAGGCCCTGGCCGAGGCCGGCATCCCCCACTACACCGGCGCCGACTCCTTCGCCCTGAACGGCGCGTTCCTGGGCTACGGCGTCGACTACGCGAACTTGGGTGTGGAGACCGCCAACATGGTGGCCAAGGTCCTGCTGGACGGCGTGGACCCCGCGGAGCTGCCCGTCATGACCTTCGATAACGGCACCGCCACCATCAACACCGACGTGTGCGAGCAGATCACCGGCAAGACCTTCGAGGAGCTTTCCGAGCTCTTCGCCGACCTGTGCACCGCGGTGAAGCCCATCGAAACTGCCGAGGAGTTTGAGTAAAATTAAAGGGAGAGCCTCAAGAGAGGCTCTCCCTTTAGAAGGCTGCGGCCTGCTGCAGCGCACTCGCTTTGCTCGCACGTTTGCAGGCCAATAAGAGATTTTTCCGAGGTACACGCCCCCGGAAAAATCATCCCACTTTTTTCGCCGCTCCGGCGGCGAACTCTGCGAGGCTATCAAAATCCCCTGGAGGACATCATCCATGTCATTGACCGCGATTTGGTCCCTGGTGCAGACGGCCCTGGAGCTGGGCGTCATCTGCTCGCTGACCGTGCTGGCTCTGTTTCTGAGCTATTCCATGCTGAACGTGTGCGACCTGAGCACCGACGGCTGCTTCACCCTGGGGGCCGCCGTGGGGGCCGTGGTGGCCATCTCCGGCCACCCCTGGCTCTCCATCCCCGCCGCCATGGGCGCGGGGATGCTCTCCGGCTTCATCACCGCCGTGCTCCAGACCCGCATGGGCATCGACAGCCTCCTGGCGGGCATCATCGTGAACACGGGGCTGTACTCCATCAACATCGCCGTCATGGGCAAGTCGTCCCTCTTGAACATGAACAAGACGGAGACGATCTTCACAAAGCTCAAGGCCCTGCTGGCGGAGACGCCTCTGGCCGGGTACCATGAGCTCATTATCGCCCTGGCCGCGGCGGCGCTGGTCATCCTATTCCTGGCGCTGTTCCTCAGGACCCGGCTGGGCCTCGCCATCCGGGCCACCGGCAACAACCCCGACATGGTCCGCTCCTCCTCCATCAACCCCATCTTCACCACCACGGTGGGCCTGTGCGTGGCCAACGCCTTCACGGGCCTTTCCGGGTGCCTGCTGGCCCAGAGCCAGAAATCCGTGAACATCGACATCGGCTCCGGCATGGTCACCATCGCCCTGGCGAGCCTGCTCATCGGCCAGACCTTCATGGGCAGGGGCTCCATCGCCAAGCGGGCGGTGGGCATGGTCCTGGGCTCGGTCATCTTCCGGCTGGTGTACACCATCGCCCTCAGGCTCAACATGCCCGCGTTCATGCTGAAATTCGTCAGCTCCGTCATCGTGGTGCTGGCCATCGCGGGGCCTTATCTCAAGACCCAGCTGCCTATGCTGAAAAAGCGGCTCACCGCCGGAAAGGGGGACGAGTGATATGCTCACCCTTTCCAACATCTCCAAGACCTTCAATCCCGGCACCGTCAATGAGAAGACGGCCATCTCCGGCCTCAGCCTGCACCTGGACCCGGGGGACTTCGTCACCATCATCGGCGCCAACGGCGCGGGCAAGTCCACCCTCTTCAACGCCATCGCCGGCAGCTTCTACCCCGACACCGGCTCCATCACGCTGGACGGGAAGAACATCACCTATATGCCCGAGTTCAAGCGGGCCAAGGACATCGGGCGCCTCTTCCAGGATCCCATGCGGGGCAGCGCCCCGGGGATGACCATCGAGGAGAATCTGGCCCTGGCCGCCGGAGGCGGCGGGTGGCTGAGCCATGTGTCCAAGGCGGAGACCAAGGCCTTCCGGGACAGGCTGGCCCTGCTGGACATGGGCCTGGAGGACCGGATGCGCCAGCCGGTGGGGCTCCTCTCCGGCGGACAGCGCCAGGCCCTGACGCTGCTCATGGCCACCATGGTTCCCCCAAAACTGCTCCTTCTGGACGAACACACCGCCGCCCTGGACCCGGGCACGGCGGAAAAGGTCCTGGCCCTCACGGAGAGCATCGTGCGGGAGGGCAAACTCACCTGCATGATGATCACCCACAACATGTCCTCCGCCCTGCAGCTGGGCAACCGGACGCTGATGATGGACGCCGGGCGCATCATCCTGGACCTGAAAGGCGAGGAGCGCAGCGGCCTCACTGTCGATGACCTCCTGCGCATGTTCAAGCAGAACGTGGGCAAAGCCCTGGACAACGACCGTATGCTCCTATCATAAGACATGCGAAAAGCGGCGCGCCGTGTGGCGCGCCGCTTTTTTCAGTCCTCTGTGGTCTGGATGTACAGCTCCTCGGCCTCTTCCAGGGCCTTGCGCAGTATCGCCGCCGCGTCGGCGGTGTCCCCGCCGTCATCCGGCATGGCGTCCAGGGCCTTGGACGCGGCGTTGCAGAGGATGTAGTACATGTGCCTGTAGTCTGCCGTCAAAAATTCAGCCTCCTGCTCTTTTTTGGGGGTCTATGTGCCTGCTGGAAAAGAAAACCATGAATGTAAGACTCTGGAAACCCTATTCAGCCAAAATCCCCCGCTCAGTGGGAGCGGGGGACTTTTTACTTGTAGGCTTACTTCGCCAGGCCGTACTTGCGGTTGAACTTGTCCACGCGGCCGCTGGTGTCCACCAGCTTCTGCTTGCCGGTGAAGAACGGGTGGCACTTGGAGCAAATTTCAACGGTGATGTTCTCCCGGGTGGAACCGGTCTCGATCACGTTGCCGCAGGCGCAGCGGATGCTGGTGCGATAGTACTTGGGATGGATGCCTTCCTTCATGATATTCACCTCAGTTCAGGCTGTCTTGAGTGCGGTCATGAGGGCCGCCGTTACAAGACGCAAGTGGTATATTACCATACCTTTCGGAAAAGCGCAACGTTTTTTTGCGGGAAAAGAGCACTTTTTTAAGGCCTGTCCCCGGGCAGCGGACAGTCCGCGTCCTTACGCAGCCGCAGGTACCAGAGCTTGGCCTGGCGCACCGGCTTTTTCCATATCCGCTCCATGGCGGCGGCGTAGGCCTGCAGCTGGCCTGTGTACCGCTCAGGCTCCATATGGCCGTCGGTCTTGAAGTCGATGACCGTGAGCGCGCCCGCCTCCTCCAGGCAGCAGTCCACCACGCCCTGCAATAATACCTGCTCCCCTTCCGGGGCCTGGGGGTACCAGAGCCTCGCCGGGCAGAGGAGGGAGAACCGGAACTCCCGTATCACCCTGTCCGCCTTTAATAGCCGCTGCCCCAAGTCTGAGCGGAAGAAGGCCAGGATGTCCCCCGGCTCCACCGCCCGGGCCTGGCGCCGGTCCAGAAAGCCCATGGCCTCCATGCGGGCGATCTCCCCGGCAATGTCCGCCTCCGAGCCGGTCTTGGCGAAATCTATATGCTGCATGACCAGATGGGCCGCCACGCCCCGCTCCGGGCCGCTCAGGTCCCTCTCTGCCCGGCCGAAGTCGGGTTTGCGCAGCCGCGCCGTCACCACGGGCGCATGCACAAGGTCCATCGCCTCTGGGTCCGCCGCCCCCGCCGCCAGCTCTGAGGCCGCCGTGGCCGTGAGCTTGCTGGGCAGGGCCACCGACGCCTGGAAGGGGTATTGCCATGCCAATCTTTCGCCTATCTCCGCCGTCAGGGCCGGGTCCGCCGGGGGTATGGGCCGCTCTTGCTCTGCCTCCGTCTCCTCCGCCTCGGCGCTCTCCGGCAGAAGGAGCGTCATGGTCCGGCTCCCGTCCGCCAGGGCGGCCCGCATGAGCCAGGGGGCGGTGCTGTCCGCCCGCATCAGGATACGGGGGCTTATGGGCCCCGGCCCCGCGGGGGCGTACTTTTCCAGCTTCCCCGCCGGGTCTTTCACCGTGGCGGTCATGACGAGCCGCTCCTTCGCCCGGGTCATGCCTACGTACAAAAGCCGCTCCTGCTCGGACAGGTCCTCCCTCTTCTCCGCCATATCGATGGCCTTCCAGCACAGGTTGGGCCAGCGCACGCCCCGGACCGGGTCTGTGAGCTTCATGCCCAGGCCCAGCTTTTCGTGGCACAGCACCTGGCCGGTGCGCTGGTCGTTCCAGCCGTGGGCGGCGTCCGCCAGGAACACCACGGGGAACTCCAGGCCCTTGGACTTGTGCACGCTCATGATCTGCACCGCGTCCGCCGCCGCGGGCATGGGCGGCTCCCGGCCCTGGTCCTCCAGGTCCCGCAGCCAGCTCACGAACCGGAAAAGCCCGTGGCTGCCGCTCTCCTCGAACCGCCGGGCATATTCGTAAAGCTGCATCAGCTCCCCGACCCGCCGGCCCCCGTCCGCGAGGGCCCCGCACACGGTCATGAGCTCCGTCTCGTCATAGAGCCGGCGCAGGAGGCTGTCCATGGGCTCCTCCCGGGCAAAGCTCCGCAGGTCCCGGATGATGTCCACCACATGGGCGCAGCGCGCATCCGTCTCGGCCCGGCGCCGGAGGGCGTCCCACAGATCCCCCCTCCCCGCCGCCCGCACGGCGCTGAGCTCGTCGGGCGTAAAGCCGAAGGGCAGGCCCCGGAGCACCGCGATGAGGGGCACGTCCTGCCGGGGGTTGTCCACCACCGCCAGCATGCTCATGGCGAAGCTGATCTCCGGCTGGGTGAAGAAGGCCCCGCCCTGCCGGGCGCTCACGGGCACGCCCAGCTCCTGCAATGCCCGGCGGTAGATCCCGCCGGTGGTGTTGGCGGTGCGAAGAAGAAGGGCGACGTCCCCGTACCGCACCGGGCGGGTCCCGCCCATGCCGTCGGCGACGGGCACGCGCTCCGCCTCCACCATGTCCCGGATGCGCCGGGCCACGTACCGGGCCTCGGGGCCCAGGCGCTCCTCGCCCTCCTCCTTATCCTCGCTGGCCAGAAGGCACAGCTCCGGCTTTATCTCCCCCTCCGGGGGGTATGTGGCCCCGGGTATGAGCCGGGCGGCATCGTCATAGTCCACGTCGCCCAGGTCCCGGGACATGATGCGGGAGAACACAGCGTTGCAGGCATCCAGCACCGCGGCGCGGCTGCGGAAATTCTCTTGTAAGAGGATGAGCTCGCCGCCGTCACCCCGACCGAAGCGCTCGTAATACTCGTTGAATATGCCCGGCTCCGCCATGCGGAAGCGGTACACGGCCTGCTTCACGTCCCCCACCAGGAACAGCCGCTCTCCCTCCCCGGACACCCGCCGGAAGAGGGTCTCCTGGACCCGGTTCACGTCCTGGTACTCGTCCACCATCACCTCGGCGAACCGGGCGGACACCGTCCCGGCCAGGGCCGTGGGGCCGCCCTTATCGTCGCACAGCAGCTCCACGGCCATGTGCTCCATGTCCGCGAAGTCATAGCTGTCGGCCCGGCGCTTGCGCTGGGCGTATTCCCCGTCCAGCTCCCGCACCAGCCCCACCAGGGCCGAGAGGGGTCCCCGGGAGGCGGCGATCTCCGCCAGAAGAACTGCGCTGTCGCCCCGCAGGGTCCTGCGCAGGCGCTCCGCGGCGTCTTTGGCCTGCTTCCAGATGGCTTTCACGCCCTCCACGTCGCCGTCGTAGTTTCGCAGGGAATTCAGCTTTGGGTCCGGCTCTGCCGCGATGGCGCATGCCTTGTCCCAGCCCTCGCCGCAGGCCCGGGCGACGTCCCGGAAATGCAGGGCCATCTCCTCGAAGGAGGGGCCGTATTTCTCTTTCACCGGCGCCCGGTCCGGACCTTCCATCTGCTCCCGGACGGCCCGGTCAAGCGCCTCTGCCTGCCAGGCGGCCTCCGCCGCCGCGTCGTCCAATAGCACCCGGCCCCAGGGGGTCTGGCCCGCATCCGTGAGATCGGCGGTATCCAGCCCCGCCAGGACCTTCTCCGCCCAGGCCCAGGGGAAGGGGTAGCTGCGGAGCTTTCCGTACAGCTCCGCCATAGTCTTTCCCAGCGCGCCGTCGTCCCGGCCAGCCCCTACGCTGTCGATGAGCGCCTTCAGGTCCGGGTCGGTATCTATGCGCTCGTAGGCCCTGTCCAGCACGTCCTCCAGCGCCCGGGCCTGCATGGTCAGGGCCCTGTCATTGTCAAGGATGGCAAAGCCGGGGCTGATACCGAGTATATGGGCGTTTTCCCGGACCAGGTCCGTGCAGAAGCTGTCGATGGTGCCGATCTTCGCCCGGTATAATAGGGCGCTCTGGCGCCGGAGGCGCACGTTTCCCGGGTCCGCCCCGATGCGGGCGTTCAGCTCGGCGAGGATCCGCCCCCTAAGCTCCGCCGCGGCGGCCCGGGTGAAGGTGATGACAAGAAACCGGTCGATGTCCTCCCCCTCCAGCACCCGGGCCATGAGCCGCTCGGTGAGCACGCGGGTCTTGCCGCTGCCCGCCGCGGCGCTGACCAGCGCCGGGCCGCCCCGGTATCCCACCGCCCGGGCCTGGGAGGGGGTCAGTTTGATGTCACTCATGGCCTTCTATCCTCTTCCACGCGTCCTCGGTGTCCAGCTTCGTGCGCATCCGCCAGGCGCCGCCGGTCTCCTCGAAGCGGCAGGCCTCCTTAAAATCGCACCATGTGCAGGCGTTCTCGCTGCCGGACCTGTACCAGGGGTCCTGGGTCACGCTGCCCGCCTTCAGCTCCGCGGCCAGGTTCGCCAAGGTGTCGTCTATGTACCGGCTCAGAGCGCCGAAGCGCTCCAAGCTCGCCAGCGTGCCGTCCGCCGCGGCGGCGACGCCGTTTTTCGTGATCTTTACCGGCAAAAACCGCCTGCCCATCTCCGGCTCCATGGCCTGGAGCACCGTCTCGTCGTCCAGCAGCAGGCCGCTTCTCTTGGTATAGTTCTTCCCCGCGGCGCGCCGCAGCTTTTCCAGCTCCTCGTCCGTCACGTCGCCGGCAGCGTCGGTGATCTCGAACTTCGCCATGGAGTAGAGCACCCCGGCGGGGCGTATCTCTTTGGCGCCGAAGCGCTCTTTGCCGTGCCGTTCCAGGGCAAACAGGTACAAAAGCATCTGCAGATTGAGCCCCATGCACACGTCGGAGAGATCAAAGCGCTTCACGCCGGTCTTGTAGTCCGTGATGCGAAGATACAGGGTGTCCCCCTGCACCCAGCCGTCCACCCTATCCGCCCGGCCGGAGAGCACCGGCTCCCCCGGGGCAGGGGCGCCCCCGGCGGCCAGGTCCAGCTCCAGGTCGATGGGCTGGAATTTGGAGTCTTTCAGCTCCTCCCACATGTCCCGCACCACCCGCCGGACCGTTGTGCGCAGCCGCCGGAAGAGGTAGGCGAACCGGGCCGTGCGCTCGGCGAAGCCCCCCATCTCGTCGGCGATATACTTTTCCACCCACTGGTCCGTCAGGGCCGTGACCCGCTTTTCATCCACCGCGGCGAAGCCGCCCTCGTCCAGGACGGACCGGGCCACGTTCTCCAAAATATAGTGCATGAACGTGCCGTAGTCCCGGGCGGCAAAGACCTCCTTCACCCGGGGCCTGGCCCGCAGGCCGTACTGCAAAAAGTAGGAGAACCGGCACCCGGCGAACTTCTCCGCCCGGGTGGGGCTCATCCTGGGCTCAGGGCCGTAGAGGTCCCGCACCGCCCCGGGTCCCAGGGGTCCAGGCAGGGCCAGGGCCGCTTTCGCCAGCCGCTCCAGATCCGCCTCCCGGCCCTGGGATGCGAACCAGTCCCGGGCCGCGAGGCACATAGGCTCCGCCTCTCCCCGCTGGCCCCGCAGGGCCAGGGAGAAGGCAGGGCCAGCCGCGAAGGTCCGGGCCCGGAGGATATCCCCCTGCACGGGGGTCACATTCAGAAGGTCCTTCGCCCTGTTTATGAGCAGCCCGGGCCGCTGGTCCTCCCCGGCGGCGTCCACCGCGGGCCAGCTCATGGTAAGGCTCTCCGAGGGCAGGGTGAGGCAGCTGTAGATGCGCCCCAGCTCCCGGCCCAGGTCCTCCTCCGCGCTGCCCACGTCCAGGCCCAGGGCCGCCAGCTCCTCCCGCTCGTCGGGGGTGAACACGCCCCCCGCCGCCTCCGGGGCGGGGATGCGCCCGTCCGCCGCGCCCAGGAGGATCAAATGGCGGGTGTGGCGCCGGCGCATGGCGTCGATCTCCCCGGCGCTGACCCGGTCCAGGGACACGGGGATGACGTTCACGTCGTATTTGGAGAGCATGAGGGTGAAGAGGCCCTCAAACTGCTGTACGTCCATGGCCATGTCCCCCAGCACCGCGGCGAACTGCTCCAGGGCCCCGCACAGGATGTCCCACAGCCGGGCCTGCTCCGCCGCCGCCTCGGGCCGCCCCTGGGCGGCCAGCTCCGCTGTCCGCGCTTCCAGCCGCTCCGCCAGCTTTGTGTCCTCCAAAAACGCCGCCAGGGCCATGGCCTGTTCCCGGGCCGTGGCCGCTTTCGTTGTGCGTTCTTCCAACGCTTTCAAAGGCCCGATGACCGCCCGGCGCAGGGCGTTGAGCTTCTCCAGCGCCTCCTTGGCCCGGTCGTCCATCTCCCGGTTGTACCCCTCCGGGTGCATGGTCCAGGGCCTGTCCCACTGCCTGCCCCGGACGCCCCAGAGGAGGGCGTAATTTTCCAGTATATCCGTATCCTCCAGAGATATGGGCCCCAGGCCGGTCTTGAGATATCCGAACACCGCCTCGTACTCATAGCCCCGGCACACCGCCTCCAGCGCGCAGGACAGCGCCAGGGGCAGGCTCTTTTGCAGGGTGTCCCCCCGGCCGGATAAAAACAGCGGCACTCCGTACCGGGCGCAGGCGCTCTCCAGGGCCGTGCGGTAGTCCCCGAAGCTCCGGGCCGCCACGGCCATGTCCCGCCAGCGGCACCCGTCCCGGGCCAGCTCCGCCATCCGGGCCGCCGCCAGCTCGCACTCCTGGGATATGTCCCCCGCCCGGACGCATCGGACCGCGCCGGTCCCGCCCTCATAGGCCGGGGCGCCGAAGTCAAAGAGGTGGTCACAGTAATAGCGTATGGGCGTCACCGGCCCGGTCGGCTCCACACGCTGTTCCACATACTCCGCGCCGTACTCCGCCGCCGCGGTCTTGAGCCACCGGGCGGTGGCGAGAGGCAATAGGCTCGCCCCCTCCCGGCTCTCGTCGCAGGTGAGGCAAACGGTCAGGTCCGCCCCGGCACGGACGATCTGCCGCAGGACCTCCTTTTCCAGGGCCGTGAAGTCGGAAAAGCCGTCGGCATAGTACCGGCCGCCGATATCGCTCTCGCCCAAGAGGGCCGCCAGGGACGCGAGCCTGTCGGCGCTGTCCGCCCCGGAGAGGTTCTCCACGGCGGTGTAGGCCTCCATGAGAAGGCCCAGGTCCCGCAGCTTGTCAGAAAGCGCCCCCTGAGTGCGCTCCGCCGCGGCGGTGAGCTCCGCGGGGCTCACGCCGGCGTTTTTCAGCTCCTCCATGGCCCTTGTGAGGCTGTCCAGCGTCCGGGGCTCCTGCTGGCCGCGATGGTAGACCCGAAGCTGCCCTTCCAGCCCCTGGGCCGCCACGGCCATGCACAGAAGCCGCCCGGCCCCGTCCATGGCGGGCTTTTCGCCCCCTACCTGGGCAAACACCTTCCGCGCCAGGCCCGTGAAGGACAGCACCTCCCCGTACCGGCTCAGGGTATCCCCCGCGGCGGCGCAGAGCTCCCGCTCCGCCTCGTGGCTGTACTGCTCCGGCACCAGCAGGACCGTCTTTCCCACGCCCTGGCGCACATATTCGGCTATCTCCCGGAACACCAGCGCCGTCTTCCCGGCGCCCGCCCGGCCAATGATCGTACGTACCATGATTTGATTATAACACATTTTCTATGCGGCGCAAAGCATGGTTCAAAAGCCGATGATGCCCAAAGCCCCCAGCAGGAGCTTCAGGCCCAGGAGGCACAGTATCGCTCCGCCCGCCGTCCGGGCCGCCCGGCGGCGGGACCGGCCCACCCGGCCGCCCAGGGTCGCCCCCAGAGTGGAGAGCGAGCCCATCACCGCCGCCACCATAGCCCCCGCCCGTAGGGCTGGCACCGCCATCACCGCGAAGGTGACGCCCACGGTCATGGCGTCTATGCTGGTGGCGAGGCTCAGCGCCGCGATGGACGCCGCCGACTGGCCGGCTTTGGGCTCCTCCTCAGGCTTGCGGGCCTCGATGAGCATCTTCGTGCCCATGCCCGCCAGCAACAAGCCCGCCGCCCAGGGGTACATGGCGGCCAGGGAGTCGGGAAGACCCACCCCCACCGCGTAGCCCAGAAGGAGCATCCCCACGTGGAATCCGCTCATGATGGCCACGATGGGGCCGATCCGCCGGCCCCCCGCCGCCATGCCCATGCACACGGAGGCGGCGAAGCCGTCCATGCTCAGGCCCAGCACCAATAAAAACTCTTCCAATATATGCAATGGTCCCTATCCTCCAAACGCGGGCGTTAGCGCCCGTCTATCGCAGGATATGACCGCGGTGCCCGGTCTGTGAGGCATTGACCAGCCCGGAAACAAGTGTTATAATATGTAGTCAAATTGTAACCTGGGGGAATTTGGATACCATGTGGGTCGCGGATAAGTGGCGGGACTATGAGCTCATAGACGCCTCCGGCGGGGAGAAGCTGGAGCGCTGGGGAAGCCATATCCTCCTGCGCCCGGACCCCCAGGCCATATGGGCCACGGAGCGCTCCGACCCCCGCTGGCGCCGGCCCGACGCACGGTACCGCCGGTCCAGCTCCGGCGGCGGGGCCTGGGAGAAAAACAGCCTGCCCCCCAGCTGGCAGATACGCTATAAAGAGCTCACCTTCCAAGTCAAGCCCATGAGCTTCAAGCACACGGGCCTCTTCCCCGAACAGGCCGCCAACTGGGACTGGGCCATGGAGAAGATACGTTCGGCGAAGCGCCCCATCCGGGTGCTGAACCTCTTTGCCTACACCGGCGGGGCCACGGTGGCGTGTCTCGCCGCCGGGGCGGAGGTGTGCCACGTGGACGCGGCAAAGGGCATGGTGGCCTGGGCCAAGGAGAACGCTGCCTGCTCCGGCTTGGCGGACAAGCCCGTGCGCTGGATCGTGGACGACTGCGGCAAGTTCTGCCAGCGGGAGATACGCCGGGGAAAGCGCTACGACGCCATCATCATGGACCCGCCCTCCTATGGCCGGGGCCCCGGCGGGGAGGTCTGGAAGCTGGAGGACGACCTGTGGCCCTTTGTGAGCTCCGTCGTGCCGCTTCTCAGTGACGACCCTCTCTTCGTGCTCATCAACTCCTACACCACGGGCCTGAGCCCGTCGGTGCTCACCTATATTTCCGAGAGCCTGTTCACGAAGCGCTTCGGCGGCCGCAGCGACGCCCAGGAGCTGGGCCTGCGGGCCACCGCCTCAGGACTGGTGCTCCCCTGCGGGGCCAGTTGTCGGTGGGAAAGATAATATAAGCGAGGACTTTATGGACCCGATCATCCGCATCAAAAACCTCACATATACCTATCCCGACGCCCCCGGGCCCGCCCTGGACGGGGTAGACTTGGACGTGGCGCAGGGCACCTTTGTGGCAGTGCTGGGCTCCAACGGCAGCGGCAAGAGCACCCTCGCCAAGCACCTGAACGCCATCCTCCTTCCCCAGGCGGGGAAGGTGCTGGTGGACGGCATGGACACCATCGACGAGGGCAGTCTCCTGCCCATCCGCCGGAAAGTGGGCATGGTGTTCCAGAACCCGGACAACCAGATCGTGGCGAACGTGGTGGAGGACGACGTGGCCTTCGCCCCGGAGAACCTGGGCGTGGAGCCGAAGGAGATCCGCCGCCGGGTGGACGAGGCCCTGAAGCAGGTGGGCATGTACGACTTTCGCCTGCACGCGCCCCATCTCCTCTCCGGCGGGCAGAAACAGCGGGTGGCCATCGCCGGCGTGCTGGCCATGGGGCCGGAGGTGCTGGTGCTGGACGAGCCCACCGCCATGCTGGACCCCCGGGGCCGCCGGGAGGTGGTGGGCACCGTGGAGCGGCTGTGCCGGGAAAAGGGCATCACCGTCCTTCTCATCACCCACCACATGGACGAGGCGGTGCGGGCGGACCGTGTCCTCATCATGGACAGGGGCCATATCGTCATGGACGGGACTCCGGCGGAGATATTCGCCCGGGCGGACGAGCTGCGCGCGCTCTCCCTCACCGTGCCGGACACCACCGCCCTTATCGAGAAACTGAACGCCGCGGGGATGCATCTGCCCCTCTCCGCCCTGACGCCGGAGGCCTGCGCCGCCGCCATCAAGGAGGCGCTGTCATGAGCCTCTTGGAACTGCGAAATCTTACCCACGTATACAGCCGGGGCACGCCCTTTGAGAAGGTGGCCGTCGACAACCTGGACCTGGACATCGGGGCGGGCGAGACCCTGGGCCTCATCGGCCACACGGGCAGCGGCAAGAGCACCCTCATAAGCCACTTAAACGCCCTCTTAAAGCCCACCGAGGGCACGGTATTGTTCAACGGGGAGGATATCTATGCCTCCAAGGCCGCCATGCGCCACGCCCGGTTCCGGGTGGGCGTGGTGTTCCAGTACCCGGAGTATCAGCTGTTTGAAGAGACGGTGTACGCCGACATCGCCTACGGGCCGAAAAACCAGCGCCTGTCCCAGCAGGAGGTGGACCGCCGGGTCCGGGAGGCCGCGGCGTTCGTGGGCCTTACCGAGGACCAGTTCGACCGCTCCCCTCTGGAGCTCTCCGGGGGCCAGAAGCGCCGGGCGGCCATCGCCGGGGTGCTGGCCATGGAGCCGGAGGTGCTGGTGCTGGACGAGCCTACCGCGGGGCTGGACCCCGCCGGCCGGGAGGACCTTCTGGAAAAGCTCTTCGCCTGGAAGGACGCCTCCGGCGGCACCATCATCCTCGTCACCCACGACATGTCCATCGCCAACCGCTGTGAGCGGCTGGTGGTAATGGAGTCCGGGCGCATCGTCCTGGACGGGCCGCCGGAGCTTGTGTTCGCGGCCAGCGAGCAGCTTCGTGGCTCCGGCCTGGATCTCCCCGCCGCGGCCCACATCGCGGGGCTTCTCCGCCGGGCGGGGGTGGCTCTGCCCGCCGCCATCTATACCGTGGACCAGCTGGCCGACGCCATCCTGTCCCTGCGGGGAAAGGGGGGCCGGCCATGCTGAAGGACATCACCTTGGGCCAGTACTTCCCCGGCGACACCCCGGTCCACCGGCTGGACCCCAGGACCAAGCTCATCCTCACCGTGGTCTATATCGCGGCGCTGTTCATGGTGAAGACCTGGGGCGGATACGCCCTCGTCATCGCGGCCCTGGCCGCCGTCACGTTTGTCGCCCATATCCGACCCCGGGCCCTTTTGAAGGGCCTGAAGCCCCTCATCTTCATCATCGTGTTCACGGCGGTATTGAACCTCTTCTTCACCGCCGGGGACGACATTTTGTTCCAATGGCGGTTCATCCGCGTCACCCACACGGGCCTGGAGCGGGCCGTGTCCATGGTGCTGCGGGTGATGCTGCTGGTGTCGGGCACGTTCATGCTCACCTATACCACCTCCCCTCTTGCCATCACTGACGGGCTGGAGCGGCTCCTGTCCCCCCTCAACAGGCTCCATGTGCCGGTGTACGAGCTGAGCCTCATGATGTGCATCGCCCTGCGGTTCATCCCCACGCTTATAGAAGAGACCGACCGCATCATGTCCGCCCAGAAGGCCCGGGGCGCCGACCTGGAGACCGGCTCTCTGCCGGAGCGGGCCAAGGCCCTGCTGCCCCTGCTGATCCCCCTCTTCATCTCCGCCTTCCGGCGGGCCGACGAACTGGCGCTGGCCATGGAGTGCCGCTGCTACAACGGCGGCCAGGGCCGCACCCGCATGAAGCAGCTGCACATGGGCTGGCAGGACGCAGTCGCCTTCGGCCTGGGCGCGCTGCTGGTGGCGGGCATTCTGATACTGCGGAGGCTGGGGATATGAGAAACATCGCCCTGCGCCTTGCCTACGACGGCACCCATTACCACGGCTGGCAGACTCAGGCCAAAGAGGTCACGGTGCAGCAGACCCTGGAGCGGGCGGTGGAAAAGACCGTTCAGCACCATGTACACGTCACCGGCTGCGGCCGCACCGACGCCGGGGTCCACGCCCTGGCCTACTGCGCCAACTTCCGCACGGAATCCGCCATCCCCATCGACCGGGTCCCCCTGGCCCTCAATAGCCGCCTGCCCGCGGACATCGCCGTGCAGGACGCGGTGGAGGCCCCGGAGGACTTCAACGCCATCGGCTCCTGCATTCAAAAAGAATACATCTACCGCATCCACAACAGCCGCATCCGGGACCCGTTTTTGGACTGCCGGGCCTGTTTCTGGCCCGCGCCGCTGGACGCGGAGATCATGGACGCGGCGGCCGCCGCCTTCGTGGGCACCCACGACTTCGCCGCCGTGCGCAGCGTGGGCACCGAGACCAGGACCACCGTCCGCACGGTGAAGTGGTGCCATGCGGAGCGGACCGGGGACGTCATCACCGTGGCGGTGTGCGCCGACGGATTCCTCTACAACATGGTCCGGGCCATCGTGGGCACGCTGGTCTACGCCTCCGACGGAAAGCTCGCCCCCGCCGACATCCCCGCCCTGCTGGAAAAGGGCGACCGGCGGCTCACCGGCCCCACCATGCCCCCCCAGGGCCTATACATGCACCGGCTGTGGTATGAGGGCGCCGTGGGGAAAATGATGGATAGACAAAATATGATTTAATGTGCTATAATGTATAGTTGCAGTAAACCGTGACACAGGGGACGCCTTATGGCCAGCAAGCATCTGAAAAAAGTGGATACGGCTGCCAGGGGCTCCCGGGAGGGGGCCTCCAAGGGCTCCCATGAGGCCGCCTCCAAGGCGGATGCGACCAAGGAGAAAAAGCCCAAAAAGCGCCCAAGCAAGAGCAAGGCCCCCGAGGCGGACCCCGCCCTGGTGGCGGAGGTGGCCGCCGCGCTGGATAACGCCCCCAAAAAAGGTCCCCGGCTGGTGAAGGAAAAACCGGTCCGGGAGATGACCGAGGCGGAGAAAAAGGCCGATAAGGAAAGCGCCCCCCGCTGCACCCTGAGCAAAACCGAGCGGGAAAAGGCCCAGGCCGAACAGGAGCCTGCCCTGGCCCCCAGGGAGAAGAAGGTCTTCTTCCGCCGGGAGCGGGTGAAGGAGGAGCCCTCCCGGGAGGAGGGCGGCGCCTTCAGCCAGCGGGACGCGGCGGGCGCCCTCATCGCCCTGGTGGCCGCGCTGGTGCTCTTAGCCGCCACGGTGGTGGTATATGTCTACCGGGACAGCTTCTCCCCCGACGGCATGATCTTGTCCGTGGACACCGCCGCCGCGCCCCGGGACGAGTACGTCTTTGACGCAGGCTCCGGGGAGGCCTTCGCCGCCGCGGGCCAGGGCCTGGCCGTGGCCAATTCCTCCGGGCTGGAGCTCTTGGACGGCACCGGCACCCCTGTCACCAGCATGCTCATGCAGATGGAGAACCCCACCGCCGCGGGCTGCGACGACTTCGCGTTGTTCTATGATCTCGGCGGCACGCAGATGGCCGTGGCCCGGTTCGACGGCACCGTGGAGGAGCTGACCGTGGCCGGGAACATCATCTCCGCCACCGTATCTGAGGGCGGCTTCATCGCCGTCACCACGGAATACACCGGCCGCCGGGCGCTGGTCACCGTCTACGGTCCCGACCTGGACGAGGTCTACCGGTGGTACTCCTCCTCGGCCTGGGTGCTGAGCGCCCACGTCTCCCCCGACGGGCGGAAGATGGCAGTACTGTCCTACACCGTCAGCGGCAGCGAGGTCCGCTTCTTTGATCTGAGCCGGGAGGACTCCCAGGGCACCTTCTCCGTGACGGATACGGTGCTGCTGGACGTGCACTGGTTTTCCGACCAGCGGCTCTGCGCCCTCAGCGGCGAGCAGGTATTCTTCTTCGACGCCAAGGGCGAGTGGCAGAACACCTACGCCTTCGCCGGCCAGTACCTGGTGGGCTACACCTTCGATGGGCCCAACTGCGCGGCCTTCGCCCTGAGCCCCTATCGGGCGGGCACCACCGCCACGCTCGTCTCCCTGGACCCCACGGGCCAGGAGCTGGGCACCGCGGAGGTGGAAAGCGGCATCGTGTGCCTCACGGCGTCGGACCTGGAGATCATGGTCCTGTGCTCCGACGGGGCCATCCTCTACAACAGCTCCCTTGCCGAGAAGGGCCGGCTCACCGGCCTGCCCGGCTTCAAATACGCCCTGCTCCGGTCCCGGGGCGAGGCATTGCTGATCGCCTCCAACTACGCGGAGGTATACACCTTCTGACCGGATCCACCCACCACACTATTGCGAGAGGTAGCGTCTTATGTCCAAGGTAGAGTCCATCGTCGAGTCCGTATCCTCCCTGAACGTGTCCGTCAACGCGGTGATCAATGTGCTGCTCATCGTCATATTGGTCGTGTGCGCCTGGCAGGGCTACAAAAAGGGCATCATCATGGGAATTATCGA
This sequence comes from uncultured Oscillospiraceae bacterium, assembly GCA_947631215.1. The sequence goes on along the minus strand of CANRKN010000012.1, from coordinate 3,212 downwards.
GGTGCTGGTGATAATACTATCTCTATATGGCGCACAGCTCCTCAGCGACACCTATTCCTATGAGGTCATACCGGTGCTGAAGCCCTTTGTCAGCGGCTATATGGAGGCCCAGGTGGAGACCAACACCTACGAGGCCTTCGGCTACACCGCCGACGAGACCACCGGCAATTATAACGTCCCCTACTCCATGACGGACATGCTCAACGCCGACCCCTCCAAGGGGGAGGAGATCGCCTTCACCACCTATAAGAGCCTGGGCCTTTACGACGACATGGCCCAGAACCTGACGGACAAGACCATGACCTACGTCCAGGAAAACGGCGCGTCCCTGTCCTCAGCGGTGGTCACCACCACCTGCCAGTCCATCACCTGGTACGGCGGGTTCCTGCTGGCGTTCATCATCATCTTCGCCATCCTCATGGTCATCGTGAACATCCCCAACCTGAGCTTCAAGCTGCCCTATGTGGGCATCGTGAACGATATCGGCGGTATCGTGATAGGGCTCTTCGTGGGGGCGCTGTTCTGCTCGCTGATCGTGTGGGTGTTCAAGTTCGCGGGCCTGCTCCTGCCGGAGGAGACCCTGCGGGCCACGGGCCTGGCGGACTTCTTCCTGACGAAGGACCTGCTGGCCAACTACATATCCCTCTGAGCTTCGACACAAGGAGACTTCCATGCAACCTGCTTTATGCGCCCGCTGCCATAAGAATATGGCCGTCATCTTCATCACGAAAATAGAGAACAACCAGACCAAGAACGAGGGTCTGTGCTTAAGCTGCGCCCGGGAGCTGCACATCAAGCCCGTGGACGACATCATCTCCCGGATGGGCCTGACCGACGAGGACCTGGAGAACCTCTCCGGGGAGATGACCAATGCCCTGGGCGGCGCCGAGGGCCTGGAGGGCCTGATGGGCATCGACACCACCGACGCCGACAGCGACGACGGCGATCAGGGCAAGACCGCCACCTTCCCGTTCCTGAACCGCCTCTTCGGCGGCAGCCAGGGCCCCGATGGCGGCAGCAACGCCGGCGGCCCCTCCCCCGGACCGGGCCCCTCCGCCCCCGCCCCCGAGCGCCGGGGCGGCAAGAAAAAGTTCCTGGAGAATTACTGCATCAGCCTGACCCAGCGGGCCCGGGAGGGCAAGCTGGACCGGATGATCGGCCGGGCCGAGGAGCTGGAGCGGGTCATCCAGATATTGAACCGGCGGCAGAAGAACAACCCCTGCCTCATCGGCGAGCCCGGCGTGGGCAAGACCGCCATCGCCGAGGGCCTTGCCCAGCGCATCGCCGCGGACCAGGTGCCCTATAAGCTGCGGGACAAGGAGGTCTATCTGCTGGACCTGACGAGCCTCGTGGCCGGGACCCAGTTCCGGGGCCAGTTCGAAAGCCGCATGAAGGGGCTCATCGACGAGATACGCCGCCAGGGCAATATCATCCTGGTCATCGACGAGGTGCACAACATCGTGGGCGCCGGGGACGCCGAGGGCAGCATGAACGCCGCCAACATCTTAAAGCCCGCCCTCTCCCGGGGGGAGATACAGGTCATCGGCGCCACCACCTTCAACGAGTACCGCAAGTACATCGAAAAGGACGCCGCCCTGGAGCGGCGGTTCCAGCCCGTCACCGTGGCGGAGCCCTCGGTGGCCGACAGCGTGGAGATACTCAAGGGCGTGCGCAAATACTACGAGGACTTCCACGGCGTGGACATCTCCGACGAGATGTGCCGCATGGCCGTGACGCTGTCCGAGCGGTATATCACGGACCGGTACCTGCCCGACAAGGCCATCGACCTTCTGGACGAGGCCTGCTCCGACGTGGACCTTAAAAACGCCGACACCGCCCGGCGGCTGGAGCTGGAGAAGGAGAACGGGGACCTGGAAAAGGAGCGGGAGATGCTCCTCACCGCCGAGACGGACAACTTCGAGCGCCTGGCGGCCATCCGCTCCCGGCAGATGCAGATATCCGACGAGCTCACCGCCATCAAGGCCAAGGGCCGCCCCGCTCTCACCGCGGCGAACCTGGCCCGCATCATCGAGCTGTGGACCAAGATACCCGCCTCCAACATCACCGACGACGAGTTCGATAGGCTCTCCGGCCTCAACGAGCGGCTCAAAAAGCACATCATCGGCCAGGACGAGGCCGTGGACGCGGTCTGCGCCGCCATCAAGCGCAGCCGGGTGGGGCTGCAGGCCAAGCGCAAGCCCTGCTCCTTCATCTTCGTGGGCAGCACCGGCATCGGCAAGACCGAGCTTGTGAAGCAGCTGGCCCTGGACCTGTTCTCCGCCCCAGAGAGCCTTATACGGCTCGACATGTCCGAGTTCATGGAGAAGTTCTCCGTCTCCCGCATCATCGGCTCGCCTCCCGGCTATGTGGGCTATGACGAGGCGGGGCAGCTCACCGAGAAGATACGCCGCCGGCCCTATTCCGTGGTCCTCTTCGACGAGATCGAAAAGGCTCACCCGGACGTGATGAACATCCTTCTGCAAATTCTCGACGACGGGCGCATCACCGACGCCCAGGGCCGGACGGTGAACTTTGAGAACACCGTGCTCATCATGACCACCAACGCCGGCTCCGATAGGCAGGTGGGGGGGCTCGGCTTTGGCCAGTCTCTGGGAGACATGGGGAAGGAAAAGGCCATGAAGGCCCTTAAAGACTTCCTGCGGCCGGAGTTCATAAACCGCGTGGACGAGATCGTCTACTTCCAGCCGCTGAGCGAGGAGACCTTCCGGGGCATCGCGGCGCTCATCCTGGGCGAGCTCAGGGACGTGATGGCCGAGCGGAAGATAGACTTCACCTGGGACGAGGCCGTAGTGGACTATCTGGTGGAAAAGAGCTACTCCGTGACCTACGGCGCCCGGAACCTGCGCCGGCAGATCCAGAAGGACATCGAGGACGCCATCGCCGCCGAGATCATCGACAAGCACAAGGGCCAGGTCCGCACCATCTCCGTCTCCGCGGAGAATGGGCAGGTCGTGATAGTTGCGGTATAACGCCGCCAGTACCAGGGCGGCTTCGCCCGACAGGGCCCCTCCCGCTAAAGTTCGCTTCGCTCACCAACCGCGTGCGGGGCACTGCCGGTTCTCACCGCCCGTCGGGTATGCCTCCCTCGTCAGAGGGAGGCGTTCCATATTTTTCAGAAAGAGCGTACATATATGAAGCAGCGAGATTTTTCCGCCCACCCCATAAAGCTGTTCGCCAGCTACTATAAGCCC
>CANRKN010000011.1 GCA_947631215.1 uncultured Oscillospiraceae bacterium | reverse complement strand
ATCATGCCCAAATATGCGAGAGATTTTTTGACCCAGGTGGTGCTGCGGGCGGACTTCGTCTCCGGCACGGCCCCCTTCGTCGGACCCTTCCCGGCGGCGCTGCTGCCGGCGTTGGAGGACTACCCCGAGCGGAACAGCATCAACCGCTCCCGGACGGAGGTCCGGGTCCAGAAGACGCCCCAGGGGCCCGTCCGGGACACCCGGACCATCAACTTCCTGGAGCACAACTTCTGGACCGAGGGCCGGACCATGCACGCGGCAGTGTGCAGCGAGTACGTGTTCCTGTCCCAGCCCCGGTACGAGGGCTACGCCGGCCTGCGGGACGGCTTCCTGGAGCTGATGGACGCCATGCAGAGCCAGTTCCCGGCGCTGAAGGTGCGGCGGCTGGGCATGCGTTATGTAAACGAGATAAAACTACCGGAAGCCGATGCCGGGCCGGGGCTGGGGGCGGATTTTTGGGAACATTATGTTAACCCATGGCTGCTGGGCGGCCTGCGCTTTGCGGCTAACGACGGGGCCCTGGCGAGGCACATGTGCACCACGGAGCTGAACTATGGCACCGATAGAGCCACCATCCGCTACGGCATTTTCAACGGGGAGTATCCCCGGCCCAACCGGCGGCGGGAGTTCATCCTGGACACGGACACCTACTGCCAGACGCCCATGGACCCGGCCGCGGTGGCAGCGAAGCTGGACGAGTACCACGCGGCGGCGTGCCAGGTGTTCGAGGCCGCGGTCACGGACGCCCTCCGGGCCCGGATGAACCGGCCGTGAGCTCCCGGAGCCTGCGGGGGGCCTACGGGGCCCTGAACGGCGTCTACTGGATGCTGTGCTGCCTGGCGTACTCCTTCTCCTCCAACTTCCTGCTGGGGCGGGGATATTCCAACAGCGCCCTGGGGGCCATCGTGGCGGCGGGGTATATTCTGGGTCTGGCCATGCAGACCCCGGCGGCGGCCTTGGCGGACAGGACGGCGAGGGCGCCGCTGGCGGTCATCGGCGGGTCCACCGCCGCGGTGGGGGCCGTGACGGCGGCGGTGCTGTTCCTGCCGGGCCGGGGGCCGGTGCTGACGGCGGTATATGTGCTCTTCCTGGCGCTGGTCATCATGCTCCAGCCCCTGGTGAACGCCTTTGCCTACTATATCGAGCGGCTGGGCACGGCCATCCCCTTCGGCGTATGCCGGGCGGTGGGGTCGCTTACCTACGGCGTGCTGGCGGCGGTGCTGGGCCGGGTGATATTGCGCACCGGCGTGAACGCGGTGCCCGCCGCGGGGCTCATCACGGCGGCGCTGATGCTTACGCTCATGGCCTGGTTCTCCCGGGCGGGGACCCCGGCCCCTGCGGCGGAGAAGGATAATTCTTCCGGGGCGGGGAGCGTGCTCAAAGACAGCCGCTTCCGGGCGCTGCTCGCCGCGGCGGTGCTCCTCTTTTTCAGCCACAGCTTCCTCTCCGGCTACATGCTCCAGATCGTCCGGGGCGTGGGCGGGGACGACGCGGACATGGGCATGCTCACCATGTACGTGGCGGTGCTGGAGCTGCCCACCATGTTCCTCTTCGACCGGCTCCTGCGGCGCTTTTCCTGCGCCGGGATGCTCCGGTTCGCGGCGGTGTTCTTTGCCGTGAAAAACCTGCTGGTGCTCGTTTCCGGCTCCCTGGGCGGCGTATACGGGGGCATGACCTTCCAGCTTTTGGGCTACGCCCTGTTCATCCCCGCGTCGGTGCGTTATGCCGGCGAGCTCTCCGGCCCCAAAAACGCCAATCGGGCCCAGGCCTATGTGACGGCCCTGTCCACATTGGGCAGCGTGTGCGCCTCCGGCTTCGGGGGCGTGCTCATAGACGCCCTGGGGCTCAAGGCGGCCTTGGCGATAACATCGGCCTCCGCCTGTCTGGGGGCGCTGGTGATGGCCCTGGGCGTGCGGGACAAAATGACGGCAAAGCCGGGAGCGTGAAACGTCCAGGTGAAAAGGGGGTGACAGGGTGAAGACGCGAAAGCTGGCGCTGGGGGACAGGAATATCGTCGGAGCCCGCGTCACGGAGGCCAGGCTCGCCCTGGGTATGAAACAGGTGGAGCTTCTGGCGAAGCTCCAGACAGCGGGCGTGGACATGAGCGTGCCCGCGCTGTCATTGCTGGAGGGGCAGAAGCGGTCTGTGTCCGACATCGAGCTGAACGCCCTGGCGGACATCCTCCATGTGTCCGTTGACTGGCTCCTGGGCCGGGAATGAATAATATAACGAAAAACTGCCGGGCAGACGCCCGGCAGTTTTTCGTTATTCTCCCTTCTCCGCGGCGAGGTAGAGGGGGATGGCGGCGAGCTGGGCGAGGACGGACACCGCCGCCATGGCGGGCAGGCTCACGTCATAGAGCGCACCCAGGGCCCAGCTCCCCAGAAACCAGAATATGCCGAAGGAGCACTCGAACACCCCGTACCCGGTGGCCCGGCTGGCCTTGGGCACCATGCCGGCCACGGCGGCCTTCAATATGGACTCCTGGGCCCCCATGCCCACGCCCCAGAGGGCGACGCCGACCAGCAGCACCGGCACGCTGTCCGCCAGAAACACCAGCGGCGCGAAGGGGGCGGAGAGGACGGTGGACCACACCAGGGCCTTGAGCCCCTTTTTGTCGTAGAGATACCCGAAGGCCAGGGCTGCCACAGCGTCCACCAGCATGGCCCCGGCGTAGAGAAGGGGCAGATCCCCGGTGCTCACCAGAGCGCCGGTATCGGCCAGGCTCCCGGCCACGGCCGTGAACTTGCGGGACACGTGCATGATGATGAGGGAGTAGTCCGCAAAGCCGAAGGCGAACAGGCTGATGCCCGCGATGTAGAGTTTGAAGGACTTTTTGAGCTTGAAGGGCACATATTCCTTGGGCTCCGGCTCAAAGCGCTCCGGGTGGGGGAACTTGGACCGGGTCACGAGAAGAAGAATGATGGTGACGGCCCCGGGCACGGCCAGCACGGCGAAGCAGAAGGCGTAAGTATCGAACGTATCCCCGCCCCGGCGGAAGAGCATCACCACGTACAGGAGCACCGGGCCCAGGAACGCGCCGATCTGGTCCAGAAGCTCCTGGATGCCAAAGCTCTTTCCCGCGCCAAGCTGGCTGGCGGCGAAGGACATGATGGTGTCCTTGGCGGGCTTTTTGATGGCTTTTCCCATGCGCTGGACGATGAGCAACGCGCAGGCGGCCACCCACCCGTGTTCTCCCACCAGGGCCAACGCCGGCACGGCCAGGATGTCCAGCACGTAGCCCAGGATGGTCATGGGCCAGTACCGGCCCGTCCTGTCCGTCAGGGCCCCGAACACGTAGCGCATGGAGTAGCCCACCAGCTCCCCCAGGCCCGAGGCGAAGCCGATGGCCGCCGCGCTGGCGCCCATCAGGGCCATATAGGCTCCCCGGATGCTGGCGGCGCCCTCGTGGGTCATGTCGGAAAAGAGACTCACGATGCCGAAAAGCAGTATGAACCCCATAGCCCCGGCGGCCGCTTTCTTTTTCTTCACGCCCATCATCTCCCCGGAAAGATGATACACCCCATAAGGGCCCATTGCAATAGGGCGCGAGCCTTGAAAATATTCATCATTTTTGTGAATATAACTATTGATATTCATCGCCCGGGGCGGTATGATACGCATACTGTGTTTAATATGTAGGAGGGACCGAAATGTCCGACATCAAAAAAGTCGTCCTGGCCTATTCGGGGGGACTGGATACGTCCGTCATCATCCCGTGGCTGAAGGAGAACTATGATAACTGCGAGGTCATCGCCGTGGCCGGCAACGTGGGCCAGGCAGACGAGCTGGAGGGGCTGGAGGAAAAGGCCCTCGCCACCGGTGCCAGCAAGCTCTATGTGCTGGACCTGACCGACGATTACGTGGACAACTACATCATCCCCACCATGAAGGCCGGGGCGGTGTACGAGGAATATCTGCTGGGTACCAGCCACGCCCGCCCCTGCATCGCCAAGGGGCTGGTGGAGGTGGCCAAGAAGGAGCACGCCGACGCCATCGTCCACGGCTGCACCGGCAAGGGCAACGACCAGGTCCGCTTTGAGCTGGCCATCAAGCACTTCGCCCCCGAGATGAAGATCATCGCCCCCTGGCGGGAGTGGTCCATCAGGAGCCGGGACGAGGAGATCGACTTCGCCGAGGCTCATCATGTGCCCCTGCGCATCAACCGCGAGACCAACTACTCCAAGGACAAGAACCTGTGGCACCTGAGCCATGAGGGCCTGGACCTGGAGGACACGGGCAACGAGCCACAGTATGAAAAGCCCGGTTTTTTGGAGATGGGCGTGAGCCCCCTCCAGGCCCCGGATACGCCCACCTACGTGACGCTGGAGTTCGAGCAGGGCGTGCCTGTGGCCCTGGACGGGGAGAAAATGAAGGCCAAGGACATCATCTTAAAGCTCAATGAGCTGGGCGGGGCCAACGGCATCGGCCTTCTGGACATCGTGGAAAACCGCCTGGTGGGCATGAAGTGCCGGGGCGTATACGAGACCCCGGGCGGGGCCATCCTCTACAAGGCCCATTCCGTCTTGGAGAGCGTGTGCCTGGACAAGATGACCGCCCATGAAAAGCAGCGCCTTTCCATCACCTTCGCGGAACTTGTGTACAACGGCCAGTGGTTCACCCCCCTGCGGGAGGCCCTCAGCGCCTTCGTGGACAAGACCCAGGAGCACGTCACCGGCAAGGTGCGCCTCAAGCTCTACAAGGGCAACATGATCAACGCCGGCGTGTGGAGCCCCTACAGCCTCTACTCCGAGAAGATCGCCACCTTCGGCGAATCGGACTATAACCAGGCCGACGCCACGGGCTTTATCAACCTCTATGGCCTGCCCATCAAGGTCCAGGCCATGGTGGACGCGGAAAACCATGAATAACCTCTGGGGCGGCGCCATCGCCGACGCGGCGCGGGAGCTCAACTCCTCCATCGCCGTGGACAGCCGCATGTGGTGGGAGGATATAGAGGGCTCTCTGGCCCACGCCGCCATGCTGACAAAGCAGGGCATTATATCCGAGGCCGACGGCGCGGCCATAAAGGCGGGCCTGGAGGGCATCCTGGCGGATATAGAGAGCGGAGCACTCGCCATCGACATGACCGCCGAGGACATCCACACCTTCGTGGAGATGACCCTCACCGCCCGCATCGGCGAGGCGGGCAAGCGCCTGCACACCGCCCGCAGCCGCAATGACCAGGTGGCCACGGACCTGCGGCTCTACACCCGGGGGCGGATCGACGCCCTTGTGGGCCTTATCCGCGGCGCCGTGGCCGCCATCCATGACAAGGCGGCGGAATATAAGGACGCGGTCATGCCCGGCTACACCCACCTGCAGCGGGCCCAGCCGGTGACCTTCGGCCACTACCTCTGCGCCTGGGCCATGATGCTGATGCGTGACGCGGGCCGGCTCACTGACGCCCGGAAGCGCCTCAACCAATGCCCCCTGGGGGCATGCGCTCTCGCGGGGACCACGTTCCCCATTGATAGAGAGCAGACCGCCGCGGCATTGGGGTTCGAGGGCCCTGTGCTCAACAGCCTGGACGCGGTGTCCGACCGGGATTTCTGCGTGGAGGTGCTGTCCGCGCTGGCGTTGCTTTCCGCCCACATGAGCCGGATGGCGGAGGAACTGGTGCTGTGGTCCAGCCTGGAATTCGGCTTCGTGACTCTGCCGGAAGGGTTCGTGACCGGCTCCTCCATCATGCCCCAGAAGAAGAACCCGGACATGGCCGAGCTCATCCGGGGCAAGACCGGCCGGGTCTACGGGGACCTCATGGGGATGCTCACGGTGCTCAAGGGCCTGCCCCTGGCCTACAACAAGGACATGCAGGAGGACAAGCAGGCCCTCTTCGACGGCCTGGATACGGCGGCGCTGTGCCTTTCCGTGCTGGCGCCTATGATCGCGGGCATGGAGCCCCACCCGGACGCCATGCGAAAGGCCGCCGGGGCGGGATTCATCAACGCCACCGACTGCGCTGACTATTTGGTGGGCCGGGGGGTGCCCTTCCGGGAGGCATACGCCGTGGCGGCGGGCCTGGTCCATGGGGGGAAACCTTTGGAGGACCTGACTTTGGAGGAGTACAAAGCCGCCCACCCCGCCTTCGACGGGGGCGTCTACGCCGCCGTGGACCTGGACGCCTGCGTCAAGCGGCGGAACCTGCCGGTGGACGAGGAGTTCGCGGCCATCGAGGCGTTTTTGAAGGAACAATAAATGGAACCCGGGACGGCAGCGCCGTCCCGGGTGTATTTGTTGTAATTAGTGTTTGGCGAAAAGGAACGCAGTCTCTTTTCGCGGAGTCAAACGGTCAATGGGAGCAAAGGCCTCTTCCGGCGAAAGATATGGCCAATAGATCACTTCCTGTTCACCATCCCAATCGATTGGGGGATATTCCTCTAATGCGGCATATATGTCTGCTTTGAGTGCGGTACGGTCATAATCCTTTAACGGAGGATGCTTTTCCCATATTTCCCAGCGGAGCGTGGCCATCGTGTCCCGCAGTTCGCGGATTGCAGCAGCTTTGTCTGTGTTATTATCCGGTGCCATGGGTTTGCCAAAGTTGACGGTGGCTGTTTTGGCGGCACGGTCATAATCAATGATCGTCGGAATGATCTGTGCACCGGAGGATATCGCCACATCGATTATGCCCCACTTCATGGGGAGCATCAAAAGCGAATCGGTCAAATTCCAGGTTCCTTCGGGGAACCATGTGATCGCCTGTCCGCTTTTCAAGTAGGCACAGATCAAGGACTTGACGGAACGCATGTCTTCCTTGTTCCGGCGGTTTATCCATATAGTGCCGCTAAAAAAGAGCCATATCCTGTCTGAGACCCAGAGCCGCTGTTTTCCCGCCAGGAACCAGCTCCGGAGATGAAATGCCTGCGCGATCGCCCGGGCTATAACAGGACCATCAAATGAATTGGTGTGATTTGCCGCAAAAATGATGGGCCTATCGGGGAGAGGCTTTGCGGTCCGTGACCAATTTACGCTATATTTTACCCTGGTTCGTGACATAAGAAGGACAAGGGGATGAATGACATCGCGGGCCTTTGAGGTGAGCTTATTGGGTTTGGCCATACCTCTACCTCCACAGCAAAAAATGCGCCAGGTGCCGGCGCTGTCTCCCGACAGTGGGCCAGGGAGCGGGTATGGCCCGCCCCTCGGCTTCCTGCCAGGATAACAAAAGACGGCGCAGGGAATGCCCTACACCGTCATACGTCAACACAAGCCCATCGGCCTTTCGCCCTTGTAAAACAAAGGACGAACGGGTATAATGGGTCTGGCGCAGATTTCTGCTGTGTGGGAGGTCACGTCTCCTGCATAGGGGCATGGGGCGCTGCAACGCCTCATGTCCCGCCTTTGTTATCCTGTTTTACCCATTATAGAGCCTTGTTCCATCAAATGCAAGGGATTTTTAAAAGCCGTGCGCGGTGCCGATGCACCGCGCACGCGCTATATTGTTATGCATTCTTTTTTCTGTTGCGCTGCACGGCGGCGCAGCGGAACGCTTTCATCATGGATTCGGATAGTACTGGGGCGTCCGCATCCGGGACGATGGGGCGTTTTTTGGCCTCCTGGACCTCCCGCAGTTGCTGGGGGGAAGGCTTTTGGCCCGGGTCAATAGTGTATGTTCTGGTCATAATACAGCCTCCTTTCCGCCTCTGTGGCAAGCCTGGCGGAGATCACCTCAGCGCCTCATAGAACCCATAATCGACGAGGCCGTGGATATGCGCAAGACCGCCGGGGACGAGCTCCTGCGCCATAAGACAGTCGATGTGGGGCAGGTGCACATTTGGGCCCGGGCAGATGCCGTAATCGGCCGCGGTTTTGAAGCCTCGGGGCCGGTAGTTCCTGGGGTCGCCCTCTACCAGCACGGCCCTATAGCCAAGGGCCCGGGCCTTTTTCAGGCCATATTCAATGAGTTCTTTGGAGATATGCTGCCGCTGCAGCGCGGTCTTTACGGCCACGGGGGACAGGAGCAGCAGCTCGTCCGAATACCGGCCCTCCAGATGGAACCGGGAGAACATGGCATAGCCGATGACCTCGTCGGCCTCATCCGTCATGATGAGCTCCAGCTCGGGGACATAGTATTCCTTTGCCCGTATCTCCTCCGCCAGCCGCCGGACTATCCTGCCCTCCGCGGCGTTTTCATGTTCGGTGAAGACGGTCTCGATGAGGTCCAGCGCCGCCGCTTTATACGGCGCCGTGCAGGTCTTTATGTTCCGTTCCATAGCCGCCCTCACTTCCCCCGCATGTGGTATATCTGGCGAACCTCGTCGGTGGGGGAGCCGTGGGGGGCGGTGAGGATGAGGTTGGGCTGGGCGGCAAGGCCGGGCCGGCCGCCCCGGCGGCCCTCGATGAGGACCAGGGCGGGGGCGCTGTCGGCCTTATGGCACACCAGGCGCAGGCGCTTCGGCTCGATGTCCGCCAGGCGCATGGCGGAGAAGATGTCGGTCAAAAACTCCGGCTTATGGACCAGGCAGAAGGCCCCGCCCCGGCGCAAAAGATAGGCCGCCGCGCCGGAGAACTGGGCGGGGGAGAGGCTGTCGCCCCTTGCCGCGGCCCGGGCCCCGTCGGGGGAGGTCTTGCCCGCGTAGTAGTAGGGCGGGTTGCAGACCACGAGATCGTATTCCCCCTGACCGCCCATGGCCCGGTACTCCCGGGCGTCCTGGCAGTCCACGAAGCCCTCTATGCCGTTGGCCCGGTAATTCTCCCGGCACAGCCTGACCGCGTCGGGGCGGATGTCCACGCTGTCATATTCCGCCTCCGGCGCCCGGGCGTGGATGAGCACACTCAAAAGCCCGCCGCCGCAGCCTATGTCCATCACGCGGGAAAAGTCCCCCGCGCCGGCGGTGAAGTGGGCCAGCAGCACCGAGTCGGTGGTTATTTTAAAGACGGGGTCGTCCGCGTAGGAGGGCCCGCCGGGCCATAGCAGCTTCATAAAATATCCTCATAAATAGTGACGGGCGGTATGCTCAGCGCATACCGCCCGCAGGTCTGCTTGTGGAATCACTCCTCAGCAATGGCGCTCATGGGGCACTGCTCGGCGCAGGAACCGCAGGAGATGCACTTGTCGGGATCAATGACATAGTGGGCATCGCCCTCGCTGATGGCTTCCACGGGGCACTGGTCGGCGCAGGAGCCGCAGGAGATGCAAGCATCAGAGATCTTATAAGCCATGTCGATTACCTCCGTTTTTTATGTACGGCCATATACTAACACAAAGAAAGGGGGTAATGCAACAGTTTTTTGCGCCGTGCCATAATTAAGCGTTCCGACAAAATAAGCCGGCCTCCGCGCTTTTATTTGGCCGGGAACGGATATAATCCTCCCGGAGGCGATGGATACACATGAAACACACGGAGCGGTTCACCTTAAGGGCCCAGAAGGCCATCGAGGAGGCGTACCAGGCCAGCCACCAGCTGGGCCACAGCTATGTGGGCACGGAGCATCTGTTGCTGGGGCTCATGCGGGAGGGGGAGGGTCTGGCCTGCCGGTGCCTGAGGCGCAGCGGCCTGGAGGCGGGCATGGTGACGGAGCTGGTGACGGCCGCCGCCGGGAAGGGCACCCCCGGTCCGCCTGCCCAGGGGCTCACCCCCAAGGCCAAGCGGAGCATAGAGCTGGCCTGCGAGGACGCAGCCCGATTGGGCCACGGTTTCGTGGGCACGGAGCATATCCTCATGGGCATCCTGCGCCAGTCCGACTGCGCCGGGACCCGGGCCGTGGAGGAGGCAGGGGTGGACCCCAACAAGCTCTATACCGACGTGCTGGACGTGTTCGACCGGCCCGAATACCGCACCCGGCCGGAGGAGGGCGGGGCCCGGGCCGCGTCCCGCCGGGGGGATACCCGCACCCTGGACCAGTACAGCCGGGACCTGACCGACCTGGCCGCCCGGGGCAAGCTGGACCCGGTGGTGGGCCGGGAGCGGGAGCTGGAGCGGGTCATACAGATACTCTCCCGCCGGACGAAAAATAACCCGGTGCTCATCGGGGAGCCCGGGGTGGGGAAGACGGCGGTGGCGGAGGCGTTGGCCCGGCGGGTGGCTGCCGGGGACGTGCCGGAGCACCTACGAAAAAAGCGCATCGTGGCCCTGGACGTGCCCAGCATGCTGGCGGGCACCAAGTACCGGGGGGATTTTGAGGACCGGGTGAAGGCGGTCATCCGGGAGGTCTCCCGGGCGGGGGACGTCATCTTATTCGTGGACGAGATGCACACCATCATCGGCGCAGGGGCGGCGGAGGGGGCCATCGACGCGGCCAATATCTTAAAGCCCGCCCTGGGCCGGGGGCTCATCCAGATGATCGGCGCCACCACGCTGGACGAGTACCGCACCCACGTGGAGAAGGACGCGGCGCTGGAGCGCCGGTTCCAGCCCGTGACGGTGCCGGAGCCGGGCCGGGAGGAGAGCGTGCGCATCCTGAAGGGCCTGCGGGACCGGTACGAGAGCCACCACGGCCTCATTATAACCGACGAGGCCATCCGGGCGGCGGTGAACTTGTCCGCCCGATATATCCCGGATAGGTTCCTGCCGGACAAGGCCATCGACCTCATGGACGAGGCGGCCAGCCGGGTCCGCATGGCGGGCTCCCGGATACCCGAGGGGGTCCGGGCGGCGGAGGAGCGGGTGGAGAGCCTGCGGGCCATGAAGGAGCAGGCGGTGAAAAATCAGGATTTCGAGGGAGCCGCCTCCCTCCGGGACCAGGAGCGGCGGCAGCGGGAGGCCCTGGACGCGGAGCGCAGCGCCTGGACCGCTCGGGCCGGGGGCGGGCGCCGGCAGGTGACCGCCCAGGACGTGGCGGCGGTGGTGTCCGGCTGGACGGGGGTGCCGGTGGAGAGCCTGACGAAGGAGGAGAGCGAGCGGCTTTCCCATCTGGAGGAGATCATCCACCGGCGGCTCATCGGTCAGGAGGAGGCGGTGTCCGCCGTGTGCCGGGCCATCCGCCTGGGCCGGGTGGGCCTCGCCGACCCGGGGCGGCCCGTGGGGAGCTTTCTGTTCCTGGGCCCCACAGGGGTGGGCAAGACGGAGCTCTGCCGTGCCTTGGCGGAGGCGGTCTATGGGGACGAGAGGGCCGTCATCCGGGTGGACATGTCCGAGTATATGGAAAAGCACGCGGTCAGCAGGCTCATCGGCGCGCCTCCGGGGTACGTGGGCCATGAGGAGGGGGGATGGCTCACGGACCGGGTCCGGCGGCGGCCCTGGAGCGTGGTGCTCTTCGACGAGATGGAAAAGGCCCACGAGGACGTGTGGGGGCTCTTATTGCAGATACTGGAGGACGGCGTCCTCACCGACTCCCACGGCCGGAAGGCGGACTTCAAAAACGCCGTGGTGGTCATGACCTCCAACGTGGGCGCCCGGGCCATCCTGGGCGGCGGGCGCCGCTTGGGCTTCTCCGGCCGGGAGGAGGGCGCCGGGGCGCGGTATGAGCAGTTGAAAGAACAGGTCCTGGCGGAGGCCCGGCAGGTGTTCCGGCCGGAGCTATTGAACCGGGTGGACGCCATCGTGGTGTTCAAAGCTCTGGAACAGGGGGAGATACGCGCTATCGCCGCCGGGCTCACGGAGAAGATAGCGGCGCGGCTCGCCGACAAAGATATCGCCTTGGAGATCACGCCCGAGGCCCTGGACGAGCTGGCCCGGCAGGGCTATGACCCGGACTATGGGGCCCGGCCCCTGCGCCGGAAGCTGCGCCAGGCGGTGGAGGACCCATTGGCGGAGATGCTCCTGGCCGGCGCCGCCGGTCCGGGGGACAGGGTGCGTGTGGCCCTCCGGGAGGAGGAGATCCGGGTGGAAAAGGTTGACGAAACGGGGGGAGAATGATAAAATCATCGGCGCGGGCGGGCTTGAGCCCGCCCTTTTCCTTGAGGGAGGTAACGAGAGATGGAGATGGACCTGGAAAAATTCAAGGACCTGGTGAACAGCCGGGAGGGCTATATGCGCTTCAACGGCATCGAGGTCACCAAGCTGGCCCCCGGCTTCTGCGAGGCCAAGGCCCCCATGGGCCCGGACAAGGTGAACCCCCACGGCATGGCCCACGGCGGTTTCCTGTTCACCTTATGCGACAGCGTGGCGGGCATCGCCGCCAGCACCCGGGGCCGGAACGTGGTGGGCCGCTCGGCGGATATCCACTACATCCACCCCGGTGACGGGGCATACGTGACCGCCCGGGCTGAGGTGGTCCACGAGGGCCTGCACATGGCTCTGGCGGACGTGAAGCTCTATAACGACCGGGAGGAGCTTCTCGTCACCGCCCAGGTGGAGATGTTCTTCATCGGGAAGATAGAGATGTGAGCGCTGTGCCCGGGTAGTAGTGGGCCAATATGGCCTCGTACCCCCAGCCCATGGCGGCGTAGGCAGCGGCCCCGTACTGGCTCATGCCCACCCCGTGGCCGTGGCCGGCGGCGGTGAAGAGGAATCGCTCCCCGTTCCAGCTTGCCGTGAAGGCGGTGCTGCGAAGGCCCAATGCCCGGCGCAGGTCCGCGCCGGAAAAGGTTTCGCCAGCCACAGTTATGGACGCTACCCGGCTCGCGCTGTCCAACACAGGTTCCCCCAGCCACTGGCCCGGGTCCCCGGCGGGGGAGATATCCAGCGCCGCGGAAAGCTCCGCCGCCGTGAAGACGGCGGTGGTGATGAGGTCCGGCACATCCTCCGGGTTCTCCGGAGTGGGCACGCTCACGAGATAGGGCTGGGCCGTCCAAATGGCGGCGCTGGCCTCGGTGGAACCGTAGGAGCTTGCGTGGAACACCGCCTGGATGGCCTCGCCATTGTAGGAAAGATACTGCCCGTCCGTATCATGGATGGCCGCCAAAATGGCGGCCATATTTTTTTCGTATTCGCTGCCCCACAGCTCCCGCAGGGACACCTCGTCCCGGTATGCGACGCAGCAGCCCCCGCCCAGGATGCAGACGTCGGCGTTTGTATGCCGCCGGGCGCTCATGGCGTAGGTGCGGGCGGCCACGGCCTGGGCCTTCAGGGCCTCGGGCCCGAAGGACACGGGCATCTCCGCCGCCACGGCATGGGGCAGCCACTGGGCCATGGTCATCTGAACCGGCCCCTCCGCCGTCAGGACGGTGAGGTATGTGCACTCGTCCATGCTACCGTCGGGCGTCTCCGGGGCGGTGCGGGCGAAGAGCAGGGCCAGCGCCATGACCAAGGCGCACCAGGTGAGGAACCCGGCGGCGTGCTTCATCCCGGACCGCCCCCTTTCCGGGCCGGAAAAACCCCGGCCGCTTCTTGACTGTACCGGCGGTTGGGTATATAATCGCCGGTGGAAAATACTATGGTTATACGGAGCGGCGTATGCGAAGCGAAGCGTATAAAATATCCGGTTTCACCATCATCATAAGCGCCCTGGGCTTTCTGCTGCGGTGGCTGCAGGACATGCGCATCCTGGACGAGGAGAACGGCCTTGCGGACCACGCCCCCATCAGCTTTCTGGTGGCGGGCGTCATCGCCCTGACGGCGCTCATCCTGGCCCTGCTGGTGCTGAGGCTGAGGCAGTTCGTCCCGCCCATGACCCCCCAGGCGGCCTTTGAGGGCCATACCCCCCTGTTCGGAGCGGTGAGCCTGGTGCCGGCGGTGCTGCTGGCGGCGGCGGGCCTTTTGCGCCTGGTCCATCCCGGGGACGTGCTGTGGACCACCACCCACCGCATATGCGGGGCCTTCACGGTGCTGGGCGCCCTGGGCGCCGGCGTGATCGCCATGAACGCGGTGAAGGAGGACGGCGCGGCCGCCTGCCGGAAGGGCGCGGGGATGATGCTCCTGTTCGTAGGCGCGTGGCTGGTCACAGGCTACCGGGACGCGGCGGGGGACCCCGTGGTGTGGCGGTTCGTGGTGGGCATCCTGGCCCGGTGCATGGCCTTGCTCGCCGTGTACCACGCCGCCGGGTGGTTTTTCAACTCCCCCCATCCCTACTGGGCCATATTCAGCTGTAACTTCGGGGCGTTTCTGTGCGTCATGAGCGCCATCGACCAGAGTTCTATGGCCGACAGCGTCACCTACGCCGCCGCAGCCATGCAGTTTCTGATCTGGGCCTTCGTGGCGGTGGAGAACCTCAAGACCAAACCGCTGGAGCCGGAAAAGGCCCCGGCGCAGGAATAATGCTTTGAACGGCGTCCTACAGGGGCGCCGTTTATGCCGGAAAAAAGGAGAGAGGTATATGGCAGGAAAGAGGAAGCTGGTGCTGGACCCGGCCTGGTGCAAGGGCTGCGGCATCTGCGTGGCCTTCTGCCCCAAAAACGCGCTGGAGCTGGTGGGGGAGAAGGCGCGGCTCAAGGAGCCCAACGAGTGCGTGCTGTGCGGCCAGTGCGAGCAGCGCTGCCCGGATTACGCCGTGTGGCTGGAGGACCTGGAGGAATGAGTAAAAAGGCTGTTTTGATGCAGGGCAACGAGGCCTGCGTGGAGGGCGCCATCGCCGCGGGCATGCGCTTTTACGCCGGCTACCCCATCACCCCGTCCACCGAGATCGCGGAGCAGTGCGCCGTGCGCCTGCCCCAGGTGGGGGGCAAATTCGTCCAGATGGAGGACGAGCTGGCCAGCATGGCCGCCGTGCTGGGCGCGTCGGTCACCGGCGTGAAGGCCATGACCGCCACCTCCGGGCCGGGCTTTTCCTTAAAGCAGGAGAACCTGGGCTACGGGTGTCTCGCGGAGATCCCCTGCGTGGTGGTGGACGTGCAGCGCTCCGGCCCCTCCACGGGCCTTCCCACCAGCCCCGCCCAGGGGGACTATATGCAGGCCCGCTGGGGCACCCACGGCGACCACCCGGTCATCGCCCTGAGCCCCGCCTCCGTCCAGGAGACCTATAGGCTCATCATCCGGGCCTTCAACCTCTCGGAGAAATACCGCACGCCGGTCATCTTCCTCATGGACGAGATCGTGGGCCACATGCGGGAGGGCGTGGTGCTGCCCGGGGCCGACGAGCTCATCATCAACAAGCGCCATATTTCCTACCACGACGGGGCCAACAAGCAGTGCTACTATGTGCCCGAGGGGCAGTACGTGCCCGCCATGAAGCCCTTCGGCCAGGGCGAGCGGTACAACATCACGGGCCTGGCCCACGACGTGTCCGGCTTCCCCACGGGGAGCAACGCCGTGGCGGGGGCATTGTACACCCGGCTCATGGAGAAGATAGACCACAACCTGGACGACATCATCCGGGTGGAGGAGTACATGCTGGACGACGCGGACACCGCCGTGGTGTGCTTCGGCGGCACCACCCGGGCCGTCATGAGCGCCATCCAGGAGGCGAGAGCCGCCGGGATGAAGGTCGGGCTCTTCCGGCCCGTCACTGTCTGGCCCTTCCCGGAGGCGCGGCTGCGCGCCCGTATCCATGGCCTCAAGCGCATATTGGTGGTGGAGCACAACTACGGCCAGATGCTGCTGGAGGTCCAGCGGGTGGCGGCGGAGAGGCTGCCGGTGGAGTTTTTGGGCCGCTTTGACGGCACCGTGATACCCCCGGCGGACATCCTTCAAAAACTGCGGGAAATGGAGGGCTGATCAATGCCCAGCGAGCTTATACATAAATTCATGCGCATCGACCACCTGCCCCACATCTGGTGCGCCGGCTGCGGCAACGGCATCATCATGCGGGACGTGGCCGTGGCCTTGCAGGAGCTTATAGACGACCCGGAGGTGAACCTGAACCGGGGCAAGGTCGTGGTCGTGTCCGGCATCGGCTGTTCCAGCCGGGCGGCGGGGTACATGGACTTCGACTCCATCCACACCACCCACGGCCGGGCCATCGCTTTTGCCACGGGCATCAAGATCGCCCACCCCGAGCTGGAGGTCATCGTGCTCACCGGCGACGGGGACTGCTCCGCCATCGGCGGCAACCACCTGATCCACGCCGCCCGGCGCAACATAGGCCTCACGGTGGTCACCTTCAACAACGACATCTACGGCATGACCGGCGGCCAGTATTCCCCCACCACCCCCACCGGGGATATGGCCACCACCGCCCCCTACGGCAACATCGACCGGCCCTTCGACATCGCCCAGCTGGCCGCGGGCGCCGGGGCCACCTTCACCGCCCGGGGCTCGGCCTATCATGTAAAGGAGACCACGGAGCTCATCCGCCAGGGCATCATGCACAAGGGCTTCTCCCTCATTGACGTCTATTCCGTCTGCCCTACCTACTACGGCCGCAAGAACCACAAGGGCGGCGCCGTGGAGATGCTCCAATGGCAGAAGGAGAACATGGTCCCCGCGGCCCGGTACTACGCCATGAGCGAGGAGCAGAAGAAGGGGAAGCTGCTCATTGGCACTCTGACCCACACCGATTTCCCCGAGTACACCGCGGAATACGCCAAGCTCATCGAGCGGGCCCAGGCCAAGGCCGGAAAGTGAGGTAGAGACCCATGCGATATGAGATGCGTTTTTCCGGCTCCGGCGGCCAGGGGGTCATCCTGGCCAGCGTCATCGTGGCGGAGGCCGCGGTGGCGGCGGGGCTGCAGACCGTCCAGTCCCAGGCCTATGGCCCGGAGGCGCGGGGCGGCATGTGCAAGGCCGAGACCATCCTGAGCCGGGACGAGATATGGTTTTCCAAGGTCATCCGGCCCAACTTCCTGCTGGCCCTGACCCAGCAGAGCCTGGACAAATTCGCCGGGGACCTGGCGGAGGGCGCCGTGGTCATGGCGGACAGCAGCCTCACCGTCCCGGCGGGGCTTGATGAGAGCCAGGTGCTGCGCCTGCCCATCCTGGACACCGCCCGGGATAAGGTGGGCAAGTTGATGACCGCCAACATCGTGGCGGTGGGGGCCATCAACAAGGCCCTGGGCCTCTTTGACGAGGAGGCTCTCTATGAGGGCGTGCGCCGCCACATCCCGGCGGGTACGGAGGAACTGAACTGGAAGGCTTTGGAGGCCGGCGCGGCCCTGGTGAGCGACGAGCAGGCCGCCGCGTTCCGCCAGAGCCTGGACTGAGGGTGACCCATGGCAGAGCGCATAAGATGCAAAGCGGTCCTGGATAAAATCATGACCGCGGACCGGGCCGCCATGCTGATAGAGGATGGCATGACCGTGGCCGTCAGCGGCTTCACCCCCTCAGGCAATCCCAAGGCCGTGCCCCTGGCATTGGCGGAGCAGGTCCGCTCGGGGCAGCGGAAGGTCCGCGTCAACCTCCTCTCCGGCGCCTCCACCGGCCCGGAGATCGACAACACCTGGGCGGAGCTGGACATGATCGCCCGGCGGGTGCCCTACATCACCAGCACGGCCCTGCGCAAGGCGGTGAACGGGGCAAGCGAGCAGGGCGTGGCGTACCTTGACCAGCACCTGGGCATGACCGCCCAGAACGCCCGCTACGGCTTTTACGGGCCCATCGACGTGGCCATCGTGGAGGCCGTGGCCATCACGGAGGAGGGCAACATCATCCCCTCCACCGCCGTGGGCTGCACACAAACCTATGTGGCCCTGGCAAAGAAGGTCATCGTGGAGGTCAACTCCATCCAGCCGGAGGGGCTGGAGGGGTTCCACGACATCTATATGCCCGCGGACCCGCCCCATAGAAAGCCTATCCCCCTGACACGGGTGGATCAGCGCATCGGCAAGCCCTGGATCACCTGCGGCGCGGATAAAATAGTCGCCGTGGTGGAGTGCGGCCTCTCCGTGAATCCCCGGCCCCTGGCCCCGGCGGACGCCGTGAGCCAGGCCATCGCGGACAACATCGTGGCCTTTTTGAAGGCGGAGAAGGCGGCGGGCCGCCTGTCCGCCGGGGACGTGCCCCTGCAGTCCGGGGTGGGCTCGGTGGCCAACGCCGTGCTCATGGGCCTGGAAAAGGCGGGGTTTGAGCACCTTACCTTCTTCTCCGAGGTCATCCAGGACGGGGTCATAAAGCTGCTGGACGCCGGGTGCGCGGACATGGCCTCCGCCACCAGCCTGAGCATGTCCCACGAGGGGATGATGCACTTTAAGGAGAACCTGGAATCCTACCGGGGCCGCATCGTCCTGCGGGACTCGGAGATATCCAACGGCGCGGAGACCATCCGCCGCCTGGGCGTCATCGCCATGAACACCGCCGTGGAGGCGGACATCTACGGCAATATCAACTCCTCCCAGATGAACGGCACCACCATCTACAACGGCATCGGCGGCTCCGGGGACTACGCCCGCAACGCCTCGGTCACCATCTTCATGACCGCGTCCAGCGCCAAGGGCGGGAAGATAAGCTCCATCGTGCCCATGGTCACCCACGTGGACCACACGGAGCACGACGTGGACGTGCTGGTGACGGAGCAGGGCTATGCCGACCTGCGGGGAAAGTCCCCCAAGGAGCGGGCCGCGCTCATCATCGAAAACTGCGCCCATCCCGACTTCCGCCCCCAGCTCAGACGGTACTTCCAGCGGGCCTGCGAGGTGAGCCACGGGGCCCAGACGCCCCACATCCTGGACGAGGCGTTCTCGTTCCACAAGCGCTTTCGGGAGACCGGCACTATGCTGGAGCCCATCGAATAAACAAAAGGAGAAAGTGTTATGTTAACTATTGCAAGCATCATGGAGATGCTGATGGTGATATGCTTCGGCGTGTCCTGGCCCCTGAACATCGCCAAGGCCTGGAAGGCCCGGACCGCCAAGGGCACCAGCGTGCTCTTTTACTTCTTCATCTTCATCGGCTACGTCTTCGCCATCGTCGGCAAGTTCATCCTCATCGCCTACTATGCCCCTCAGCACTGGTGGGTGACGGTGAAGTGGTATGTGATGGTGTTCTACTTCATCAACGCCGCCATGGTCCTGATAGGCATCCTCATTTACTACCGGAACAAGGCCCTGGATAAGCTCGCCGAGCGCAAGGCCGCCAAGGGCAAGCAGTAAAAACGCAAAAGGCAGGCACGGGCGTGCCTGCCTTTTGCTATGTGCTTTTCAGTGGATGACCACCCCGAAGGGGAGGAGAATGGCCAGGAATGCCAGGTTCCAGAGGGTGAATCGGAGAAAGTACTTGCCTGCTTTCGCGCCGGGGCGGGCGGCGTAGAGCTTGTAGGAGATGAGGCTGGCCATGGAGGCGATGAGGGTGCCCAGGCCGCCGATGTTCACCCCCAGCAGCAGCCCCGCCCAGTCGTCGGTGAACCCGGACAGCAGCAGCGCCGCGGGCACATTGCTCAACGCCTGGCTGAACAGCGCCGACATAAGCACCTCCCGGCCCTGGATCAGCCGGGTCACCAGCTCCCGGACCGGCTCTATCCGTCCCAGGTTGCCCACGAAGATGAAAAAGCCCACGAAGGTCAGCAGCAGCGCGTAGTCCACCCGGCCCAATAGCTGCTTTTTCCCGATGAGCACCACCCCCGCCACAGTGACGATGAGGGCCGGCACCCAACTCAGCACCCGGAACACCACCAGGAGATTTAAGAGAAACAGCCCCGTGTAGACCAGCACCTCTTTTTTGGGCATGGCCACCGCACTGGGGCCCTTTTTCATTGCCGCCGACCCCGCGGGCAGGGCCAGGGCCGCCCCCGTCACCAGGACGAAGGACAGCGCCGTGGGCGGGAGCATGACCCGCAAAAACGCCCCGGAGCTCATGCCGGAGGCGGAGAAGAGGTAGAGGTTCTGGGGATTTCCGATGGGCGTGGCCATGCTGCCGAGATTGGCCGCGATGGTCTGTAGCACCACCACGGGGATGATGAGCTCCCGCTTTTCGCACAGCTCCAGCGTCATAATGGCGAAGGGGACGAAGGTGATGAGGGCCACGTCGTTGGTGATGACCATGCTGGTGAAAAAGCAAAGAAGCACCAGCGTCAGGCACAGCCGCCGGCTGCCCGTCACGTTTCCGAAGAGCTTTTCGATGAGCAGGTCGAAAAGCCCCGCGTGCTGAAAGCCCCGGACCAAGAGCATGAGGCAGAACAACAGTCCCAGCACCCGCAGGTCGATGTAGTCCAGATACCCCCTGTCCGGAGGCACGAAAAAGGCGGATATCACCGCCAGGATGAGGGAGATGGTCAGCACCTTCTCCCGCTTTAAGTATGCGATCATTTTTGACTCCTCTTGACGCCCGTTTCGGAACGCCCAACGGATTATAGCACAGCCGCGGAAAAGTGGCGCAGTTTTTTTGGGAAAGTGTGGCGCAAATCCATATATCGTGTTATAATGCCCTCAAGCAAATGCGATACAACATAAGAAAGGTCGGAAAAACATGAAAAAGTTCTTCCAGGAATTCAAGGAATTCGCCACCCGGGGCAACGTGGTGGACCTGGCCGTCGGCGTCATCATCGGCGCCGCCTTCCAGAAGATCGTGACCAGCGCGGTCAACGACCTGGTCATGCCCCTCATCGGCCTCATCACCGGCAACTCCAACTTCAACGACGCCTTCTTCATCCTCCGCCTGCCGGAGGGCGTGGAACGGGCACAGGTGACCAGCCTCGCCACCGCCACGGAGCTGGGCGTCACCACCTTCAACTACGGCGCGTTCATCTCCGCGGTCATCGACTTCATCATCATGGCCTTCGTCATCTTCCTGATGATCAAGGCGCTGAACAAGGCCAGCTCCCTGCGGAAAAAGCCCGAGGAGGCCCCTGCCGCCCCCACCACCAAGACCTGCCCCTACTGCCTGTCGGAGATCCCCATCGGCGCCACCAAGTGCCCCCACTGCACCTCCGACCAGCCCAAGGCGTAAAATAAAAACCATCGCCCCGGCTCACCGAGCCGGGGCGATATTTTCATGTCTTGATGAGGTCGGCGGTGTCCGCGCCTACGTAATTTATCAGGTCCTCCGGGGCCAGCTCCATCTGCAGGCCCCGCTGGCCGGCGCTGACGAAGATGCGGTCATATAATAGGGCCGTCTCGTCGAAGAGGGTGGGCAGGGCCTTTTTCATGCCCACCGGGGAGCAGCCCCCGTGGATATAGCCGGTGAGAGGGAGGAGCTCCTTGAGGTGTATCATCTCCACCCGCTTGTCCCCGGCCGCCGCCGCGCATTTTTTGAGATCCAGTTCCTGGTCCACCGGGATGCAGAATACCAAAAGCCCCCGCCTGTCTCCCCGGGCCACCAGCGTCTTGAACATCCGCTCCCGGAGGGCTGCGTCTGCCGTGCCGCAGGGGTCCGCGTCGTTGTAGTCAAATTCCCGCGTGCCGTAGGAAATGCCGGCGGCGTCCAAGAGCCGCAGGGCGTTGGTTTTCGTGGGGCCGCTCATTTGCCCATGACCTTCGTCTTTTCCACCGCGTCGATGACGGCGTCGGCGGCGGCGGCCCGGAAAGCGCTGCGCTCCAGGGTCAGCACGCCCTGGATGGTGGAGCCGCCGGGGGAGCAGACCGCGTCCTTCAAGGCCCCGGGATGGCGGCCGTCCGCCTGGGCCAATGCCGCGGCGCCCTCCACTGCCCGGGCGGCGTAGCGCAGGGCCTGGGCCCGGGGCATGCCGCAGGCCACCGCCCCGTCGGACAGGGCCTCGATGAACATATAGGCGAAGGCGGGGGTGCACCCGCCGATGGTGCCGGCCACGTCCATGAGGTATTCCGGGCAGGGGTCCCATATGCCCGCCCCGGCCATGGCGGCGGTGAGGGCCTCAGCGTCCCCGGCCTGGGTATCCTTCTCGCACCAGGCGATGAGCCCCTTCCCCACAGCCACGGGGGTGTTGGGGCAGAGGCGGATGACGGGGTATGCCCCGCCCGCCAGCTCCTGGACCCGGGCGCAGTCCATCCCGGCGGCCAGGGATACCAGCACGAACCGGTCCTTCCGGGCGGCCAGGGTGGGAGCGATGGATGCGAGCATGCCGGGCATGTCCTTGGGCTTCACGCCCAGGAAGATGTATTGAGCCTTCGCGGCCACATCCTCCGCTGCGCCAATGGCATAGCCCAGCTCCCGGGCGAGGGCCTCCGCCTTGGCGGGGGTGCGGTTGGCGACGACGATGTCAGAGGGCGCGGTGGCGGTCCCGGCGGCCCGGGCCATGGCGCCGCCCATGTTGCCCACGCCGATAAAGCCTAACAGGTACATAGTTCTTCCTCCTTATCTGATGGCGTTGTCCCAAGAATGGGACAGCGGCTGTTGCGTATTTCCAGCGTATGTGGTATACTTCACCAGGGGTCCGGGGCGGTGGTCTCCGCCCCCGCCGCCCGGACGGCGGCAAAGGCCAGGGCCCGGGTGGCGTCGAGACACCCCTCCATGAGGCCAAGCTCCGCAAAGGCGATGGGCAGCTCCGTACAGGCCAGCACCACCTTTTCCGCGCCTTGGTCCCGCAGGTCTTGCAGGATGTCCCGCACGGGGATGCTCTCCAAGGGCACGGCACGGCCCTTCACGCCGTCGTAGATGAGGCGCATGACCTCTTTCTGCATGGCGGGGGAGGGGTATACAGGCGCTATGCCTGCGCCCATGAGGGCCTTTTCGTAGACCCCGGCCTGTACCGTGCCGTCCGTGGCAAGCACGCCCGCCCTTTTCACCCCGGCGGCCTTCAGCGCGGCGGCGGCCTCCCGGGGCATGTGCAGCACCGGGACAGACACGGCCCGGGCCACGTCGTCATAAAAATAGTGGGCGGTGTTGCAGGGCATGAGAAGGATGTCCGCCCCGGCGGAGACGAGGCGGCGTGCGCTCTTTTGAAGCTCCGGCACCGGGTCCGGCCCGCCGCGCAGAATGGCGGCGGTGCGGTCCGGGATGGCGGTGTTCACGTCGGCCAGCATGGGGATGTGCTCCTGGTCCAAGGCGGCCTTTGTGAGGGCGATGATCTTCTCCATCAGGTCGCAGGTGGCCGCGGGGCCCATGCCGCCGATGACGCCCAGTGTCTTTTTCATATCCCCGCCTCCCGTTTTTTCCCTATTTTAGGCGCACCGCGCCCCCGCGTCAAGCATTATCTCACGGAGGACCGCTCTATGGATACCCGTCCCATCGGCATATTCGACTCCGGCGTCGGCGGCCTCACCGCCGTGAAGGCCCTGATGGCCGCCGCCCCCTGGGAGAGCTTCGTGTATCTCGGCGACACGGCCAACGCCCCCTATGGGGACAGGACCCCGGCCCAGATACGGGGCTTTTCCCGGCAGAATACCGGTTTTCTCCGGGCCAAGGGCGTGAAGGCCCTGCTGGTGGCCTGCAACACCTCCAACGCCAACGCCATGGACCAGATGCTGGCCGACAATCCGGATATGCCGGTCCTCGGCGTCATCGAGCCCGCCGCGGAAGCGGCGGCGGCCGCCACGAAGACGGGCTGCGTGGGCGTGCTGGCCACCCACGCCACGGTGGCGAGCTTGGCCTATGAGCGGGCGGTGCGGGCCCTTATGCCGCAGGCCCAGGTCACGGCGGTGGCCTGCCCCAGGCTGGTGCCCCTGGTGGAGAGCGGCCGCACCGATCCCGCCGACGGCGAGCTCATGGCCGCCGTGGCGGAATATACCGCGCCCCTCCTGGCGGCGGGCGCGGACACGGTGATACTGGGCTGCACCCACTATCCCATCATCCAGGACGCCATCCGGGCCGCTCTGGACCCGGATATAGCTCTTATCGACTCCGGGGCCGCCTCCGTGGGGGCGCTTTTGCGGGCTCTGGAGGCGCGGGACGCGCTGGGAGATAAGGAAAAGACCGGCGGCCGCAGTTTTTATTGCAGCGCCGGTTTGGAGCGGTTCGTGCAGACGGGATCCGCCTTTCTGGGCTGGGACATCGGCCCCCGGACGGCGCTGGCCGCGCTGTGAGGAAGGGACTATGGCAAGGTCATCCAACCAAAAGCTGAAGCTACTGTATCTCGCCCGGTACCTGATGCGCGCCTCCGACGAATCCCACCCGGTGACGGTGGCGCAGATGATAGAGCACCTGGCCGCACAGGACATCGCCGCCGAGCGCAAGAGTTTATATGACGACATGGAGGCCCTGCGGCTGTTCGGACTGGACGTGCAGAGCGTGCGCGTGGGCTCCGCCACCGGATACTTCATCGGCGACCGGGGCTTCCAGCTGCCGGAATTGAAGCTCCTGGTGGACGCGGTCCAGTCCTCCAAGTTCATCACCGAGCGCAAGAGTCTGGAGCTCATCCGAAAGCTGGAGAGCCTGGCCAGCGACCTGGAGGCCAAGGAGCTTCACCGCCACGTGTATGTCCGGGGCCGCATCAAGACCATGAACGAGTCCATCTACTACAACGTGGACGAGCTCCAGAACGCCATCGACGGGGACAGGCCCATCACCTTCAAATACTTCGAGTGGGACCGGGAAAAGCGCCGGGTGTGGCGCCACGACGGAAAGCGCTATGCCGTGAGCCCCTGGGCCCTTATGTGGGACGACGAGAATTATTACCTCCTGGCCTACGACCACGGGACGGACGAGATGCGCCACTACCGGGTGGACAAAATGGCCTCCATCGCCCTGGGGGAGGGACCCCGGCAGGGGAAGGAGGCCTTCGGGAGGCTGGACATGGCCGCCTACACCAACACCCACTTCGGCATGTTCTCCGGGGACGTGCAGCCGGTGCGGCTCAGCTTTGAGAACGCCCTGGCCGGGCCGGTCATCGACCAGTTCGGCGCAGAGGTGAGCCTGGTGCCCCTGGACGAGGACCATTTCTCCGTGACGGTGAACGTGGCGGTGAACGTGCAGTTCTTCGGCTGGCTCTCCGGCTTTGGCACCCGGGCCCGGATATTGGCCCCCGCCTCCGCCGCGGAGGAGATGGCCCGCCACCTCAGGACCGTGGCGGCTCTATACGCTCAGTAAAT
Source organism: uncultured Oscillospiraceae bacterium (assembly GCA_947631215.1). The sequence goes on along the minus strand of CANRKN010000011.1, from coordinate 10,895 downwards.
GACCCGGCACAGCAGGTCCATCCAGCCCTCCGCCGTGACGGCCAGGGCCAGGACCGCGAAAAATACCACATTCTGAACGAGATGCTTGTGCTTGGACATGGATATATCTCCCTTCTGTTTTTGTTTATGACAGAAGGATAGCCCACGGGCCGTCCCATAAAACGGACAGCCGAGGGCCGGGAGGAGAAAACTATGGATAAAATGCAGACTGAGAACGGCTATGGCGTGCTGTTCATCGTGGCCACGCCCATCGGCAACGCCCGGGACATGTCCCCCCGGGGCACCGAGATATTGGAGAGCGTGGACGTGATCGCCGCGGAGGACACCCGCCGGAGCGTGGTGCTCCTGAATAAACTGGGCATTCGCAACAAGCTGGCCTCCAACCACAAGTTCAACGAGCACGGCAAGGCCCGGTACTTCGTGGACCTCTTAAAAGCCGGCCAGAGCGTGGCGGTCATCACCGACGCGGGCACCCCCTGCATCTCCGACCCGGGCAACGAGCTGATCAAATCCGCCGTGGAGGAGGGCATACGGGTGGTGGGCGTGCCGGGGCCCTGCGCCGCGGTGACGGCCCTTTCGGTGAGCGGGTTCGACCTGAGCTCCTTCGTGTTCCGGGGATTTCTGCCCCGGGAGAATGCCGACCGGGGCAGGCTCCTGGACCAGATGCGCCGGGGGGCGGTGCGGACCTATGTGTTCTACGAGTCCCCCAAGCGGGTGATGGACGCGGTGGAGTTCTTCCTGCGGGAGGATGTGCCCTGCCGGATGTGCTTGTTAAACGACCTCACGAAGCTCCATGAGACCGCCTTTCGGGGAAGCCCCGCCGAGGTGCGGGACCAGCTTCTGGCCAAGGGGGAGTATGAAAAGGGAGAGTTCTGCCTGGTGGTGGAGCTTTCAGAGGCGTTTCTCGCGCCGAAGCAGGAGCATGTGGTCTCCGCCGAGGCGCTCTTGGTGGACGCCATGGTCCGGGAGGGCTGCCGGCCCAAGGACGCCATCAAAGCGGTGCTGGCCGATGAGGCCAATACCTACAGCAAAAACGAGCTCTACGCCGCGAGTCTGAAGCTCAAGGACATGTTCGGCTGAAAGAGAATAGGAAACGGGCCTGTGCAAAGCGCACAGGCCCGTTTGTCACTTCATCATCTCCTGCCGCCGGCGGAAGAGGTCCTTGTAGCTCTCCCCGGTCCAGCGGTCCAGGTCCTTATTGAGCTTCGCCCGGCGGGCGGGGTCGGAGAGCAGGTCCACCACGAAGGGGGCGTACCGGGTGCCGGACATGTCTTTCAATTCCCCGTACAGATCATCCAGGCTCTTGGCGGGGCTGTAGTACCGGCCCACGCTGTCTGTGGCGGCGGCAATGGAGTCCGCCACGGAGACGATGTATATCATGGCCCTGGCGGGGGAGGCGCTGGGGCTGAAGCTCACGGGATAGCCGCCCCGCTCGTCATAGTGGCAGTGGTGTCCGTAGGCCACGTCGGCATAGGGGGCGGTGGAGGGCTGCTTGGACAGGAGCTTGGCCCCAAAATAGGCGTGCAGCTGCAAAAGGGAGAACTCCTCCTCCAGAAGGCCCCGACAGGTGGTGCGAGCTATGTCGATGCAGTGGACCATGCCCGCGTCGTATACCCGCCCGGCCCGGCCGGCGAAGTTGATAAGCTCCTCCGCTTTGGCGGTCACGTCGGCGGCGCTGGCGCAGTCCATGAAGCCCGTGAACTGCTCCGGGCAGTCCTCGATGGCCCAGCGGCAGAGGGTCCGGGCGATCTGGCCGGCCCGCCACATCCGGGCGTAGCCGGTGGGGTGCTGGCAGGCAAATACGTTCAAAAGGAGCTCATAGAAGCTGGTGCACCCGGGCAGCTCCCGGTAGGCGTACAGGATCTGACGCAGGAAAAAGCCCATCTGCCGGGCGTAGTCGCTGCCGGGCACTTGGGCCAGCCACCGGAACATGCGCCGGAGCATCTTTTTGACCCGGGGCCGCTGGGCCATCATCTTCCGCTGACTCAGGGTCTTGCTGTACTCCATGAACAGGGCCGGGGCGCTCAGATGGGAGAACATGCTCTGCGGGTCGAAATCGTCCTCCAGCCGGGCGGTGGACAGGGCGTACAGCACGTCCAGGAATTCCTCCCTGGATATGGCCCCGCAGTGGTACAGCGCGGCGTAATAGGTGTACTGCCACCGGGGCTGCAGGGGCTCGCCCCGCTCCCGGGCCTGCTCCAGCTGCTTCTGCTGGATGAACTGAGCCGACTCCATGACCTGGGCGAACATGTCCGGCTCAGCGCTGCCGGAGCGGAGGAAGCCCAGCATAGCGGTCTGCTCCTGGTGGCTGGTGTAAAGGTACCGATCCCAGGGCAGGGAAGGGGTCTTGGCCCGGATGTCCGGGTCGGACAGGATGCAGATGGACCGCATGGTGGCGGCCAGCTTTGCCTTGGCGTCGGAGAGGCTGCCGGTGGAGTAGGTGAGGGCGAGGTTTCCCATGCTCCGGTGGATATAGCCCCGTATCTCCGGGGCGGTGATGTCGTCGTAGGCGGTGTCGAAATAGGACGCGCTCTCGGCGAAAGCGAGCCGCATCCGGGGTGTGAACAACCGCACCCCGCCGGGGGACAGGGCAGTCTCCATGTTGTATAGGCTCATGCCCACCCAATACTGCTCCCGGATGAGCATGTCCCTGTCGTTCTTCCGGCGGGCATAGTTCACCAATGCCGTGTGGATGCGGCAGGCCAGGGCTGCGTCCTTCTGGGCCACGCCCTGCATGAGCCCGTCGGCGAATTCCTGCAGGTCGGCGATGTCCTCCGCAGAGGCGGAGAAGATGTTGTCCAGGGCGGGGAAGAGCTCCGCCCGCAGCAGCGCCATGCCCTGGTCCGCCTGCTCCCGGGAGCGGAGGGTGGCCTGGGAGACGTCGTTCAGCAGTGCCTGGGCGCTCTCCTGCCCGGTGGGCACGTCCGCGTCCCGGCGCAGGTCGGCGAGAAGCGCCAGATATTTTTCCTGATATTCCCTCATAGCCGCCCCCTCACCCCAAATACTTGCGCAGGGTGTCCCGGAGCTGGGGCACGCCGATGGGTTTGGCCAGGTGGCCGTTCATCCCCGCCTGCTCGCAGGCGCGGATGTCCTCCACGAAGGCGTTGGCGGTCATGGCCACAATGGGCACGGCGGCGGCGTCGGGCCGCTTCAAAGCGCGGATGGCCCGGGTGGCGGCCAGGCCGTCCATCACGGGCATGCGCACGTCCATGAAAATGAGGTCGTAATAGCCCACGGCGCTTTCGGAGAACATGTCCAGGGCCTGTTTGCCGTCCTCGGCGGCGTCGATGGCGGGGCCTTCTTCTCCGATGAGCTCCAGGGCGATCTCCCGGTTGATCTCGTTGTCCTCGGCCAGGAGGATGCGCTTGCCGGAGTAGTCCGCGGGCTTGTCGGTCTCCCGACGGGTGGTCAGCGCGCCCAGGGTCTGGCTCAGCTGGGCCAGATACAGCGGCTCCGGCAGGAAGGCGTCTATGCCCATTTTGCGGGTCTCATCCTCGCTGTGGGGCCACTGGTAGGAGGAGGTGAGCAGTATCGCCACGTCCCCGCCCAGCATGGCCCGCAGCTCCCGGGCGGCCTGGGCACCGTCCACCACGGGCATGTGCCAGCCCAGGAGCACCACGTCGTAGTCCCGGCCCTCCATGTGGGCCCGGGCGGCCATGTCCAGGGCCTCCGGGGTGCCGGTGCAGGTGTCGCAGTCCATGCCCAGCACCTGGGCCATCTCCCGGATGTGGTTCAGGGCAGTCTCCTTTTCCGCCGCCAGCAGCCGCAGGCCCTGGAGCTTCCCGGCGCCCTCCTGGGCTTCATCCAGCTGCTCAAGGGGCAGGGTCACCGTGAAGCAGGTGCCCTGGCCGGGGGCGCTGGTGACGGTGATGGAGCCGTTCATCATCTTCACCAGGTTGTGGGTGATGGTCATGCCCAGACCCGTGCCCTCGATGCGGCCGGTGCCCTCCGCCCGCTCGAAGGGCTGGAATATCTTCGCGAGAAATTCCGGGGTCATGCCCATGCCGGTGTCCCGGATGACGAACTCATAAAAGGCGTGGCCGGCGCTGGTGCGGGGTCCGTCTGTCTCCCGAATGGTGAGGGAGATGGACCCCTCCTCGGGGGTGAACTTCACGGCGTTGTTGAGGATGTTGATGAGCACCTGCTGGATGCGAAGCTGGTCGCCCCGGACCTGGCCGCAGGCGACGCCGCTCATATCCACGGTGAAGTTTTGACGCTTTCTGTCCGCCTGGGGCTGGATCACCGCGAGAAGGCCCCGGATGAACTCCTCCATGGCGAAGGGCTCCGGGTTCAGGGTCATCTTCCCGCTCTCAATGCGGCTCATGTCCAGGATGTCGTTTATAAGGCTCAGAAGGTGCCGGGAGGACAGGTCTATCTTCCCCAGGCAGTCCTCCACCCGGGCCCGCTCGTCCATATGGGCCTGGGCGATAGTGGTCATGCCGATGATAGCGTTCAGGGGCGTGCGGATGTCGTGGGACATGTGGGAGAGGAAGTCGCTCTTGGCCTGGTTGGCGGCGTTGGCCGCGTCCAGGGCGCTGCGCAGGGCGGCGCTGGCCGCCTCCAAGCGCTCCTGCTGGCGGTGCTGCTCGTCGGTCCTGTCCCGGATGAGGGCAAGATACAGTCCCTCCCCGGCGGGGGCGGCCCACAGCTCCATCTGCCGGCCTTCCCAGTCCGCGTTATGCTCTTCCTCCAGTTCCCCGGCCCGGACCTTGTCCAAAAAGGGCGCCAGCCATGTAAGCAGAGCGGACCTCTCCGCCAGGCTGGCCGCCGCCGGATTTTCGTATTCACATGTCCAGCCGCCGGCCCCGTCGGGACGGACCAGAAGGGCCGGGCCCGGCAGCAGGTCGTAGCCCGCCGCCAGGGCCAGAATGTCAGGATTCATGCCTCAGAAGACGGTCACGTTGTCCGGGCCGATATCGGCCAGGGTGGGCGTGCCGCACATGGTCATGGTGTCCTTGAGCTCCGCGATCATCTTGTCCAGGTATACGTTCAGGCCCTCGGCCCCGGCGGCGTACACGAAGGGCACCACCGGCCGGCCCACCAGCACCGCGTCCGCGCCCAGGGCCAGAGCCCTGAACACGTCCACGCCGGAGCGGATGCCGCCGTCCACCAGCACGGGGACGCGGCCGTTCACCGCCTTGGCGATGGCAGGCAGCACCTCCGCCGTGGCGGGCACGCCGCCCAGCACCCGGCCGCCGTGGTTGGACACCACGATGGCGGACGCGCCGCCCTCAATGGCCTTCTCGGCCCCCCGGACGGTCATGACGCCCTTGACGATGAAGGGCATTTTGGCGTAGGCGGTGATCTCTTTGAGCTCCGGCACGGACTTGCTGCCGGCGTTGGGGTTCATGGCCTTCAAAAACGGCAGCCCCGCGCCGTCCACGTCCATGGCGGCGGCGTAGATACCGGCCTTGTTGAGGATGTCCAGCTTCTCGAAGACGGCCTCCTTGTTCCAGGGCTTGATGGTGGGCACGCCTATGCCCTGGACCTTTTTCATGTCCTCCACGGAGCTTAACATGATCTCCGGGTCCACCCCGTCGCCGGTGAAGGCGGCGACGCCGTACTCCGCCGCGGCGGGGACCAGGATGCTGTTGTAGGCGAAGTCGTCGTACTTCTCGCCGTAGTGGAGCTTCAGGGAGCCCAGGGGGGCGATGAAGATGGGGGCCTTGAAGTCCCAGCCGAACAGGCGGAAGGAGGTATCGGGCGCGGCGTTGAGGCAGAGGGTGTCCATGTTCACCAGCACCTCCTGCCACTTGGCATAGTTGCGGGCGGCGGTGTTGTTGGGCGCCTTGCAGCCGGGGCCGGGGATGAGGTTGCCGCAGGCCCTGCCGTCGCAGACGGGGCAGGCCTTGCAGATGGGGCCCACCTGGTCCCGGGCAGCGGCGAGGATCTCGTTATATGTCATGGCTGTTTACCTCCGGTTTGTTTTTTATTTTTAATTTATGTACAGTCTTCTAGTATCCATTATAACGGATACCGGCCAAAAGTCAACGTAAAACCGCCGGAGGCCGGGTGCTTTGACGATTTACTGTTGTAGATTCATACAAAAATGCCGCCGGGGCGGGGGAAGATATCGTGGGAATTGATGATTTTGAAAGTTTTAAAACCACAAATTTCATTTTTCCCTTGAAAAATCGGGACAGAGCCGGTATAATCCGCTTGTAACGAAAATCGCGAAAGCGAAAAATGCAAACACACCATACATCAATGAGGAGGACCCAATCATGAAAAAGACTCTCAAGACTCTTGCGCTTGTCATGGCGCTGGTCATGGTGTTCAGCTGCCTGGGCGCCAGCGCGTTCGCTGCCGGCAACCTGGCCATGGGCACCGGCGGCTCTGCCGGCACCTACTACGCCTTCGGCGGCGTGCTGGCCACGTACCTGAAGCAGGAAGCCGGCCTGGACATCACCGTCAACGAGACCGGCGGCTCCGCTGCCAACATCACCGGCATCGACCAGGGCATGTACGACCTGGCCACTGTCCAGTCCGACGTGCTGGGCTATGCCTACAACGGCACCAACTCCTACGCCGAGACCGGCGCGGTCAAGTCCTTCGTGGTCCTGGGCGCCCTGTACGCCGAGACCGTACAGCTGGTCACCTGCGACCCCGACATCAAGTCCGTTGAGGACATGAAGGGCAAGAGCGTCTGCGTGGGCGACGTGGGCTCCGGTACTTATTACAACACCGTCGACATCCTGGCCGCCTATGACATGACCCTGGACGACATCACCCCCGTGTACCAGTCCTTCGCCGACTCCGCCGAGAGCCTGAAGGACGGCAAGATCGACGTGGCCGTGCAGACCGCCGGCGCGCCCACTCCCGCCATCACCGACCTGGCCGCCAGCAAGGACGTGTACCTGGTCTCCATCGACGAGGAGCATATGGAGAAGCTCCTGGCCAACGCCCCCTGGTACGCCTCCTACACCATCCCCGCCGGCACCTACAACGGCTTTGACGAGGACTGCACCACCATCACCACCAAGGCGACCCTGATTGCCCGCTCCGACATCGACGATGACGTGGCCTACACCATCGTGTCCACCATCTTCGACAACGCCGAGGCCATCACCGAGCTGCACGCCAAGGGCGCTGAGCTGGATCTGAACTTCGCCACCGAGGGCATGGCCGCGCCCTTCTCTCCCGGCGCCGCCAAGTACTTCGCCGAGCACGACATCGAAGTCGAGACGGCCGCGGAGTAATCAACCGTTAACAACCAAGACTGATGCCGCGGCGGGCAAGCCCGCCGCGGCACCCATGAAATAAGGCACATTTGCGGGACAGATGGCCGCGCACCGCGTAAGATGGCGCGCGGCCATGTATCCCGTGTTAAGAAAGGAGCACCCTATGGCAGAGGAGAAGAAGACCGTGATCCCCGCCGCGCCGGAGGAGGATACCGCCGCCGGGTCCGCCGCCGACGTAGAGGCGGTCATGAAAAAGTATGACCGGGAGTCCAACACCCGTATATGGGAGGGCTGGCAGAAGTGGGCCGTGTCCATCGCCCTGGCCGCCTTTTCCCTGTTCTCCATTTACGTGACGCTGTTCGCCACCTGGCTGGACCTGGTCCGCTACCCCTCCTTCGTGGGGAGCGTGCTCATCATCGGGTATCTGACCTTCCCCGTCAAAAAGGGCGAGCAGAAGGTCAACTACATGCCCTGGTACGACTGGATCATCATGATCCTGGGGGCGGCGGCGTTCTTCTATGTGGTGGTCAACGCCCAGAGCCTGACCTTCCGGCTGGGCACCATGAACATCAAGACCTATGAGATCGTCATCGGCGTCATCGGCGTGCTGGCCGTGGTGGAGCTGTGCCGCCGGAGCGTGGGCCTGCCCATCCTGTGCGTGGCGGGCGTGTTTCTGATCTACGCGCTGTACTACTACTGCGCCAGCCGGGGCATGGCGTTCCCCCGGGCCGTGCGGCAGGTGACCATCGGCCTGTTCTACCAGACCACCGGCGTGCTCACCACGCCCATCCAGGTCTGCGCCAAGTTCATCGTGGTGTTCATCATCTTCGGCGCGTTTTTGGAGCGCACCGGCATCAGCGATTTCTTCATCAACCTGGCCAACTGCGTGGCCGGCTCCTCCTCCGGCGGTCCGGCCAAGGTGGCGGTCATCTCCTCCGCACTGTGCGGCATGGTGTCCGGCTCCTCCGTGGGCAACACCGTGACCACCGGCTCCGTCACCATCCCTATGATGAAAAAGACCGGGTATAAGCCGGAGTTCGCCGGCGCCGTGGAGGCGGCCGCCTCCACCGGCGGGCAGATCATGCCCCCCATCATGGGCGCGGCGGCGTTCCTCATGGCGGAGTATGTGGGCGTGCCCTATTCCGATATCATCGTCCGGGCCATCCTGCCGGCGGTACTGTACTTCCTGGGTATCTTCATCTGTGTCCATCTGGAGGCCCGGAAGCTGGGGCTGAAGGGCATCCCCCGCAGCGACCTGCCCCGGTTCGGCAGCCTGGTGGGGAAGATATACCTGCTGCTGCCCCTGGTGATCCTGGTATACCTGGTGTCCAGCGGCAGCCGGACCATGGCCTTCTCCGCGGCGGTGTCCATCGTGGCGGCCATCGTGGTGAGCATGTTCGACAAGGCCCACCGCATGAGTCCTCTGGCCATATTCGATGCCCTGGCCGCCGGCGCCAAGAGCTGCATCACCGTGGCCGCGGCCTGCGGCATGGCCGGCGTCATCGCCGGGTGCATCAATATGACGGGCCTGGCCTCTAAGCTCATCACCGCCATTGTGTCCGTCTCCGGCGGGCATCTGATCATCGCGCTGTTTTTGACGATGCTGTGCTGCATCGTGCTGGGCATGGGCGTGCCCACCACCGCCAACTACTGCATCATGGCCTCCACCTGCGCCCCCATCCTCATCCAGATGGGCGTGCCCCAGATGGCGGCGCACTTCTTCGTGTTCTACTTCGGCATCGTGGCGGACATCACCCCGCCGGTGGCCCTGGCGGCCTACGCAGGCTCCGCCATCGCCAAGGCGCCGCCCATGAAGACGGCCTTCAACGCCACGAAGCTGGCCATCGCCGCGTTCGTGGTGCCCTACATCCTGGCCATGAACCCGGCCATGGTGCTGGTGGATACCACCGCCCTGGAGGTGGTCCAAGTGGCCATCACCTCTATCCTGGGCATCCTGGCCCTGGGCATCGGTCTGGAGGGCTTCTTCAAGGGCAATGTGCCCTGGGTGCTGCGCATCATCGCCCTGGCCGCGGGCCTGTTCCTCATCTATCCGGGCACCGTCAGCGACCTGGTGGGCCTGGCGGTCGTGGTGGGCATCTTCCTGTTCCAGACCCTCACCCACAAGAAGAACGCGGCGGCCGCATAAGACAAGAAAAATTTGGAAAGCCTCCCCGATTTTGGGGAGGCTTTTTCGCGGAGAAATTGCCATAGAGTTTTCCCGCGCGCGCGGATACCATAGCTATGATGCGAAACCACATTCAAACTGGAAAATATCGCCTTTCGCCGGCGGACGCCAAGGGTACGCGGCTTTCGGGGTCGGTGGAAGCGCTGAAATATTTTAGCGCGGTTTTCATGCCCGCTTTCTCGCATACTGATGAGGCCGACAGAAATGACGGGAGGATGAACTATGGGAAAGCGTTGGCTCAAGGGACTGCCTGCGGCGGTCACGGCATGGATACTGACGGCCGTCTGTACGGTGACGGCCTTTGCGGACGGGGCGCTCATCCCCGTGGGAGAGACGGTAGGCATACAAATTGAAATGGAGGGCGTGCTGGTGGCGGGCCTGTCCGACGTGGAGACGGAGGCGGGCTGCGTCAGCCCCGCCCGGGACGCCGGGCTTCGCACCGGCGACATGATCCTGGCCGTGGAGGGCAGGGCGGTGGAGACCGCCGCGGAGCTCATCCAGGCGGTGGAGGATAAGGACGGCGGGAGCGTTGAGGTGACGGTGCGGCGCAGCGGCGGCAATCGGACATTGTCTGTGACCCCCGCCCGGGAGACGGAGGGCGGCCTGCGGCTGGGGCTGTGGCTCCGGGATGGGGTGGCCGGCATCGGCACGGTCACCTATATCGACCCGGAGACCGGGGCCTTCGGCGCTCTGGGCCACGGGGTCAATGACGTGGACACCGGCGTGCTGCTGCCCGTGGCGGACGGGGACGTGTGCCGGGCCCAGATCGTGGATGTGAAGCGGGGCCAGAGCGGCACGCCGGGGGAGCTTGCCGGCAGCTTTGACTCAGGGGCCGTCATCGGGTGCATCAACACCAACACCCCCTGCGGCATATTCGGTACCATCACCGGGGGCCTGGGATCCCTGCGGCCGCCCATGCCTGTGGGCGGGGCGGAGGACGTGCAGAAGGGCCCGGCCACCATCCTGGCTTGTGTGGCGGGCAGCCAGATCAGGGAGTATGACGTGGAGATCGCCCGCACCGGCATGGCCGCGGGCAGCGGCCGGGACCTGGCCGTACACGTGACGGACCCGGAGCTGCTGGCCCAGACCGGCGGCATCGTCCAGGGCATGTCCGGCAGCCCCATCCTGCAAAACGGCAAGCTCATCGGCGCGGTGACACACGTGCTGGTGAACGACCCCACCCGGGGGTATGGGATATTCATCGATACGATGTTAGACGCGGCGGCATAAAAAATACCCGGTCCGACGGACCGGGTATTTTTCCCTTTGTTTTTGCAGTGTCAAAACAGCCCGCAGACGAGCTCCGTATACGCCGCGGGGTCGTCCAGGGGCAGGCCCGCGATGAGCTGGGCCTGGGCCAAGAGGACCATAGAAAGCCGCGCGGCCCGGGGCTTATCCTCGGCATAGGCCTTTTCCAGGGCGGCGAAGGCGGGGTGGGAGCCGTTGAGCTCCAGCACCCGGTGGGCCTTGATGTTCTGGCTCTCCGGCACGCCGGGCAGGTTCTGGAAGTACTTCTCCATCTCCAGGGT
>CANRKN010000010.1 GCA_947631215.1 uncultured Oscillospiraceae bacterium | reverse complement strand
ATCTCGGTCAGCTGCGTGTACAGATCCTTCAGCTCCGCCTCGTCGGTGGTCAGGGGGATCTGCTTGATCAGCGCGTCAGCCTCAGCGTTCTCATACTGGCCCCAGTTGCCGGACCAGTTGTTCTGGATGCCCACATAGTCCATGCCCATGAACTGGTTCACACGGGTCCAGGGGTTGGAGGGAGTGGAGGCGTCGGGGGACCACATGAAGATGGCATACTCGGTCTGATCGGGGTCTACGAACACGGTCTGATAGATGGAGTACTCAGGATAGAGAGTGGTGATCTCCACGCCGATCTTGGCGCCGGCCGCGGCGACCTGCTCCATGGAGGCCTGCCAGTCGGTCCAGCCGTTGGGGCACACAGCGTTCAGGGAGATCTTCTCGCCGTTGTACTCGCGGATGCCGTCGCCGTCGGTATCGACAAGGCCGGCCTCGTCCAGAAGGGCGTTGGCGCCGTCGATGTCGTTGCCGGCCCACTGCAGGTCGGCCACGGCGTCGTGGTCATACAGAGCCTGCTCGCCGTCGGTGGGGTTCATCAGGGACCTGGGCACGTCGGCGAAGGAGGGGGACTGGTTGGTCATGGCGTTGGCGATGATGGAGTCATAGTCCACAGCCATGGCGATGGCCTTGCGCAGGGCGGGGTTCTCGGCGATGACGGGCATGTTCATGTTGTACCACGCGGTGGGCATGGTCAGGCACACGCCGTAGGGAGCCTCTTCATAGTAGGTGGAGATGGGCAGGCCGTCCTCCAGCCACAGGTTCTGGACGTTGCCGATGAACTGCTGGCAGACGTCGACTTCGCCTTCCTTCAGGCCCACCTCACCGGCGGGGTTGTCGGCGTAGATGGTGTGGGCGATGTACTTGGGAACAGGCAGCTTGCCCCACATGGAGGCGTCCTGGCCCCAGTAGTTGTCGTCGCGGATGAAGACGACCTTCTGGTCATCGTCGAAGTAACGGGTGTAGGGGCCGGTGTAGGGCACTTCCAGCTCGCCGGCGTCGTTCAGGCCGTCGTCGTTCAGGATGGCGGTAGCGTCGCCGCCGCAGGCCTCAACGACCTGGTCGATCCAGTCGGCGTTGGCAATGATGGTCAGCTCCAGGAAGTCAAGGATCTTCAGGGGGTTGACAGGCTGGCCGGCGTCATTGAGCTTAGCGTTGATGGTGACGCTCTTGCCCTCGCCCTCAATGGACTCGATGAAGGGGCCGTAGCTGGAGCCGGTGCCGTTGGCGATCTCCACGCCGATGTCGAAGGTGCGGATGACGTCGGCGGCAGTCACGTCGGAGCCGTCGTTCCACTTGGCGGCGTCCTTGATGGTGAAGGTCAGGGCAGTCATGTCGTCGTTCCACGCGTAGTCGTCGTTAGCCAGCAGGCCGTACAGCTTGCCGTCCAGCACGTTCCACATATAGAGCGTCTCGAACATGATCTCGCGCTGGCCGGCGCCGGCGGCGATGGCCATAGCGTTGTTCTGGTTGGTGCCGATGGGGTTCCAGCTGTTGACGGTGCCCCACTGCTGGCCGGCGAAGTAGAGAGTCTCTTCCCGGGGCAGTACGACGTCGCCCTCAGCGGCGAACGCGGTGACGGACAGGCTCAGGACCATCATCACAGCGAGCGCCAGTGCGATGAGCTTCTTCATTGGGGTTCCTCCTATAAAAATTTATTTTGTGGCCCGCTCCCGGACCATGGCTGCGAAGTCATATCATGGGATAGGGACTATCCCATGGAAAAGCGGGTACCCGCTTTCGCGCACTTTTTAAAATTAGAGTCTCTTTACCGTCTGCCCTTCCAGCAGCTCGCCGGGGATGACGACACGGCCGGGGATATAGGCCTTGCCCTCAGTCACCGCCCGGGCCAGCTCCTCCGCCGCCCGCACGCCCATCAGGTCCGCGTCCTGGCGCAGGGTGGTGAGCTTCGGGTCCAGAAGCTGGCTCAAAAAGATGCCGTCATATCCCACGGCGGACACGTCGCCGGGGATGCTCAATCCCAGCTCGCCCAGGGCCTTCCGGCCGCCCAGATAGGAGATGTCGTCGGGATAGAGGATGCAGGTGGGAGGCTCGTGAAGGGCCATCAGCTTCCGGGTGGCCTCGCCCGCGGAGGGCGGGTCGTGGTACTTCGTTTCTATAACATATCCCTCGGGAATGGCGAGCCCCAGCCCGGCGCAGGCCCGGTAAAAGGCCGCCACCCGCACCCGGGTCACCGGGGTGCTCTCCCCGTGGATGAAGGCCACGCGGCGGTGGCCCATGGCGTATACATAGTTCAAAATATCCGCCATGCCCCGGACGTTGTCGCTCATCACGCACCCGCAGCCGGGGGATTCCAGGTCCACCGTCACCGTGGGGATGCCGCTGTCCGCCAGCTCCTGCACGTAGGGGTCGTTATGTACCACCGTGATGACCGCCACGCCGTCATAACGGCGGTAGCGGGCGTGCTCGGCGTAGGTGAAGTCCCTGTCCCCCAGGCGGTTGACTATAAAGGAGATGTCATAGCCCAGCTCCTCGCTCCGGCGCTTGAAGCCGTTCAAGAGCAGGCTGAAGAATTCATGGGCCAGGCCCGCCTGGGACGCCTCCTTGAATACCACGCCGAAGCTGTAGGTCCGGGCGGTCTTCAGGGCCCGGGCGGCGGCGTTGGGCACATAGCCCATCTCCGCGGCGGCGGCGCGGATGCGCCGCACCATCTCGTGGCCCACGTCGGGGGCGCCGTTGAGCGCCTTGCTCACCGTGGCGGGGGAACAGCCGCAGCGCTCTGCGACAGCCTTGATCGTGACCACGGTAAGCCCCCTCCAAAAACGATTTCGTAACGCCATTATAGCTTGCACGCCACCGGTTGTCAATACGCTCAAAAAATTTATTTTTTAACGCTTCCTTTTGCGCATTTTGCTATGGTTTCCATAATAACCTTCCCAAACCGCACAAATTTTCCCGCCGGCCGGCTCGGAAATCGTTGACTTTCACAACACTTTGTTCTATATTCGATTTAGCACTTTTCGCCCTTTTCGAAAACGTATTCGGAGGTCTTCCCATGAAAATGCTCTCCCTGAACGGACCTTGGACCCTGGACGTGTCCGGCGGCGCCTTTACCGCCGTCCCCGCCACGGTGCCCGGCTCGGTCTACCACGACCTGCTCACCGCCGGCCTCATCCCCGACCCCTTCTACCGGGACAACGAGAACGAGGCCCTGAAGCTGATGGACCACGACTTCACCTATACCCGCGCTTTTGATGTGGACGGGGCATTGCTTAACTGCGACCGGGTATATCTGCGCTGCGAGGGGCTGGACACTCTGGCCACGGTCTACGTGAACGGCCAGGCGGCCGGCCATGCCGACAACATGCACCGGACGTGGGAGTTCGACGTGAAAGCCCTCCTCCGGCCCGGGGAGAATGAGATACAGATAACCTTCGCCTCCCCCACCAAGTTCATCAAGGAGGCCTACGCCAGGAGCCGGGCGGACGGCTCCTCCGACGCCATGGTTGGCTTCCCCCACATCCGCAAAGCCCACTGCATGTTCGGCTGGGACTGGGGTCCCCGGCTGCCGGACGCCGGCATCTGGCGGGATATCAGCATCATCGGCGTGGATACTGCCCGCATCCGGGACGTGCTGGTGCTCCAGCACCACGCGGACGGCGCCGTGGCGCTGGAGATCAAGACGAACGTCACCCGCGTCACCGGCGGCGACACCGCCGTTTCCGTCACCGTCACGGCCCCGGACGGGAAGGTATTGGAGAGCATCGGCGAGGACTGCGTCCTGCCCATCCCGGAACCGAAGCTGTGGTGGCCCGCGGGCCTGGGGGACCAGCCCCTGTATACGGTCCATGTGGCCCTCACCGGCCCAGACGGCGAGCTGGACACATGGGAAAAGCGGGTGGGCCTGCGGACCATGACCGTGTCCCGGAAAAAGGACGAACACGGGGAGAGCTTCGCCCACTGCGTCAACGGGGTGGACGTCTTCGCCATGGGCGCGGACTACATCCCCGAGGACAACCTCCTGCCCCGGGTGACCCGGTTGCGGACCCGGCGCCTTCTGGAGGACGCCCGGGCCGCCAACATGAACTGCGTCCGGGTCTGGGGCGGCGGCTATTACCCCTCCGACGATTTTTACGACGCCTGCGACGAACTGGGGCTGCTGGTGTGGCAGGACTTCATGTTCGCCTGCGCGGTGTATAACCTGACGGAGGCTTTCGAGGCCAATATCACCGCGGAGTTCATCGACAACGTACGCCGCCTGCGCTCCCACCCCTCCCTGGCCCTGTGGTGCGGCAACAACGAGATGGAGGAATTCGTTGCCCAGGACAACGAGTGGGTCTCCTCCTGTAAGCAGAAGGCAGACTATATTAAGATGTACGAGTACATCATCCCCAAGGTCCTGAAAACCGAGGACCCCCAGGCCTTCTACTGGCCCGCCAGCCCCAGCAGCGGCGGCAGCTTCGACGCCCCCCAGGACCCCAACAGGGGCGACGTGCACTACTGGGACGTGTGGCACGGCCTGAAGCCCTTCACCGACTACCGGAACTACCTCTTCCGCTACGTGTCCGAGTTCGGGTTCCAGTCCTTCCCCTGCCTCGCCACCGTGGAGAGCTTCACCGCCCCGGAGGACCGGAACGTGTTTTCCTACGTCATGGAGAAGCACCAGCGCAACGCCTCCGCCAACGGGCGCATCGTGTCGTACTTATCTCAAATGTACCTCTACCCCCGGGACCTGGACGGGCTCATCTACGCCTCCCAGCTTTTGCAGGCCCAGGCCATGCAGTACGGCGTGGAGCACTGGCGCCGCCACCGGGGCCGGTGCATGGGCGCGGTGATATGGCAGCTCAATGACTGCTGGCCGGTGGCCAGCTGGTCCAGTATCGATTACTACGGCCGGTGGAAGGCCCTGCACTATTACGCCAGGCGGTTCTTCGCGCCGGTGCTCATCTCCTGCCACGAGGAGGGCATACTGAGCCAGGACACCAACGTGAACGCCGAGCCCTTCCAGCTCAAGAAATCCGCCCGGCTCAATGTGTCCAACGAGACGATGAATGATTTCCACGGCACCGTCCGCTGGTCCCTGCGCCGGCCCGACGCCTCGGTCATAAGGGAGGGTTCCTTCGACGTGACCGTCCCCGCCCTGTCCGCTGTCTGGCTGGACGAGCAGGACTTCTCCAATGAGGACACCTACGGCTGCTACTACGCCTATGACCTCACCGATGAGGCGGGCGCACCCGTGGGCGGGGGGACGGTCCTCTTCTGCGCGCCCAAGCACTTCCGCTTCTCTGACCCCGGGCTGGAGGCCCATATGGAGGGGGACGAAGTGGTGGTCACGGCCAAGGCCTACGCCCGCAGTGTGGAAGTCCAGTGCGGCCCGGACACGGTGCTTTCCGACAACTATTTCGACATGAACGGCGGCACCCGCCGGGTGAAGGTCCTGCGGGGCACCCCTGGGACCGTCTCCGCCCGGAGCGTATTCGACATACGGTAAAAAAGAGGAAGCCGCGCTCTTCACGCGGCTTCCCGTTGTTGTCTCTTTATAATAGCTTTTTCAGCGCCTCCGCCGCCATCCGAAGGCCCCCCAGGGCCCCGGGGTGCAGGTGGTCGCCGCTGTCCCAGCTCATGTCCATGCGGTCCGGCTGGGTATCGCTGCGGAGGACGGCGTCGAAGTCCAATATGCCGTCAAAGAGGGCGCTGCCCTCCCCCCGGAGCCAGGCGTTGAACGTGGCCCGCTCCGCCTCCTGGCCGGGGCCGAAGCCCTCGCAGCCCATGCAGGGCGGCACGGTGGCGGCATAGAGGGCGAGGCCTTTTGCCCGGGCCTGGGCGGCCAAGTCCCGAAAGGCCGCCGCCAGCATCCCGGCGTCCACCCAGCCCGGCGCGGCGGGGTCGGCCACGTGGCCGAAGTCGTTGGTGCCGATGGCAATAATGAGGCCGGTGACGCCGGATTCATCCAATGCGTCCCGCCGGAAGCGCTCCATGCCCGCCCGGCCGTAGTTCCGTGTGGCGGGGGAGGCGGGACCGTGGAGCAGGCGGTTGCCGCCGATGCCCTTGTTGATGAGGGCGAGGCCGGGACGGCGCTCTAAAAGCGCCTCGGCCAACGGCCCGGTCCACATGCCCATCTGGGTGATGGAGTCGCCGAAGCACACCAGCGCCCCGGCGTCGTCCCCGGAGAGCACCTCCACCGAGGAGACGGCGGGCACGGTGGCGCCGTCCTCCACGGCGAGGGTGTCGAATTGCCCCCCGGCGGTGAAGTCCCCGGGAACACTCCCGTGCACATCCGCCCGGATGCAGTTGCCGGAGCCCGCGGCGCTGTTGAGCATCATCCGCACCCGGAGGCATGCCTCCCGCTCGACAGTGAGTTCAACCGGGTCGGACCACAGCTCCTCCCCCGGCGCGATGGTGACGCCCGCCGCGCCGCCGAAGGTGACCGGGACGTATTCCCCGTCCGCGGACACGGTGGCCCGGCCGATGACCAACGGCCGCCGGCCCTCTTGGTTCGACAGGCGCAGGCGCACCGCTTCGCCTTCTATGGCACTGCGGAAGGAAAGCAGGCATGTCCTGCCCTTCCAGGCGGGCTGCATCCCCAGTATATCCGTGTGGGCCTGGCCCCAGGCGCTGACCCAGTGTGCCATACGGCTCCCCCCTTTTCTTTTCTGAATCACATGACCATTATATCACATTTATGATATCGGAGGTATCCCCCATGAAAAAGTGGACGCGCGCGCTGTATCAGCCCAACCTGCCCCTCACCCCCGCGGGCTACGTGACCGCGAGCCCGGGGCACATCGCCCTGTCCCGGCGGGCCGCCCGGGAGGGCATGGTACTCTTGAAAAACGAAAGCTCCCTCCTGCCCCTGGACCCGGCCAGGCCTGTGGCCCTGGTGGGCAAGGCCGCCTTTGACTATGTGAAGGGCGGCGGTGGCAGCGGCGACGTGACCGTGGCCTATGTGAAAAACCTGTACGACGGCCTGAAGGAGCAGGGCGTGGCCGTTTACGAGCCCCTTTGCAGCTACTACCGGGACTACACCGCGGCCCGCTACGCCGCCGGGGACCAGCCGGGCATGATGGCGGAGCCGGAGGCGCCTCATGACCTGCTGGCGGCGGCCCGGAAGACGGCGGACACCGCCGTGGTGGTATTGAGCCGGTTCTCCGGGGAGGGCTGGGACAGGTCCGACGTGGAGTTCATAGACCCCAACAACCCCTGGCCCCACGAGACCAGCCTGCCCCAGATCGCGGGAAAGCTGTTCCCCAAAGGAGACTTCTACCGCTCCGACGCCGAGACGGCCATGATCGAGGCGGTGTGCTCCCTCTTCGATAAGGTAGTACTGGTACTGAACGTGGGCGGCGTGATGGACGTGTCCTGGTTCAAGGACGACAGCCGCATCGGCGCGTCCCTGCTGGCCTACCAGGGGGGCATGGAGGGCGGCTGCGCCGCGGCGGAGCTGCTGGTGGGCAAGGCGAGCCCCTGCGGGAAGCTGCCGGACACCTATGCCCGGGATATCGGCGACTGGCCCTCCACAGCGGGATTCCACGACTCCCCCTGGTATGTGGAGTACCCCGAGGACATCTACGTGGGCTACCGGTACTTTAACACCCTGCCCGGGGCGGCGGAGAAGGTATGCTACAGCTTCGGCTACGGTCTTTCCTACACCAGCTTCGACATAAAGCCCCTGTCCGCCGGGGAGAAGGACGGCGCTATCCACATCGCCGCCCAGGTGACCAACACCGGCGCCTTCCCCGGGAAGGAGGTCGTCCAGGTCTACTACAGCGCCCCCCAGGGGAAGCTGCAAAAGCCCGCCCGGGTCCTGGCCGCCTTCCACAAGACGGCGGAGCTGGCCCCCGGCGAGAGCGAGACGGCTATCCTCTCCTTCCCCGTGGCGGACATGGCAAGCTTTGACGACCTGGGCAAGGTCCAATTGGCCGCCTGGGTGCTGGAGGCGGGCACGTATAAGCTCTATCTCGGCAACAGTCTCGCCAACGCAAAGGAGCTGCCCTTTGTCTATGAACAGAAGGAGACTGCCGTGACTGAGCAGCTTAAAAGCCTCATGGCCCCTTCTCACCTTGCAAAACGCCTGCTGGCCGACGGGACATATGAGCCTCTGCCCGCCGCCCCGGCCATCGACACCAACGCCACTGTCCTGGACCCCCTGGGGGATATCACGGAGGCGGTGGCCCCTGCCATCCGGGGGCGGGAGCGGTATCTGCTCATGAAGTCTCTGGCGGAAGGGGCAAAGCCCCTTTCCGACGTGGCGGAAGGGAAACTCTCTCTGGATAACTTCCTGGAGCAGCTCTCCGACGCTGACCTCATCCACCTGCTGGGCGGCCAGCCCAACACCTCCGTGTCCAACACCTTCGGCATAGGCAATCTGCCTGAATACGGCGTGCCCGACATCACCACCGCCGACGGCCCCGCGGGCCTGCGGGTCTGGCCGGAGACAGGGGTGTGCACCACCGCGTGGCCCTGCGCCACCCTCCTGGCCGCCACATGGGACCGCGATCTCACCCGGGCCGTGGGCGCCGCCGCGGCGGCGGAGGTCAAGGAGAACAACATCGCCGTGTGGCTGGCCCCGGCGGTGAACATCCACCGCAATCCCCTGTGCGGCCGGAACTTTGAGTACTGGTCCGAGGACCCCCTGCTGGCGGGCACCCTGGCGGGGGCCATGGTGAAGGGCATCCAATCCCAGCACGTGGCCGCTACGGTGAAGCACTTCGCCTGCAACGACAAGGAGACCAACCGGAAGAATTCCGACTCCCGCCTGTCCCAGCGGGCCCTGCGGGAGATATATTTGAAGGCTTTCGAGATCATCGTAAAGACCGCCCAGCCCTGGGCCATCATGACCAGCTACAATATCATCAACGGCTGCCGGGCCTCGGAGAGCAAAGAACTGCTGACCGACATCCTCCGGGGCGAGTGGGGCTATAAGGGTATGGTGATGACCGACTGGTGGAACAACGCCGAGCACTATAAGGAGGTGCTGGCGGGCAACGACCTCAAGATGGCCACAGGCTACCCCGAGCGGCTCAAGGAGGCTCTGGACAAGGGCGCCATCACAAGAGCGGACCTTCTGGCCTGCGCTAAACGGGTGCTGGAGCTGATACTCAAAATAGACTGATAGGTTTACATAACAATCCCCCTGCGGTCATCCCGCAGGGGGTCGTTCAATTTTCAGACCTGGCTTAAGAAGAAATCGCACTCCTCCTGATTGCAGGCGTCCGCCTCAGGAAGGCGCATGTTCAGGTGGAACACGTGGGCCATGTGCTCCTGCCCGGCCTCGCCCCAGCACTTGTATACATAGGGCACGCCCTGCTCCCGCAGTTTGTCACACAGGGGCCCCGCCTGGTCCCGGAGGAAGTCGTACCGGCTCGTCATCACGTATGCCGGCGGGAAGGCCGGCGTGATGTGGCCCAGCGTATCCATCTGGGGCAGGTATTTGTCCGGGTCCGGACCCAGATAGGCCCCCAGGGTGGCATAGCTGGCCGGGTCCCACTCCCGCTCCGGCCGTACCTGATACTGGCCGCAGTTGAGGGCCACGGCCCGGAAACGGATGGGCGGTATTTCAACATCGAAGAGAGCCGCATAGTCCGGGTCCGTCACCATGGCGGCGTACTGGCAGGCAAGCTGCCCTCCGGCGGAGTCTCCCACCATGAAGAGCTTATCCATATCTATACCATACTCCCCGGCGTGAGCGGCCAGCCACGTGAACACGGCATTGGTGTCCTCCACCGCCGCGGGGAAGGGGTGCTCCGGCGCCAGGCGGTAGGTGAAGTTCACCACGGCGAAGCCCCGGCAGGCAAGGTCCATGCAGTAGTACTGATACCGCTCCTTGTCCCCGTAGACCCAGCCGCCCCCGTGGACGCTGACGATAACAGGCAGCGTTTCCTCTCCGGCGGCCCGGGGCCGGTATACGTCCAGACCGTTATCCCTCCCGTGAGGACCGTAGCATATGTCGTCGAAGCGGACCACGTCCGGCGGGGTTACGAGCCCCGCGTCCCGCACGTCGTCCCCGGCTTTGAACATCTTTCGTATGTCCCGATAGTCCATGTCCCTCTCCCCTTTTTTCACAGTTTTTCTCCATGATACTACGTTCCCCGCCCGCCCGCAAGAGCCCATTCCGCCGGCGGCGCACTGATTTTATTGCTTTCCGGGCAGAAGCATGGTAGAATGTATCATTGGGAAATCATAAAAATGGGAAAGTCTTGTCCCAAGGAGAACCTGACCGTATGAAAAAATGGCTCCAAAAATACTGGACCGTCCTGTCTGTGGGCATCGTGGCCGCCGCCGTGGTGCTCATCGCCTTCGTATATTTCCACTTCATCTCCCAGCGCATCTATGACGACAGCGCCGTCCACCTGAAGGAGATATACAGCCAGGTGAGCCGCTCCTTCGCCGCGTTCATGGAGCGCAACTGGGGCTTTCTGGACAGCTGTGACGAGTATCTCATCCAGGCGGAGGGGGACAGGGAGGCCGTCCGCGGTTTTCTCAGCCGGGAGCAGGATTACTGGCGCTTTACCGAGTTTTACTTCCTCTCTTCCGAGGACCGCACATGCCTGACTCCCGCCGGCCGGGTCCTGGACGTACCCGAAGGGGAGGACTGGGACGCGCTGTATCCCCATGACGAGCCCATCATGGCCGGCGGCGACCAGGATACCACCGTCTTCGCCGCCCCCGCCCGGCCCGGCTCCTTCGCGGGCTATGACTACGACGCCATTGCCGTCAGCTACAATAACGCGGACCTGGCAGGGGCCCTGAACGTGACCGCCTTCTCCGGCAGCGGCCGGTGCTTCATCATCCGAAACGACGGAAGCGTGCTGCTGTCCACCCGCACCGGCGGCAATGTGTTCAGCAACTACCTCACCTATTTAAAAGGCGCCTCAGACTTCACGGAGGAGGAGCTTTCCCAGGTCGAATCGGACTGGCTGGCCGGCCGGGACAACGTCCTGCGCTGCACCATCGGCAGCGTGGACTACTTTATCCTCTATCAGCCCCTGGGCTATCAGGACTACACCCTTTTGAGCGCCGTGCCCCGCTCCGCCGTCAGCTCCGGGTTCCTGTCCGTGCAGAAGACCACCATCACCGTGGGCGCGCTGGTCTTCTTCCTGGTGGGCGCGCTCATCGTCACCATGCTCATCCTCCGGGGCCGGCGGATCTCCCGCCAGAACCGGACGGAGCTGCAGTACCGGGAGCGGATGTTCGACGTGCTCTCGAACAACGTGGACGACATCTTCCTCATGCTGGACAGCGCCCATTACCATGTGGACTACATAAGCCCCAACATCCAGCGCCTGCTGGGCCTGGACCCCAAAGAGGTGCAGGAAAATGTCCGGCTTCTGGAGAAGTGCACTGTCAGCCACAAGGTCATCATTCCCCGGGAAGAGCTGGACACCATCCCCCTGAACGGCAGCCAGAGCTGGGAGTATGAATACATGCACCAGACCACCGGCGAGCGGCGGCACTACCGGATGCGGGTGTACCGCATGGACATCCAGGACACGGAGAAGTTCATCGCGGTGCTGTCCGACCGCACCCAGGAGCAGCAGATGAACCAGCAGCTCCAGGAGGCCCTGGACGCCGCCCAGAGCGCCAATGAGGCGAAATCCAACTTCCTTTCCAACATGTCCCACGACATCCGCACCCCCATGAACGCCATCGTGGGCTTCGCCATGCTGCTGCAGCGGGAGGCGGACGATGCGGAGAAGGTCCGGGAGTACACCGGCAAGATCACCGCCTCCAGCCACCATTTGCTCAGCCTCATCAACGACGTGCTGGACATGTCCAAGATCGAGAGCGGCAAGACCAGCCTGAACGTGAGCAGGTTCAGCCTGCCGGAGCTTCTGGAGGACCTGGACATCATCCTCTCCCCCCAGGCCAAGGCAAAGGGCCAGACCTTCCGGATCCATGTCCACGGCACGCCTCCCGAGCAGATCATGGGCGACAAGCTGCGCCTCAATCAGATCCTCATAAACCTGGTCTCCAACGCCGTCAAATACACCCCCGAGGGTGGCCACATCGACTTTTCCGTCACGGACCTGCCTGCCGCACCCCAGTACGCGAAGCTGCGCTTCACGGTGAAGGACGACGGCATCGGCATGAGCGAGGAGTTCCGGAAGCGTATCTTCGAGCCCTTCAGCCGGGAGGAGAGCGACCTGACCAACCAGATACAGGGCACCGGCCTGGGCATGGCCATCACCAAGAACCTGGTGGACCTGATGGGCGGCATCATCCAGGTGGAGAGCACCCCCGGCCAGGGCAGCACCTTCACGGTGGAGCTGTCCTTCCTCCTGCCGGAGCAGGAGGCGGCCACCTGGTTCCGGGGCAAGGTCACCCGTATGCTGGTGGCCGACGACGACGAGGAGGTCTGCCAGGTCATCCAGGAGCTGATGCGCAGCTCCGGCGTGGCCGTGTCCTACGTCACCGACGGCGCCGCCGCGGTGGAGGAGGCCCTGCGGGCCCACCGGGGAAACCGGGAATACAACGTCATCCTCCTGGACTGGAAGATGCCCGGCCTGGACGGCGTAAGCGCCGCCCGGGCCATCCGGGAGAAGGTGGGCCACGACGTGCCCATTCTGGTGCTCACCGGCCACGACTGGGTGGACATCGAGGACGAGGCCCGGGCCGCGGGCATCAACGCCTTCATGCCCAAGCCTTTCTTCGTCTCCACCTTCTGGCAGGCCATCAAGCCCCTGTTCACCGAGCAGGCTGAGCCCGCCGTCGGCGATGAGTCCGACGCCGGCGACAGCGTGATGAAGGGAATGCTGTTCCTGGTGGCGGAGGACAACGAGCTGAACGCGGAGATACTGACGGAGCTGCTGGATATCGAAGGGGCCAAGTGCGACCTGGCGCCCAACGGCCAGAAGGCGGTGGAGCTGTTTGAGGCCTCCCGGCCCGGGCAGTACGACATGGTCCTGATGGATGTGCAGATGCCCGTCATGAACGGCTACGAGGCCACCCGGGCCATCCGGGCAAGCGCCCACCCCGACGCGCAGACCATCCCCATCGTGGCTATGACCGCCAACACCTTCGCCGAGGACGTGCGCAACGCCATGGACGCGGGCATGGACGACCACCTGGGCAAGCCCATCGACATGGAGGCCATGCGCCGGACCATCGGCCAGCTGATGGCAGCGAAGAGAGAGCTGAAACAAACGGACGCGCACCGCGCGGCGAAATAAGGAGAGATATATGAAAAAACGCTGTACCCTGTTCCCCCTGCTTCTGGCGCTGGTCATGCTGCTCACGGCCTGCGCCTCCGGCGGCAGTTCTTCTTCCGACGACGGGAGCGTGACACTCACCATCATGGGCAAGGAAGCGGACCTGAACAAGACCTACATGCAGCGCATCTTCGCCCGGTATGAGGAGGCCACGGGGAACCATATCGAGCCGGTCTCCGTGCCGGACGCCGACTTCGAGACCGAGGGCAGCCGGCGCTTCGCCAATGGCGAGGGCACGGACATCCTCATGCACTTCAACAACCGGGACCTGGACAGGTTCGATGTGGCCAATGAGTTCTGCTATCTGAACGACGAGGCCTGGGTGGACGACCTGACCGACAGCGCCAGGGCTTACTGCGAGGACGGGGACGGCAACCTGCTGGGCCTGCCCTTCTGGGAAAATTCCGTCTCCGGCTGCTACTACAACAAGACCATCATGGACAGCCTTGGCCTGAAGCCCGCCTCTACCCAGGCGGAGTTCGACATCCTCTGCCAGGCCCTGGCGGAGAGCGGCTACACGCCCCTGTGCTGGCCCGCCGACGGCTGCTCCTGGATGATGCAGTTCGCCCTGGACCCGGTGTTCGCCGACGACGGTGAGCTGCTGGACGCGCTGAACGCCGGCGAGATATCCTATGCCGACATTCCCCAGGTCAAAGACATGGTCCAGTGGACGCTGGACGCCGCCGGCCGGGGCTGGTTCGGCAGCAGCTACCTGGAGACCGGCTGGGACGACATCAGCCCCACCCTGGCCTCCGGCGGCGCGGTCATGACCTTTATATGGGACACCTGGTTCTACACGGACCTTCAGACCGACGGGACCTACACCAAGGAGGACTTCGCCCTCATGCCTGTGTTTTTGAACACGGAGCCAAAGGGCACCTATGAGGGCGGCAACCTCAATATGATGATGGTGAGCAAGACCGGCTCCCATGTGGAGGAGGCCATGGAATTCCTCCGCTTCTGCGCGGAGCCGGAGAACTACAACGCCGCCTTTGAGGGCATATCCACCGTGAACTGCTTCAAGGGCCAGACCACCAACATCCAGTCGTCCATGGTCACCGACGCCCAGGACTCCATCCGGGCGCATGAGCGGGTGTCCACCGCCAACACCAGGATCGTTGGCTACAGCGGCGACGACATGACCGACGCCATGGAGCAGCTGTTCCGCCGCCGGGTGGACGCGGACGGGTGCGTGCAGCTGATGGATGAGATGCGCCTCGCCGCCGCGGCCGCGGCGCAAAAATGAGGACATTTGAACACAGATCAAG
Organism: uncultured Oscillospiraceae bacterium; assembly: GCA_947631215.1. The sequence continues at coordinate 21,123 of CANRKN010000010.1, read as the reverse complement.
AGGGCGGCGCTGGATGCGCCGCCCTCTTTCGCGCCGGCCCCGGGGCCTCACGATTCGGGTCGCATTTCCGTCGATTCGGGATAGAGCCGTTGACATATCTATCCAGATACATTAATAATGGAAGTACACGATAAACTTGATCTTGAAAGGAGAACGCAGATGGATCGGCTATCCGGAAAACGGTATATCCTGGGCTTCGCCGCGGTGCTGGCCGTGGCGGCGCTGGTCCTCGTCGTGTTCTCCTTCCTGAGCGTCACCGACAGGAACGATATGTCCCTTGGAGACACGGAGGAACGGCGCCACGGCTGGCGCTATGAGCTTCTGACGCCCGACGGCGTGCGCCCCTGGGAGCCGGTGTATACGGACGGGTTCGACCTGGACCTGCCCGAGGACACCCTGGCCGTGCGCATCACCCGCTCCATGACGGAGGATATCGACCGGGCGGAGCTTACGTGGGTATGTTATCAGGACGGGGTGGACGTGGCCCTGGACGGGGACCTGCTCTACTCCGATTTCCCCGGCCTTGACCGGGACGGAGACGGCTTCGTCCACCCAGACGAAGGGCAGTGGGACCGTATCGGGCGGATACAGAGCAAGTCGGGCCGGACGACCCGCATCGCCCTGCCCCCGGATTATGCGGGCAGGGAGCTGGCCGTGACCACCTACTATCCGGCAGGCGGCGTGCGGATGCCGGAATATCCCACTTTGAGCGGCGAGGACACCGGACTGGTGGCGCTGCTCGTGGTGTCCTCGGTGCGGTATAACGCCGTCATGACCGTCTACGCGCTTTTGGCGCTGCTGATGGCGTTGGTGTTCCTGGTTGACGCCTACAACAGCAATGCCGACGGCCGGACGCTGCTTTTGTGTCTCTACTTCCTGATGCTGTTTTTGAAGGAGGCCTATATCTCCAACGCCGGGTATTACAGCGTCCTCACCTCCCGGCTGGACCTGCGGTTTTTGAGCACGGTGTATATGGTGCCGCTGTACCTCTACCTGGTGCTGCGGATGAAGAGCCGGTGGAAGTGGCCCCTGTTCAGCGTGGTGCTGGTCTGGGCCGTCTATGACGCTCTTTGGGAGTTCTTCCTGCTGCGGCGCACCCCTGAAGGCGATGCGGGCCTGGTGGGGATGGACACGCTGGTGATACTGCTGGCAGTGACCGTGGGCCTGTGTGCCGACGGCCTGCGGCAGAAGGGCCGCACCAAACAGGAGAAACGGCGCCTTGTCATCTACGGGCTCATCGCCGCCGGGATGACGGTCATCTATATGCTGAACCGGGTGCGGGCCTGGGAGGGCGACTTCATCGGCTATTTTCGGGACGAGCTGTGGATGGGCCTCCTGGCGGGCAACAGCTGGCCCGTGGTGAGTCTGGTCACCGACATCACCTCCGCCATAGCGGTGATCGTGGTGGTGACGGAGGCGTTCCGCCGGACCGTGCGCACCCGCCGGACCATGGACGTACTCCGGGAGCGGGAGCATCAGACCATGGCGGGCTATGAGCGGCTCCTGGCCTCAGAGGATTCCACCCGCGCCCTGCACCACGAGATGCGTCACCACATGCTGGCCCTGTCCGCCATCCTGGCCGACGGGGACGTGGAGCGGGCCCGGCGGTATGTGGACACCGTAGCCGACGACCTGGACCGGACTCCCGCCGGGCGCTACTGCCAGAACATTTTGGTGGACATGATCGCCGGCAGCTTCCTGGACCGGGCAAAGGCCGAGGGCATCCGGGTGGAGCACCGGCTGAACGTGCCCCAGGAGCTGGATATCGCCGACGAGGACTTGAGCGTGTTTTTGAGCAACCTTCTGCAAAACGCCCTGGAGGCCTGCCGCCGGATGAAGCCGGATCAGGACCGGCATATCTGGGTGGATATGCACCTCAGAGGGAACTTCCTCTCCATCCAGTGCGTCAACAGCGCCCCGGACGAAAAAGAAGAGGCCCGGGAACGCCCGGGCCACGGGTACGGCCTGGCCGCCATGCGGTCCATCGCCGAAAAATATAACAGCGCCCTGCTCTTAGAGCGGACGCCGGGTGAATTTTCCGTTACCAGCGACTTCTGCCTGGAGCAGCTCTGACACTCAGGCAGTGGGATGCTTTCTCCGGTCAAAGGCGGCCAGGCCCAGCTGGATGCTGGCGTAGTCGGCCCGGCCCATGGGGATGATGTCCCCGGAGGACAGCCGGAGCCTGTCCCGGCCGATGACCGCGATGTGCTCCAGATTCACAAGATAGCTGCGGTGTACCCGCACGAACCGTCCCGCAGGCAGCTGGCGCTCCAGCTCCTGCAGGGTGCCCCGCCAGGAGCTCTCGCTGCCGTCCCGGCGGCGCAGTTCCACCACGTGGTTGTACACCTCAAAATAGAGCGCGTCCGATACGGCAAGGCGCACCGTCCCCTGGGGCGTGGCCAGGGACAGGATATGGGGGGCCCGCCGGGCCAGGAACCGGTCCAGCACCTCCATAAGCTGCCGGGGCTCCACGGGCTTCAGAATGTAATGCAGCGGCTGGGCGTCATAGCCCGCCACGGCGTACTGCTCGCTGCTGGTGACGAACACCAGGTCCACATCCCAGTTCTTCTCCCGCAAAAGCTTTCCGAAGCGGATGCCCTTCTCCTCGCCGAAGAGGATGTCCTGAAACAGAAGCTCGCACCGCTCCCCCCGCTCCAGGGCGTACAGCACCTGGGCCGGGTCGGGATAGATCTTCACATGGCACCGGGCGCCCCGCTCCCCGAACGCCTGGTTCAGAAGGGACGAGAGCCGGGCCGCAAAGGCCCCGTCATCGTCGCAGATGAATACCTCATACATAAGCTGTACCCCCCCCCCATGAACAAAACTCCCCTTCCCGCAAAACACCTCATTACTTTACCACATTCACGCGGAAAAATCAAAGCATAAACGGTAACGTTTTCTGAACGGAGCATGACATATGAGCCTGGTCGAACTGAAAAACGTCACAAAGGATTTCGGCGCCACGCGGGTGCTGGAGAACGTGAACATGACGGTGGAGAAGGGCGACGTGGTGGCCGTGGTGGGCAACTCCGGCTGCGGCAAGACCACCCTCCTGCGGTGCATGAACCTGCTGGAACGGCCCACCGCCGGGCAGGTGTTCATCGACGGGGAGGAGCTGACGGCCAAAGGCGCGGACATAGACCGCATCCGCCGGCGCATGGGCATGGTGTATCAGCACTTCAACCTCTTCTCCCACCTGTCCGTGCTGGAGAACGTGACCATGGCGCCCCGGCTCGTGAACCGCATGCCGGCGGACAAGGCGAAGGAGCTGGGCATGCGGTACCTGCGCATGGTGGGCATGCAGGAGCGGGCGGACAGGCCCATCGGCCAGCTCTCCGGCGGCCAGAAGCAGCGGGTGGCCATCGCCCGGTGCCTGGCCATGGAGCCGGAGGTGGTGCTGTTCGACGAGCCCACCAGCGCCCTGGACCCCACCATGGTGGACGAGGTGCTGGCGGTGATACGAAACCTGGTGAAAAACGGCCTGACATGCGTCATCGTGACCCATGAGATGGACTTTGCCCGGAGCGTGGCCAGCCGGGTGGTGTTCCTGGCGGACGGGGGCATATACGAGCAGGCCAGCCCGGAGGAATTCTTCAATGACCCCAAGGGGGAGAAGACGAAGGCCTTCGTCCGGCGGGTGAAGCTGTTTACATACGAAAGCGCCCTGCATGATCTGGACCTCTATACCCTGCTGGCCCAGATGCGCACCTACTGCGCCCGATACGCCTTCTCCAGGCGGGCGGCGAACCGTGTCCAGCTGGTGGCGGAGGAGCTTGTCACCTTCCTGCAGGAGCTGGGCGGCGCCGGGAAGGTGGTCGTGCAGGTCAGCTACGAGGAAAAGACCGGGCGGAAGGAGTTCGTCCTGCGGGACACGGTCCCCGGCGGGAACCACCTGGAGGACGCCCGGCTGGACGAGCTGAGCGCCACCATCGTGAGAAACTGCGCCGACGGGATACAGTACACCACGGAAAACGGCTACAACGTCCTGAGCTTCGACATCAAAGAATGAGGATCGAAGGCCCAACGGGCTTTTGAGATAAATACTTTTAAAAGGAGACCTGTAAAATGAAGAAACTGATCGCCCTTGCGCTGGCGCTGGTCATGGCGCTGGCCCTCGCCGTCCCCGCCCTGGCGGCGGAGAAAATGCCTGAGATGAAGATCGGCCGCCTGGAGCTTCTGTCCCAGACGGAGGAGGAATCGGAAGCCGACGTGGAAGAGTTCAAAAACAACGGCGGCGAGTACCCCCTGCTCCAGGAGCATGATGTAGAGGTCATCTATTATCACAGCCTGGCCGAGATGCTGATGGCCCTGGATGCCGGGCATATCCAGCTCGCCGTAGCCGACGAGCCCACGGTGAAGTATGTCCTGTCCCGGAACGACGCCTACGCCGAGTACCATCCCGCGGAAGATCAGACGCTGGAGTACAGCATGCTCTTCCCGGAGGAGGACGCCGAGCTGTGCGACCAGTTCAGCGAGGCCATCACCGCCATGAAGGACGACGGCACCCTGGACGAGCTGGCCGCGGAGTACATTGACGGCGTGATCGCCGGCGAGGAGCCGGAGGCCGTGGCGTTTCCCGCCTTTGACGGCGCCGACACCGTCACCGTGGCCGTGACCGGCGACGTGCCCCCCATGGACTACGTGGACGACGCCGGCCATGCCGCGGGCTTCAACACCGCTGTTCTGGCCGAGATCGCCCAGCGCCTGGAGCTCAACATCGAGCTCATCCAGGTGGACAGCGGCGCCCGGACCCTGGCCCTGGCCAGCGGCCGCGCGGATGCGGCCTTCTGGGTCCAGGACAACACCTCTATCGACGATGTGGACGACGCCCCCGCGGGGACGGTGGCCGGCGAGACCTATTACACCGCCGCGCTCTGCAATCTCGTGCTGAACGCACAATAACAAATCGAAGGCCCCATAGGCTTTTGAAATTAAAGATTTTCAAAAGGAGAACAGAACATGAAGAAAATAATCGCTCTTGTGCTGGCGCTGTTCATGGCGCTGGCCCTCGCCGTCCCCGCCTTGGCCGCGGGAGAGGAGCCCGAAATACGGATCGGTATGCTCACGAACCTGACGTTGAGCGAGGAAGAATTAGACGAAACGACTGATAGGATCAGAACAGAGGAGCCTGACAAGTTCCCTATGCTCAAAGAGAATGGTATGGAGACCGTTTATTATCATAGCCTTTCCGAGCTGCTGATGGCCCTGGACGCCGGATATATCCGGCTCGCCATAGTCGACGAGCCCACGGTGCAGTACGTCCTGTCCCGGAACGACGCCTACGCCGAGAACCATCCCCTGGCAGATCAGCCGATAGAGTACAGCATGCTCTTCCTGGAGGAGGACGCGGCGCTATGCGACAGCTTCAGCGAGGCCATCAAGGCCATGGAAGACGACGGCACGCTGGATGAGCTGGCCGCGGAATACATCGACGGCGTGATCGCCGGAGAGGAGCCCGAGGCCGTGGCGTTCCCTGCCTTTGATGGCGCCGACACTGTCACCGTGGCCGTGACCGGCGATGTGCCCCCCATGGACTACGTGGATGACGCCGGCAGCGCCGCGGGCTTCAACACCGCCGTGCTGGCCGAGATCGCCCAGCGGCTGGAGCTCAATATCGAGCTGGTCCAGGTGGACAGCGGCGCCCGGACCCTGGCCCTTTCCAGCGGCCGTGCCGACGCGGTCTTCTGGGTCAAGAAGCATATCTCCAGTGATAAAAGCGAAGCCCCTGAGGGCACGGTGGCCAGCGAGGCCTATTATACCACTGAGCTCTGCGATCTTGCGCTGAGCGCACAATAACGGATCGAAGGCCCCACGGGCCTTTGAGATAAAAATTTTTTCAAAAGGAGAAACGAGACATGAAGAAACTGATCGCCCTTGTGCTGGCGCTGGTGATGGCGCTGACCCTCACCGTCCCCGCCCTGGCCGCGGAGGAGGACAGACCCCAGCCGCCCGCCATCGGCTGCCTGGCCCATCTGGGGATGGACGCGGATGAGATGGCGGAGTACATCGCCGAGCGCAGGGCCGAGCGCATGCCGGAGAACACCGACGGCAGCGTGCGCCGCACCAGGACCCGCGTGTATTACAACAGCCTTTCCGAGCTTTTGATGGCTCTGGACGCCGGCCTGATCAGCACCATAGAGGCGGATGAGCCCACGGTGCAGTACGTCCTGTCCCTGAGCGACAGCTATGCCGAGCATCATCCCATGCGGCAGGACAGCTCCTTTGAATACAGCATGTGCTTCGAGGAGGACGACACCGAGCTGCGCGACCAGTTCAACGAGGCCATCACCGCCATGAAGGACGACGGCACCCTGGACGCGCTGGCGGAGAAATACATCGACGGCGTGATCGACGGCGAGGAGATAGGCGAGGTGGAGTTCCCCAGCTTTGACGGCGCCGAGACCATCACCGTGGCCGTGACCGGCGACCTGCCCCCCATGGACTACGTGGACGAGGCGGGCTATGCCGCGGGTTACAACACCGCCCTCCTGGCGGAGATCAGCAACAGGCTGGGCGTGAACATCCAGCTCATGCAGGTGGACTCCAGCTCCCGCGCCCTGGCCCTGGCCAGCGGCCGCGCGGACGTGGTGTTCTGGGTCCAGTCCACCACCGGCGAGCGCACTATCGAGGGGCTGGATATTCCCGAGGGCACAATCACCAGTGAGCCCTATTACACCGCCGGACGGTGCTCTCTCGTGCTGAGCGGAGAGTGATACATATTTTCAAAAGGAGACCTGTAAAATGAAAAAACTGATCGCCCTTATGCTGGCGCTGGTCATGGCGCTGGCCCTCGCCGTCCCCGCCCTGGCCGCGGAGGAAAAGCCTGCGATGAAGGTCGGCATGCTGGAGCTGCTGGCCCAGTCGGAGCAGGAGATCAACGACGTCGAGGATGAGTACAGTACCACCGACGAGGCGGAGGCTCCGCTCAAGGAGAACGACGTTTCGCTCGTCTATTATCACAGCCTGGCTGAGCTGCTGATGGCCCTGGACGCCGGGTATATCGATCTGGCCCAGGCGGACGACCCCACGGTGCGGTACGTCCTGTCCCGGAACGACGCCTATGCCGAGGATCATCCCGAGGTCGAGCATGTGATAGCATACAGCATGCTCTTCCTGGAGGAGAACGCCGAGCTGCGCGACAGCTTCAACGAAGCCATCACCGCCATGAAGGAGGACGGCACTCTCGATGAGCTGGCCGCGGAATACATCGACGGCGTGATCGCCGGCGAGGACCCGGCTCCTGTGGCGTTCCCCACCTTTGAGGGCGCCGAGACCGTCACCGTGGCCGTGACCGGCGACGTGCCTCCCATGGACTACGCGGACGACACCGGCCATGCCGCCGGCTTCAACACCGCTGTTCTGGCCGAGATCGCCCAGCGGCTGGAAGTGAACATCGCGCTTGTCCAGGTGGACAGCGGCGCCCGTACCCTGGCCCTTTCCAGCGGCCGCGCCGACGCGGCCTTCTGGGCCCGGTCCGCTGCCGCTGACCCGATCATTGAGGGGCTGGATATTCCCGAGGGCACCATCACCAGCGAGCCCTATTACTCCGCCGTGCAGTGCTCCCTCGTGCTGGCCGCCGAGTGACCCATTATGATCATAGGCCCGGCGGTCTCCCCGCCGGACCTATGAGATAAATACTTTATAAAGGAGAACTGAAAATGAAGAAACTGATTGCTCTTATGCTGGCGCTGGTCATGGCGCTGGCCTTGGCCGTCCCCGCCCTGGCCGCGGAGGAAGCAGGCGTCATTGGTACGCTGACCCACCTGGGTGTGGACCCGGAGGATATGAAGGCCCAGATCGACAGCAAACGGGCAGACGAAGCCGCGGAAGTGACTCCTGCCGCTACCGGTGTCTTTTATAACAGCCTTACCGAGCTGCTGATGGCCCTGGACGCGGGATTCATCGACCAGGCTGCCGCGGATGAGCCAACAGTGCAGTACATCCTGTCCCAGAACGACTCCTATGTGGAGAAGCACCCGGAAGCCGACATCGCTTTTAATTACAGCATGTGCTTCCTGGAGGAGGACGCCGCGCTGTGCGACCAGTTCAGCGAGGCCATCAAGGCCATGAAGGACGACGGCACCCTGGACGAGCTGGCGGCGACCTACATCGACGGCGTGATCGCCGGGGAAGAGATAGACGAGGTGGATTTTCCGGACATCGGTGAGGAGCTGAGCGACGACGCCGAGACCGTCACCGTGGCGCTGACCGGGGACCTGCCCCCCATGGATTACGTGGACGACGAGGGCTATGCTGCCGGCTTCAACACCGCCGTGCTGGCGGAGATCAGCAAGCGGCTGGGCGTGAATATCGAGCTCATCCAGGTGGACTCCAGCGCCCGGGCCCTGGCCCTGGCCAGCGGCCGCGCGGACGTGGTCTTCTGGGTCAAGTCCGCCGTCGGCGATCTCGCTGTCGAGGGTGTGGATATCCCCGAGGGCACGATCATCAGCGAGCCCTACTATACCGCCTCTCTCTGCACCCTCGCGCTGAAGGACGCGGAGTAAGACCATGGGGTTCGTTGAGAACTTTCAAAATATCCTGCTTTCCGGCAAGAACGCCGCCACCCTGGCGGCGGGCCTGTGGATGACGGTGAAGATATCGGCGCTGTCCGTTATCGCGGGCACGCTGCTGGGGGCGCTGCTGTGCAAGCTCCGGACGGGCAGATTCAAGCCCCTCCGGGGCCTTGCGGCGCTGTACATATCCATCGCCCGGGGCACGCCGGTGCTGATGCTGCTGATGCTGATGTACTATGTGGTGTTCGCCCGGATGAAGGTGCCCGCCTACATCGTGGCGGTGACGGCCTTCTCCCTCAACGTGGCGGCCTATATGGCCGAGGTCATGCGCACGGCGCTGATGGGCGTGGACCCCGGCGAGGTGGAGGCGGCCCGGACCCTGGGGCTGAGCCGGTGGCAGGCGTTTTTCCACGTGACCCTGCCCCAGGCGGTGGTCATGGCGAAGCCCACCTATCAGTCCACCATCATCAACCTGATCCAGTGGACCAGCGTGGTGGGCTATGTGACCATCACGGACCTCACCCGCGTGGTGAACAACATCTCCGCCCGGACCATGCAGCCGCTGTTCATGATATTGGTGGGCATGGTTCTGTACTTGGGCCTGTCCTACCTGGTGACCGGCATTTTCTGGCTCACCGGACGGAAGAACGATAAAAAACAGAGCGCTTGACACGGGACCGCCACCGGTCCCGGCAGAGGAAGGAGCTTGAAGAATGAAAAAAGGTATTTCCAAGCGGTTGGGCGCGTGGCTGCTGACGGCGCTCATGCTTCTGGCTGCCTGTCCCCTGTCGGGGCTGGCGGCGGAGGAGCCCACAGTCACCGAAGAACCCGTGACCACCGAAGAACCCACGGCCACCGAGGAGCCCGCGGCTACCGAGGAACCCACGGCCACTGAGGATCCCGCGGCTACCGAGGAACCCGCAGCTACCGAAGAACCCGTGGCTACCGACGAGCCCGAGACTACGGAAGAGCCCGCGGCCACCGAGGAACCCGCGGTCACGGAAGAGCCCACAGCCACCGACGAGCCCCAGTCCGCGGAGGCGGAAGCGCCCGCCGCATGGGTCACCGCCGGCGAAGAGGAGACGGGCTATGCCACCTTTGAGGAGGCATGGGCCGCGGCCCTGGCCGCCGGTACGGCGGAGGTCCGTATCGGGGACGACGTCACCACGGGCGAGGCGCTGACCGTCCCCGCGGGCAAGGATATCACCCTCCGGGGCCGCTACCTGACGCTGACCGTGCCCCAGGGCATCCGGGTGGAGGGGACGTTCACCATAAAGACGTACAGCGAAGTCTTCGGCCCCATCACCGTGGACGGCGGCAGCCTTACCGTGGATTGGGAAGCCTTCGTCACCAATGAGGGCGACGCCATCGTTGTCTACAGCGGCGACGTGACAGTGGGCGAAGACGCCGGGGTTGGGAGCGAGTCCGGCAGCGGCATCTCCCTGCTGGGGTCCGGTCCCTGCCGGCTGACCATCGGTTATGACGCCGACGCCGTGGGCGGGAAGTACGGCGTGTACGCGGTCAACGGGAACAGCGTCGTCACCATGGACTCTGCCGGTGCCAAGGGCGGCGAGGCGGGCCTTTATCTCCGGTCCGGCGCCAGCGCAACCGTGGACGACTGCTACCTCCAGAGCGACGGCACGGCCCTGCTGGTGGAGGGCGGCTCCGCCACGGTCGGCAGCACCCGCGTCAAGGGCGGCACGGGCATCCTGGTGAAGGATGGACCGGACGGCGATCCGGGCTCCCTCACCGTTGGATACGCCGAAGTCACCGGCCAGACCGGGCCCGGCCTGCTGGTGCAGGGGAACGCCCACGTCACCCTCTCCGGCGGTACATATGAGGGCGCGTCCGACGCCATCCGGTGCGAGGACGGCAGCACCTTAAGCGACCTGCTGGCCGAGGGCTGCGGCTTGTTCGACGAAGACGAGACCCTCCTGGCCCCGGCGGCGGACCAGCAAACCCTGACCGGGCCCGTGACGGTCCATGGCACGAGCCTCGTGGCGGCGGTCACCGCGGGTGACGTCACCACCCAGTACTCCTCCATAGAGGCGGCCTTCGCCGCGGCTGACGACGCCTATTTCCCCACCGTGACCCTGCTGGCGGACGCGACCCAGCAGGCGGACCGCATCGTTCTGGACGGCGGGTCCAACATCACCTTTGAGGGCGGGGACTACACCCTGCACAACGCCCGCATCTGCGTTGGCCCCATGTACGATGGCGAACTGGCCCTCACCGACGACGAGCTGACCATCAACAGCGGCACCATCGAAGGCCTTATCGACTTCAACGGCGGCGACGTCACCGTGAACGGCGGCACCATCATCAATACCTGGCTCGCGATCAGGAACTTCTACGGCCATTTGATCATCAACGGCGGTACGGTGGAGTCCACCGCCAAGGAGGCCATCTACGTGACCTCCACTGCCGGTCCGGGCGGCACGTTTGAGATGAACGGCGGGACCGTGCGGGGCTATGACCAGGGCATCCTCCTCGTCGCCCCCGAAAGCTTTGCCATCACCGGCGGCACAGTGACAGCCGCCTGCGGTCCCGCCCTGGAGGTGTGGGCAGACAATGCAAAGCTGTCCGGCGGCGCCTTCTCCGGCCAGCCCGCCATCCTGTGCGCGGACGGCGTCCCCGTGAACAGCCTGCTGGAGGAGGGCTGCGCCTGGTTCGATGAAAACGGCGATCCCCTCACCCCGGCAGATGACGCGGAGACCCTGGACGGCCCCGTGACGGTCCGCTGCACGGACCCCGCGGTGGAGGTCACCGCAGACGGCGCCACCACGGGCTACGCCACCTTTGACGAGGCGTGGCGGGCCGCCGGCGCCGCCGATGCGGCGGAGATACGGCTTTTGCGGGACGCCGCCTATTCCAGGGACGAGATGCTGTTCGTAGACGCCGGCAAACGGCTCACCATCGACACCCAGGACGCGGTGCTGACGATACCCGGGAGCATCGACGTCACGGGGGATCTGACCCTCGCGGCGGGCAGCACCCTCTACGGCAAGATCACGATGTGGGGCGGCAGTCTGGTGCTGGAGGAGGACAGCTGGGTCTGCAATGACGGCAGCAGCGGCTATGCCTGGGCCTCCGCCATCGAGTTCATGCGCGGCAGCGTGACGATCTGCAGCGGCGCCATGGTCATGGATGAGGTCAACAGCGCCGTCTCTGTGGACGCGGTCTTCGGCGACTGTCAGCTGACCGTGGAAGAGGACGCCGTGCTCACCGGCGCGCAATACGGCCTGTATGCGACCAACGATGACGGCGACGTCACCATTGAGCTCAACGGCGCCCAGGTCTACGGCAATGAGGCGGCGGTCTGCGCCATGGGCGACGCCCGGTGGGACGACATCGGCATCGACATGCACATCAGCGGCGGCATCCTGGAAAGCCCGGGCACAGCCCTGGAGGTCCGGGGCGCGGCCGTGACGGTGGATGACGGGGCCGACATCGCGGGCACCGAAACGGGTATCCTTGTGACGGACAGCGTGACCTACGGCACACACCCGGGAAGCCTCACCGTCCTCTCCGCCGACGTGAACGGCGAGGCCGGCCCCGCCCTGCTGGTGCAGGGCGACAATGCCGTGACCATATCCGGCGGCGCCTTCCAGGGCGCGCCCGACGCCATCCTGTGCGTGGACGGCAATACCGTGAACGGCCTGCTGGCGGAGGGATGCGGCTGGTTCGATGAAAACGGCGGCAGCCTGACCCCGGCGGCGGATGCGGTTAGCCTGGAGGGACCCGTGATGGTCCGCGGCACGGCTCCCGTGGCAGAGGTCACCGCGAACGGCGTCACCACGGGCTACGCCACCATCGAAGCGGCCTTTGCCGCGGCCAACGCCGCCGGTACGGCGGAGATCGCCTATGCGGACGACACTGTCGCCGCCGGTGTGCTCACCGTCGCCGCGGGCAGCGACATCACCATAAAAGCCCCCAACACCATTCTGACGGCGCTGAAGGGCGTCCAGGTGGAGGGAAAGCTGACCCTCGCCAGAAGCGCCGGTATCGCGGGCCTCGTCGCCGTGGACGGCGGAGACCTGGTGCTGGAAGAGCGCGCGGGCGTCGCCAATGAGGGGGACGCTGTCGTTGTCGGCAGCGGCTCCGTGACCGCCGGCAGCAACGCCGAGATCGGCAGCGTCTCCGGCGACGCCATCTCTGTGCTGGGCCTCGGGCCCTGCCAGGTGACTTTGGACTACGCCGACGTCATCGGCGGCCGGTACGGCGTGTACGCGGTCAACGCGGGCAGCACCGTCACCACGAACCACTGCCATATCCTGGGCGGCGAGGCCGCTGTCTACCTCTGGTTCGGCGCCAGCGCCTCCATCGTCAGCGGCACCCTGGAGAGCGACGGCACGGCCCTGACAATAGCCGGCGCCTCCGCCTTCATCGACGGCGCCGCTGTCCAGGGCGGCACAGGCATATCGGTGGCGGACGAGGAGGAGCTTGCCGGCACTCTCAATGTAGAGTACGCCCGGGTCGCCGGCTTGGCCGGCCCTGCCCTGCAGGTGGAGGGAGACTGCACCGTGGCCCTCTCCGGCGGCGTGTATGAGGGCGAGCCCAACGCCATCCAATGCAGCGACGGCCATACCCTGAACAGCCTGCTGGCCGATGGCTGCGGCTGGTTCGATGAAAATGACGCCCCTCTGGCCCCGGCGGCGGACGCAACAGTCCTGGAGGGGCCCGTGACGGTACACGGCACGGCCCCGGTGGCGGAGGTCACCGCGAACGGGACCGCCGCCCAATACACCTCCATAGAGAGTGCCTGGGCCGCGGCGGCCAGGGCGGGCAGCGCCACGCTGACCCTGCTGGCGGACGCGACCGCAAGGCAGAGGCTCACGCTGGATACCGGCGCCGCTGTCACCTTCCAGGGCGGCGAGTACACCCTGACGGCAGACGACGAGATCGACCTGGGCGATGGCAGCAGTGACCCAGAGCACTCCAGCAACATGCTGACCGTGGCCGGCGGCGTCATCAAGGGCTCCATCGTCCTCGACGGCGGCAGTCTTATCATAGACGGCGGGACCGTCACCAGCAGCGGGAACACGGTGGTGAATTACTGCGGTGATGTGACCGTCAACAGCGGCGCCGTCCGGTCCGACGGGTACTCCGCGCTGGTCCTGTTCGCCCTGAACCCTGACGATCAGATAACGGTCAACGGCGGCGAGATCGCCGGCGCCATGAATGGCATCCTGGCCTACGGCATGGTCACCGTGAACGGCGGCGTCATCACCGGCGGGGAGAACGGCGTCGACATCTCCCACGGCAATGTCACCGTCAATGGCGGCGCCATCACCGGCGGGGAGAACGGCATATGTGTCGACGGTACCTCTCGCACCCCCGGCGCCCTCACCGTGAGCGGCGGCACCGTCGATGGCACGGAGCTGGGCCTGCGCATTGAGGACAACTGCACCGTCACCCTCTCCGGCGGCGTCTTCCGGGGCAGCGTCAATGCCGTGGAGTGCATCCAGACCGATGTGCTGGGCAATCCCATCGACCAGCCGCTGACCGTGAACAGCCTGCTGGCGGCGGGCCATGGCTGGTTCGACGAGGCGGGCGCGCCCATAACGCCTGCGGCGGACCAAAGGGCCCTGGCCGGGCCCGTGAAGGTCCTGGCCCTGACCGGGCCCACCCCCACGCCCGCGCCCACCGCTGCGCCCACGGCCACGCCTGCGCCCACATCCCCGTCCACATCCGCGCCTGCGTCCTCCTCCGCCCCCACCGCGCCGAAGACGGGCGACGGCACGCCTATCCTGCCCTGGGCGCTGCTGCTCCTGGGCTGCGGCGGAGCCCTCGCGGCCATGGCAGCCCGCCGCCGGATGGGCCGCCGCTGACCCATCCCCGGGCAGACCGGCCGCGGCGGCGCGCCGCCCATCAAGTGACTGACCAAATCATAAGGAGACGACATATATGGATGAATTGAGAGCAAGGACCAACCCCGCGTTCAACGCGGCCAAGTCCACCCTGGTGTATCTCATGAAGGCCGGGGACAAGGACGCGGCCATGATGGCCGGAGAACTGCACATCGACCCGGACGAACAGTTTGGCGGCGAGAAGCGGGATGCCCTTTCCTTAGGCATGATGGCCTGCGTGGACGCCTACCACGAGATCATGGACCGGTTCCTGGCCGCCGCGCCGGAGAAGACCGTCGTGGACCTGGGCTGCGGCTACACCCCCCGGGCCCTGCGGAAGGGTCTTGAAAACAAGCGCTTCATCGGCTGCGACCTGCCCATCGTCATCGACGAGATGGCCCCGCTGATAAAAAAGCTCCTGGCCGGCAAAAACCGGCCCGCTCCGGCGGAATACCGGGCCGCGGACTTTACCAGCTACGCCTCCCTCCGGTCTGCCCTGGACGGGGTGGAGGGGCCGCTGTGCCTCACTAGCGAGGGGACGCTGGCCTACCTGACCCAATCAGAAGTCCGGCAGCTGTGCGCCAACGTGGGGCGGGTGCTGAGAGAGTTCGGCGGCAGGCTCCTCACCCCGGACCCGGAGGCGAACAAGCGTACCATAGGCACGCTGCGGGCCGTGATGGGCGAGGAGGCCATCAAAAACATGATGAGCGCCTACAATACCCTGTCCGCCCAGTCGGACGTGACCGTTGGCGACAACGACCTGGTGGTCCGCTCCGGGGCCAAGGACGGATTTGAGAAGGCCGCGGCCCTTCTGGCTGAAAACGGCCTGAAGGCAAAGCTGCTTCCCATAGGCGGGCACATGCCGGAGCTGAAGGTGTTCGCCCAGCTGGACGAGCAGCAGCGGGAGAATATGAAGAAGCTGTACGCAGGCCTGACCGTCTGGGAGATCACCCCGGACCCGGCCTGGAAAGAGCCTGTCCGTGAGACGACGGGCGGCGCCTTCGCCCTGCGCACGGATGTGGACGGAGACGAAGTCACCTTTACCCTCCGGGGCCGGGTGGACTCCCTCACCGCGCCGGAGTTTCTGGCCGCCTTTGAGAAGGCCGCGGACGCCCATACCATTACGGACGCCAAGGTGGATATGTCCCATCTGGAGTACATCTCCTCCGCGGGGCTTCGTGTGCTGCTCATCATGACGAAGCGCCTGGGCATGGGCCATGTCACCGTCACCGGAGCCAGCGAGCTCATCCTCTCCATCTTCGAACAGACAGGCTATAACTACGTGCTGACCATAAAATGACCGGCCGGACCCGGAGGTATCTGACACATGGATGAACTGAGAGCGAGGACCAACCCCGCGTTCAACGGCGCCAGGTCCACCCTGGTGTACCTCATGAAGGCCGGGGACGAGGACGCGGCCATGATGGCCAGGGAGCTGCACATCGACCCGGACGAGGTATTCAAGGGCGAACAGCAGGCCGCCCTTTCCATGGGCATGATGGCCGGCACGGATGCCTACCACGAGACCATGAACCGATTCCTGGCCGCCGTGCCGGAGAAAACCATCGTGGACCTGGGCTGCGGCTATACCCCCCGGGCCCTGTGGGAGGGCCTTGGCCATAAGCGCTTCATCGGCTGTGACCTGCCCATCGTCATCGACGGGATGGCCCCGCTGATGAAAAGGCTGCTGGCCGGTAAAAACCGCCCCGCCCCGGCGGAATACCGGGCCGCGGACTTTACCAGCTACACCTCCCTCCGGGCCGCCCTGGACGGCGTGGAGGGGCCGGTGTGCTTCACCGCCGAGAGTACGCTGACCTACCTCACCCAGTCGGAGGTACGGCAGCTCTGCGCCAACGTGCGGCGGCTCCTGAAGGAATTCGGCGGCCGCTGGCTCACCCCCGACGTGGAGTCCGGCCAGCGCACTGTGGGCACCCTGGTGTCCGTGCTGGGCGTGGAGGGCTTCAAAAACGTCGTAAGCGTCTTCACCACCCTGTCCGCCCAGGCGGACGTGGTGGTGGGCGACAACGACATGGTCATCCGCTACGGCCATAAGGAGGACTACCCCAAGGCCGAGGCCCTGATGAAGGAAGTGGGCCTGAAGGTACGGAAGCTGCCCATGGGCCAGCACATGCCGGAGCTGAAGGTATTCTCCCAGCTGGACGAACAGCAGCGCCAGGCCATGGAAAAGCTCTACGCGGACCTGGTGGTATGGGAGCTGACCCCGGACCCGGACTGGGCAGAGCCCGTCCGAGAGACGGGCGGCGCCTTCGGCCTGGATACGGCCGTGAACGGTTCGGAGCTCACCGTCGCCCTGCGGGGCCGGGTGGACTCCCTCACCGCGCCGGAGTTTTTGGCCGCCTTTGAGAAGGCCGCAGGGGAAAACGCCCTCACGGCCGCTCAGGTGGATATGTCCCGTCTGGAGTACATCTCCTCCGCCGGCCTGCGCGTGCTGCTCATCATGGTGAAGCGCCTGGGCGGCGGCCATGTCGTAGTCACCGGCGCCAACGAGCTTATCCGCTCCATTTTCGAGCAGACGGGCTACGATGACGTGCTGACCATAAAGTAAAACATACAAGGAGGAACAAAAATGAACAACATGAACGAAGAGGCCCTGGACGCCGTGACCGGCGGCGCCGGCAGCACTGCGGACCCGAAAGTCACGTTTGTCCAGGCCAACTGTGCGGACTGCGCCAACAACAAGGGCACGAAATGTCCCTATCGGGACGCGGAGGCCGCGAAGGCGGCGCAAAGCAGCGGCAGCTATCATTGCCAATACAAGAAGGCGACCACGTCTGCCTGCCTTGTGTAACAACATCTGTCAGGAGGAGGAAAAATGAAAGTATCGGATAAGATCCAAGTGGCCGTCAGCATCATAGCGGCGGCGGGGCTGGACGGCGTCTGCTTCGTGCTGTATGAGAACAAGGAGCTGCCCCTGGGCATCCGCATCACCGTGGCGGTGCTGGGCTTCATCAACCTGATCTGCGTGGTCATGGCCATGCAGGAAAAGGTCAAGCGGAACAAAAAGTAACCCGCTCCCTTTCACCAAAAAATACGGCAGCCGCTTTTGCGGCTGCCGTGTTTTTATACATCACTCTCTCGGGGCCCCCGCGAAAGCCCAGCGCAGCGGGTTTCGCGGGAAAAAGGAGAAAGACCTCTGACCGATGAGGGGGCCTGGCTTGCCAGGACCTCGAATCTTCTCCAGGGCTCCCATGCGAGCCCAGCGCAGCGGGTCGCATGGGAAAAAGGAAGAAGCGCTTTGACCGATGAGGGGGCCTGGCTTGCCAGGACCTCGAATCTTCAAAGCGCTTCTGACGTGGCGGAGAAGGAGGGATTCGAACCCTCGATACCCTTATGGGGTATACACGATTTCCAATCGTGCGCGCTCGACCAAACTACGCGACTTCTCCATAGCTGTCGGACCTGTTTATTATACTCAACGCGCCCGGGAAAGTCAAGCCATTTTTCCGCCATCCGGGCCACGGAAAAAAGCGGAATGCAAAAATGTGTTTATGCCCCCATGGCCCGCCCCATGCGCCGCCCGGGCCCACGCCATGGCCCCTCCCCGGCAGTCCTCCCTCCTGGCCGGAGCGCCCCATTAACAACGGAATGTAAATTCTGTTGTAAAAGGACCGGGCGCGAAGAAAACCGAAAAATCATTAGGAGGACAACAAAATGACAAAACGTGCACTTAGCCTGCTTTTGACGCTGGTCATGGTTCTGTCCCTGTGCGTCCCGGCCGTAGCGGCCGAGGAGTTCGAGGCAGAGGCTCCGGCCGAAGTCGTCGAAGAGGCGCCCGTGGCCCCTGAGGCTCCTGTGGCCCCTGAGGCCGAGGAACCCGTGGAAGAGCCCGTCGTTGACGCGCCCGCCGCGGAGGAGCCCGACGAGGAGCCCGTCGTTGACGAGCCCGAGATGGCCTCCATCATGCCCGAGGAGGAAGTGGAGGACCTGCCTCTGCTGGTCGCTCTGGGCGTCGTGAGCCATGCGTCTCACCTGGCTCTGGAAGAGGCCGTGGAGAAGGCCGCTCCCTATAAGACCCGCGTGGACGCCGGTGAGCTCTACGGCAAGGGCGACACCGACGCGCAGATCAACGGTACTTATGTGGACGGCGATCCCGCTTCCGAGTTCAACAAGACCTATGCTCTGGCTGTGAAGATGCTGGAAGAGGGTCTGGACGGCATTGAGATCGGCACCGATGTCACCACCGCGAGTGTCACCACGGTCGTGAACAAGCTGGTCGGCTATACTGCTACTGGCGGCAATTATGTCGAGGGGCTGGTCCCCAAGACTGCTGACGACTGGGCCACCTCTGACGGTATCAACGGCGGCCTGCAGGCCATCAGCGAGTGGACCACCATCGCTTGGACCGATATCTATCCTAACGCCTATGTCGGCGCCGACGGCAAGCCTGTCGGCAACACCTATGGCGCTGCCACCGCTGGCAAGGGCCTGGGCCACATCTATACGACTGCCCCCACGGGCTTCACGACTGGCAGCGTCGACCCCGACGCTCTGGACGAGACTCCCTGGACCGAGATGTACAAGGCTGACTACCTGGCTGCCATGAAGGCCGCTGCCAAGGCTGCTGAGGACTTCAACGGCCTGTCTGCCACTGGCAAGACCTATGCGAAATACGCCGCTGTGAAGGCGCTGGTGGAGACTGCTGAGGCTCTCGAGGCCGACAACGCCCTGCCCAGTCACGCAGACAGCGAGGCCCTGGCCAAGCAGATCGAGGAGTATACCGCTGCCAAGGCGGCGGCTAACACTGCCGGAACGCTCTCTCCTGATTATGCTAGTTTTGCAGTTGTATCTAACGACGCCAACCTGTCCAAACTGCTGGACCAGGATCACACCGGTCTGAACGGCTTCCAGAAGGACGTTACCTATTACGATTTCATGAAGGCCTCCGAGGAGCTGTCCAAGGCTCTGATGAAGACTTCTGCCACCGCGAAGATCCTGAATGAGAAGGCCACCAACGACAAGACGGTCACCTTCCAAATCGGTATCCCTGACTCCGGCAACGGCGCGAACTATGACGGCACCCACTACGGCATTTCCGTCAAGCTGAACAAAGAGTACCTGACGTGGTTCTCTGGCATAGATACGGTTATCGACGGCACCGACGATTTTGCCGCGAAGGAGCAGATCCTTGAGCTGGATCCCGCCAACAACACGGTGTTGAGCCACACAGTTGACACTAATGTTCCTACCTCCATCACGAAGACTGTGTTCAATGGCGGTGAGGGCGCAAACGAGGCTGAGGGCTATATCGTATACGGTAGCAGCAGCAGTGGCAATGTCAACTTCTCCATCAGAAATGACCAGAGAGCCTTTACCACCACTGATGTGATCACCATCACCCTGTACAGGGCCTATAACCAGACCAATGCCACCGGCACCGCTACCTCCGCTAATGTGTGGAGCACGGAGGTCGTCGACACGGCTGAGGTCAAATTCACCAGCGCCGATTACTATGGCCCCAAGATCAGCACAAAGACCAACGCCATCGTTGTTGATCCCGGCGCCACCAACGCTACCATCACCTATAAGAACTTTGATGTCACCGGCACACCTCTCGCCGGCGATTGCCTGAAGATCACGGTCACCCTGAACGAAAGCCTGGCCAATTCCAACGTGTACGGCACTGGTAACGCAAAGTATGACAGCGCCGAGATGGTGCTGACCGCCGCCGACGGCACGAAGATCGCCGCAGTCAAGGGCGTCAGCGGTTGGTACGACCATGGCCCGAATGGCGAGAGCCAGGCGGTGTTCTACACCGGTACTCTTCCTACCGGCGCTACGAAGGCGTTCATGAACGAGTACAAGGTCACGACCAGCGACATGGGACTGGCGCTGAACGTGAACGTCGGTGACGGCCTTGCCAACCGCGAGAACAAGACCGTTGCGGTGGAGAGCATCACCAAGTGGACCGCCGGCATGAAGGCCGCCAAGGCTGCCATCGCCGACGAGAAGGCTCTGATCAAGAGCGACTACGAGCTGAAGTCCGGCACTGATTACACCAGCTATGTCCATGGCACCGTGAAGACCCTTGACGACGCGTTCACCGTACTGGATAAGGACGCTGCCGACCTGCAGGCCTTTGTGGATGGCGGCACCTACGCCAACACCATGGTCAACCGTGCGAAGATCATCAAGCTGATCCAGGACATCTGCGCTGTCCACAACTATCTGAATCCTGTTGTGAAGAGCCGCGAGGCCCTGCAGAAGGCCATCAACGCTGCCAAGGGCATCGGCACTCCCGAGAATTACACCTACGAGTCTTGGAAGGTCATGCAGAAGGCCCTTGAGAACGCTCAGAAGGCTCTCGAGGCCGGTGTTGAGTCCAAGATCAAGGCCGCGGCCGACGCTCTGGACGCCGCTGTGAAGGGCCTGGTCAAGGAAGGCACGGTCGACAAGACCGCTCTGAAGGCCTCCATCGCCGCCGCTGAGGCGCTGAAGGAAGCTGACTACACCAAGGAGTCTTGGGCTGCCAACAAGGAAGCCATCGCCACTGCTCTGGCCACCGCCAAGTCCGTTGACACCAACGTCAACGTGAAGCAGGCGCAGGTCGACAAGGCCCAGAAGGCCCTGGACGACGCTATGGCCAAGCTGGAGAAGGCCGCGCCCGTCGACAAGAGCGAGCTGGAGGCCGCTATCGCCGACGCTGAGGCGCTGAAGGAAGAGGACTACACCGAGGAGTCCTGGACCGAGGCTGGCATCGCCGCCGCCATCGAGGCCGCGCAGGCTGTGGCTGACGACGAAGA
>CANRKN010000009.1 GCA_947631215.1 uncultured Oscillospiraceae bacterium | reverse complement strand
AGCTATTGTATCACGGGCATCTCTAAGCCTGCTGATATCTGGATTATTAACTTTCAAACTTATTATACGAGGAGGCGCTTTATGGAACGCGTAGATGTGACCCGGGCCGCGGCGCTGCTGGCGGCGGCGGACGATATCCTCATCATCACCCACGTCCGCCCCGACGGGGACGCGGCGGGGAGCGGCTGCGCCCTGTGCCGGGGCCTGCGGGCCCTGGGCAAAGAGGCGTATCTCGCCGCCAATCCCCCCAGCATGGCCCGGTATGAGAAGTACATGGTGCCCTACTTCGCCCCTGAGGGGTTCGCGCCCCGGTTCGTGGCCGCCGTGGACACCCCGGGCCCGGCCCAGTTCCCCGCGGGCTGGGAGCATCTGGCATCGCGCACGGACCTGGCCGTGGACCACCACGGCACCAATGCCGGCTATGCGAAGTATACCTTCCTGGAGGCGGACAGCGCCGCCGCGGGGGAGCTGGTGTACCTGCTGCTGCGGGAGATGGGCGCACCCCTGGACGCGTACACCGCCGAGGCGCTGTACGTCGCCCTTTCCACCGACACCAACTGTTTCCGCACTCCCGGCACCACGGGCCGGACCCTCACCATCGCCGGAGCCCTGCGGGAGGCGGGCTTCGACGCGGTGGGCCTGACCCGCCGGCTCTTTGAGACAAAATCCCCCGCCCGGCTGCGGCTGGAGAGCGCCCTTTTCGGCGCCATGGAGCTCCACGGCGGCATCTGCGCCATGGTCCTGCCCCTCGCCGCCATCACCGCCTGCGGCGCCGGAGAGGACGACATGGATAAGATCTCGCTCCTCACCATGCTCCCGGAGGGGACATGGGCGGGGCTGCTGATACGGGAACTGCCCGACAGGACCTGGAAGGTCTCCCTGCGCACGGACGGCTCCGTCCACGCGGGCAATATTTTGCACGCCTTCTCCCCCACCGGCGGGGGCCACGCCGACGCTGCCGGGGCGGTGATGGCGGGACCGCCGGAGGCCATCCGGGAGGCGGTGCTGGCCGCCCTGGCCCGTGTCAAAAATGCAGGATAAAAATCAAAAAATGGAACCAATTTGGCCCGTTTCGTTCAGGTGTTATAAAAATTTCCAGATTATTGAAAAATTCACTTGACGAACTGCCCAAAATGTGATTAGATAGGGACAGAAGGTCGGAGCAAAGCCTCTGGCCGATGACTTCGCCGCCGGCCACGCCCCTGTAAATGGGCCCACCTTTAACTCCCCTTTCTCCTCTTGATGCTTTCTCATACAGGAAACTCCTTTCCAACTTCCGAAGCGCGCAGGGGTGTGGCTTTTATAAAAAGAACGAGAACCGCGAGTGCGGTTCTCGTTCTTTTTAGTTTGAAATCGCGGCTCACATACGCGCACTCGCTGCGCTCGCACACTCCGTGAGCCGAGAAGTATGATTTCCGAGGCGCATGTCCCCGGAAATCATATCCAAATTTATTCGCGCCTGCGGGCGCGAACTCTGCGAGGCTTTTGCCGCACCGACGGGCGGTGGGATCCGGCAGCGCCCCGCATGCGGTTGGTGAGCGAAGCGAACTTTAGCAGGAGGGGCTCTGTCGGGCCCAGCCGCCCATTACCAGGGCCGTAAAACAGCAAGCGCCGAGGTGACGGCGCCGGGGTTGGCGATGGTGATGCCGGCGGCGGTGACGCCCATGGAGGCGCAGTCGGTGAAACTCATCCCCGCGGCCAGGCCCACGGTCAGGGCGGCGGTCATGCTGTCCCCCGCGCCGGTGGCGTCCACCACCTCGGTGTGCACCGAGCGCTTGGCGAATATCTCCCCGCCGGCCTCGCCGCATATGACGCCCTCGGACGCCATGGAGATGACCACCCGTTTCACCCCGGCGGCGGTGAGCGCCGCGATGCAGGCCTCCGGGCCCTTGGCGCCTATAAGGGTCTCCGCCTCGGATAGGTTGGCCTTCAGGGTGTGGATATGGCCCAGTATGGGCCGCAGGCGCACGCACTTTGCCGTGGACACGCAGTCCACCACCAGCGGTGCTTTCAAATTCTCGCCGAGGTAGGTCAGCGTCCCCTGGGGGAGGTTTGCGTCCGCCACCACCGCACCGCAGTCCTGCACGGCATCCAGGCACCGGGCGGCGAAGCTCTTGTCCATCCTGTTGCACAGGGCCATATCGTTGACGCAGCAGGCCACGTCCCCGTGCTCGTCGCAGATATAGAGGTAGCGGTTGTTTTGCTCATCCACCCAGCGGCAGCCGGAGATGTCCACCACGTACCGGGCGCTCTCCGCCCGGATGGCGTCGGCCTGGCCGTCCCGGCCCAGCAGGGAGTAGAAGGACACGTCCGCCCCCAGCAGGGCACAGTTTCGCGCCACGTTCCAGCCCACCCCGCCCAGGGTGGTGCGCACCTTGCCCATGACGGAGTCGCCCCGCGCTAAGGGAGCCTCCGCCCGGCCGCTGATGTCCACATTCAACGCGCCGATAACGGCGACTTTTCTTTTTTCCTCATTCATGGTATCATTGTAGCGCAGATTTTCCATTTTGCAAGGAGTTTTCCCCCATGAACATCGAAAAAGTGCGTGTTTTTTTGGAAGAAAAAGGTTTTTTGGACCGGCTGCACGAGTTTCCCCAGTCCACCGCCACGGTGGACCTGGCGGCGGAGGCCTTGGGCGTGGACCCGGACCAGATCGCCAAGACCCTGGGCTTTTACCACGGGGACGGGGCGGTGCTGGTGGTAGCCGCGGGCAAGCGCCGGGTGGATAACCGCAAATTTAAGGACGCCTTCGGCGGCAAGGCGAAGATGCTCTCTCCCGAGGACACGGAGCGGTTCACCGGCAACGCCCCAGGCGGGGTGTGCCCCTTCCTGGTCCCGCCCCAGGCGGAGGTATGGCTGGACGTGAGTCTCAAAGACCACGACACGGTCTATCCCGCCGCGGGCAGCGCCCACTCCGGCGTGGCCCTCACCTGGCAGGAGCTGGAGAGCCTGTGCGCCCCCGCCGGATGGTGCGACGTGTGCAAGGACAGGGAGGCACAGCCATGAAAATATACTGGGAGCTTTTCGTCACTTTCTTCCGCATGGGGGCCATCACCTTCGGCGGCGGCTACGCCATGCTGCCCATCCTCCAGCGGGAGGTGGTGGAGGGCCGGGGCTGGTGCACCAACGAGGAGCTGACGGACTATTACGCCATCGGCCAGTGCACCCCCGGCATCATCGCCGTGAATACCGCCACCTTCATCGGCTTCAAGCAGAAGGGCGTCCCCGGCGCCATCGCCGCCACCTATTCCCTGGTCCTGCCCAGCTTCATCATCATCGGCCTCATCGCCGCGCTTTTGCAGAACTTCGCGGACTACGCCATCGTGCAGAACGCCTTTGCCGGCATCCGGGTGGCGGTGACGGTGCTGATCTTAAATGCGGTCATCAAGCTCCTGAAGTCCTCCGTGGTGGATAAGCTCACCGCCTGCATTTTTGTAGCTGCGGCGGTGCTGTCTCTCGTGCTGGACGTGTCCCCGGTGCTGTTCGTGCTCGTGGCCGGCGTCATCGGCGTGGCGCTCCAGATGCGGAAGGGGGCGGCGAAGAAATGATATTTTTGCAACTCTTCTGGGAGTTTTTCAAGACCGGCCTGTTCGCCGTGGGCGGGGGCCTGGCCACCCTCCCCTTCCTCTACGAGATGGGCGCGCGCACCGGCTGGTTCACCGCCCAGCAGGTGGCGGACATGCTGGCCGTCAGCGAGTCCACCCCCGGCCCCATCGGCATCAACATGGCCGTGTACACCGGCTACACCAGCGCCGGCGTGCCGGGAAGCGTGGCCGCGCTGGTGGGCATCGTCACCCCCAGCATCATCGTCATCATCCTTATCGCCGCCGCCCTGCGGGCCTTCCGGGACAACAAGTATGTCAAGGGCGCCTTTTACGGCATCCGCCCCGTGTCCACGGGCCTCATCGCCGCGGCAGGGATCACCGTGGCCCTGGGGGTGCTGTTCCGCCTGGACGCCTGGGAGGGCCTGGGCAAGTTCTGGACCGTGCTGGACTGGAAAGCATGGGTCCTGGCGGCGGTCATCTTCGCCGTGAGCAAGGCCTTCAAAAAGCTCCACCCCGCCTTCCTCATCCTCATCGGCGCCGTCGCCGGCGCGGTGTTCAGATTTGCGGGTGCCTGAATAACGTTTCCTCGTGGTCCCCAAAAGGGCCTGTTGGGCCTTTTGGGGACCATATATTATGTCAAATGGTGTTGCTTTTAGGGCGGGCTGTGGTATAATGCTTTAATAGGAAGAAATAGGTTTATTATAAAATAAAGTCTGCCCTTGGGAGGACCTATGAAAAAACTGCTGGTCACCGGCGGCGCCGGCTTTATCGGCGCCAACTTCGTCTACTATATGCTGGATAACCGCCCGGACTGCGCCATCGTCTGCGTGGACAGCCTCACCTACGCGGGGAACATGTCCACCCTGGCCCGGGCCATGGAGGATAGCCGCTTCACCTTCTACAAGCAGGACATCCGCGACAGAGTGGGGATAGACGCCATCTTTGAAAAAGAAAAGCCCGACGCGGTGGTGAACTTCGCCGCCGAGACCCACGTGGACCGGTCCATTGAGGACCCGGAGATATTCTTAAAGACCAATGTCTTGGGCGTGCAGGTGCTCATGGACGCCTGCCGGGCCCACGGGAACATCCGCTTCCACCAGGTGTCCACCGACGAGGTGTACGGGGACCTGCCCCTGGACCGGCCGGATATGCTCTTCACCGAGGCCACGCCGCTGCACGCCTCCAGCCCCTACAGCGCCTCCAAGGCGGGGGCGGACCTGCTGGCTCTGGCCTACTGCCGCACCTACGGCCTGCCCGTGACGGTGAGCCGCTGCTCCAACAACTACGGCCCCTGGCAGTTCCCGGAAAAGCTCATCCCCCTGATGATCGCGAACGCCCTTGCCGACAAGCTCCTGCCGGTATACGGCCAGGGCCTGAACGTGCGGGACTGGCTGTATGTGGAGGACCACTGCAAGGCCATTGACCTCATCCTGGAAAAGGGGCGCATCGGCGAAGTTTACAACATCGGCGGCCATAACGAGATGCGCAACATCGACATCGTGAAGCTCATCTGCCAGGCCCTGGATAAGCCCGAGAGCCTCATCACCTACGTCACCGACCGGAAGGGCCACGACCTGCGCTACGCCATCGACCCGGCGAAGATCCACGCCGAGCTGGGCTGGAGCCCGGAGACCGCCTTTGCCGACGGCATCCAAAAGACCATCCGCTGGTATCTTGATAACCGCCCCTGGTGGAAGGAGATCGTCTCCGGAGAGTATAGGAACTACTACGAGCGGATGTACGCTGACCGCTGACGGCGGACATTTGGAGGAACCCTTATGATCCTGTTCAACATACCCCCCTACTGCGGCCGGGAGGACCAGTATGTCCTGGAGGCCATCCACTCCCATAAGATATGCGGCGACGGGGCCTTCTCGAAAAAGTGCCATGAATGGCTGGAGCAGCGCACCGGCGCGGCCCGGGCCTTCCTGACCACCAGCGGCACCCATGCCCTGGATATGGCGGCGCTGCTGTGCCAGCTCCAGCCCGGAGACGAGGTCATCCTGCCCTCCTATACCTTCTCCTCCACGGCCAACGCCTTCGTGCTGGCCGGGGCGGTGCCTGTGTTCGTGGATATACGCCCCGACACCATGAACATAGACGAAAAGCTCATCGAGGACGCCGTCACGCCCCGGACCCGGGCCATCTGCGTCATGCACTACGCGGGCGTAGCCTGCGAGATGGACGCCATTCTGGACATCGCCCGCCGCCATGACCTGAAGGTGGTGGAGGACGCCGCCCAGGGCGTCATGGCAACCTACAAGGGCAAGGCCCTGGGGGCCATCGGGGACTACGGCTGCTACAGCTTCCATGAGACGAAAAACTACTCCATGGGCGAGGGCGGCGCCATCCTCCTGCGGGAGGATGACCCCCGGGCGGAGGTCATCCGGGAGAAGGGCACCAACCGGGCCCGGCTGCTCCGGGGCCAGGTGGATAAATATACCTGGGAGGACCTGGGCTCCAGCTACCTGCCCAGCGAGCTGAACGCCGCGTATCTTTACGGCCAATTGGAGATGGCGGACGAGATAAACGCCGCCCGGCTCCATAGCTGGCGGATCTACCGGGAGGGCCTGGCTCCCCTGGAAAGGGAGGGCTATATCGACTGGCAGGCCGTCCCCGAGGGGTGCGTGCACAACGGCCACATGTTCTACGTCAAGGCGAAGGACATCTCCGAGCGCACCGCCCTCATCGCCTTTCTGCGGGAGCGGGGCGTCCAGTCCGTGTTCCACTATGTGCCGCTGCACTCCGCCGCGGCGGGCCTGCGCTTCGGCCGGTTCCACGGGGAGGATAAATACACCACCCGGGAGAGCGAGCGGCTTCTGCGCCTGCCCATGCACTACGGCCTTGCCGATCCTGACGTGGAAAAGGCCGTGGAGGCCGTCACGGCCTTTTACAAGGGATGACGGGCCGGGGAAAAGCGATCCTTGCCGGATGGGACCGGGCCTGCCAGCGGGACCGGTACCGCTGGCTTACCGCGGCCGTCGCCGCGGGGCTTTTCTTCCTTCTGGCCTCCCGGCTCACGGTGATGACCTATATGACCATCGACGAGGTGAGCTTTATGCAGGCCATCGCCCAGGTCCCGGAAAAGGGCCTGGCGGCATTGCATGATACCCTGGCCCACTCCTCCACGGAGAACGCCTCCGCCATATCCCTGTTGCTGTGCGCCCTTATAGGGCAGTTCTACCGTCTGGACCCGGACGGGTACTGGTACCTGGGCTATCACATCCTCGCGCTATGGGCCAGCCTCACGGTGTTGGGCCGGTGCGTGCTGGTGAAGACCAGCCGTCGGGGCCTGCCCGTTTGGATGGGGTGCCTCCTCACCCTGCTTCTGGGAGGCGGGCTGTTTCTATACGCCTTCGCCCGCCTGGCCTTCACCGTCACCGCCGCCGCCGTGGGCGCCGCCGCCGTGGCGCTTGTGCTGTGCCGGGGCAACGAGACGACACGGGCCGGCCGGGTGCGGTCGGACATCCTGGCGGGGCTGTTCACCCTCCTGTGCTTCCTCCAGCGCCGGGCCACCGGCATGGCCGCGGCCTGCTTCCTGGCCCTGGCCATGGCCTATGCCCTGGTCCGCATCTGGCTCACCCGCGACTCTGGCCGGGGCCGAGCCATGACAGCGCTGTGCCTCGCGGTCCTCGTGACCGCCGGCGTCACGGCGGGGCTCTGCATCTCCGGGGACAAGCTGGAGAGCGACGAGAATTACCGGGAAGCGGAGTACTACCGCTCCCTCATCGGGGACATTCTCTTCGACAAGCTGACGGAAGAGCAGTACGAGCGGGCGGGGGCGCCCAAAGAGCTGGCCACGCTGATGCAGGGCTGGTTTTTCATGGATGAGCGGGTGACCACGGACATGCTTCGTTCCCTCGCCGGCATCTATTACGCCGACCTGGCCGCCCAGCCGAAAGCCTCCCTGCCCGCACGGCTGTGGGGCACGGCGAAGGACCTGGCCGCCACGCTGTGGTCCGACGGACAGATGCGGGCCCAGTCGGGGCTCATCCTCGTGCTCATCCT
Organism: uncultured Oscillospiraceae bacterium; assembly: GCA_947631215.1. Next base: position 31,427 of record CANRKN010000009.1, on the reverse strand, counting down.
GCTGTGCCTGGCCCAGTGGGCCGCCCACGGCAGGGCATACTGGCCGGAGGGACTGTGCGTTCTATGCGCCGCGGGCGGGACGCTTTTGATGCTCCTGCACCTGGCGGCGGACGGCCGGTTCCTCATAAGAGTCTTTCTGGTGGTGTCCTATCCCGCCGCCGTCACGCTGGTCCTGCTGGCCCTCTCCGCGCCCGCGCCGGCGGCCAAAGGGGCGAAGGCCGGGACTCTCATCCTGACTCTGGCCGGGGCGGCGCTGTGCGTATACAGCGTGACCACGGTGCCCCATGTCCTGGACCGCGCCTCCCGGGAGGAGGTCTTCGCCGAACAGACCGCCATCGAGGCCTACGAGGCCGCCCACCCCGACAAGACCATCGTCACCAGCATCTACGACGCCCGGGGCTCTATCGCGGACCCCCTTCACCCGCTGGACGCCTATTCCCACAACCGGGTCATATGGGGCTACATCGGGGACCTGGCCAAGGACCCCGAAGACCGGCTCTATGCCGACGCCTTCTTCCGGGAGGACGTGCTCTTCATGAGCGACCGGTTCTCCTCCCTGGCGGGGCTTTTGCAGTACCTGACCGTGGAATATGGTCCGGTACAGGCAACGCTCACCGCCCAGCTCACCCCCGCCGTCACCGTGACGGACATCGATACCGTCTCCCCTGGGGACGATTATACCGGCTGGTATGAGCAAAACGGCATGACCTACTACTTCCGGGACGGCGAGGCCCTCACCGGGGAGCAGGCTATTGACGGCATGACCTATACCTTCGCCCCCGCCGGGGCCGAGGCCAAATTCATGCCCGTCGCCGGCGAAGACGGGGCCATTATCTACACCACCGACGCCTACAGCCTTATGGATAACTGACACAAGGAGCGGCTATGACCTACCTGCGCTACATCGCCATATTCGCCCTCACCGCCGCCGCGGCGGTGGCGTGCGGGCGGCTGTATGCCCGCAGGGAGGACAAGTGGTCCGTGGCGCTCCGGGCCCTGGGCGGGGCGCTTCTATGCTATCTCGCCATCCAGAGCGCCGTTACACGGCGGATGACCGCCCAGGCGCTGCTGCCCGCCTGGGGCGGCACGGCTTATCCCGGCCGGACGGCGCTGTTTCTCGTCCTCATAGTGGCCTTTATGGCCCTGTACGCCACGGACAGGGGCGAAAAGCTCCTGGCTGGGCTGGACAGGGCCATGGAAAAGGATAGCTCCCGGTGGCTGGCCGCGGCTGTCGTGACGGGGCTCTTCTTCCTGTGGACATGCCGGGTCACGGTCATCACCTTCATGACCAACGACGACGTGACCATCATGCGCACCGCCGCCCGTGTCTCCACGGAGGGGCTGGCCGCGGCGGACCAGTCCTTTTCCCACTTCCTTTTCTGCGGCCTTTTGAGCCTTTTCTACCGCCTGGACATGCACGGGTACTGGTACGGGGGCTATCACATCCTCGCCATTGCGGCTTCCCTCGTCATCATTGGCCGGTGCGTGCTCGTAAAGACCGCCCGCCGGGGCATGTCCGCCCTGGGCGGGCTGGGGATATTCGCCCTGCTCTGCGCCGGACTCATGGTCCACGCCGCGGCGGAGCTGTCCTTCACCATCACCCCCGCGGTGCTGGGCACGGCGTCAGCGGCGCTCACGCTGTGCCGGGACGAGACGAAAAGCCGGGCCGGGCACGCGGCCATGGACGTCGGCTGTGTTTTGATGCTTTTGCTGGCCTGGCTGCAGCGGTCCTCCTCCGCCCGGTGCGTGCTGTGCTTCTGGGCCCTGGCGGTATGCTATCAGCTTCTCAAAGCGCGGCTGGGCCAGGAGCCTGTAAAGCGCGTGGTCCCGCTCCTCCTCTGCGCCGCGCTCACCGTGGGCCTGTGCTTCGGCGCGGGGCTTCTGCGCCTGCCCGGCCAGGAGAGCGGCACCGAGCTGGACCCCACCGCCTACGACGAGTATGTCTACGCCGAGCGGTACCGCTCGCTGGTGATGGACTACCTGACGGAGAGGCTCACCAATGAAGAGCTGGAGGCGGCAGGCCTGCCCCCGGAGCTTTCCAATCTCCTGCGGGCCTGGTACTTCATGGACGAGCGCATCAACACCGTCACCTTCCGCCGCATCGTGGACATGTACTATGACCCCTCTTTGGAGGCGGGGTCCCTGGCGGCGGCCACCTCCATGGAGAGCGGCAGCCACATCCGCACCATGGCCTTCACGGCCGCGCTCCTTCCCCTGCTGCTGGCGCTGGCGCTGCTGGACCTGGGCAGGCGGGGAAGGCGCTGCTGGCCGGAGATGCTGGGGGTCCTGGGCGCCTTCGGCGGCGGGGCGGTGCTATTGCTGTACCTCATCCGCCAGGGCCGGTTTTTGCTGCGGGTCCACCTGGTGGTGGTCATCCCCGCGGCGGTGTGTCTTATACTCTTCGCCCTGTCCGGCCCGGCGGCGGAAAAGCCCGCCCGGGCATGGCAAAAAGCTGTGGCCGCCTTGCTCGGCGCGGCGCTGTGCGTCACGGCGGGGCTCTCCGCCCGGAGCGTGCCCTATGCCGATGAGGCCATGACCCGGCAGGAGGCCTTCGCCTTCCAGCAGGCCACGGAGGGCTATGCCAACGCCCATCAGGATATATACTTCGTCACCAACTTTATAAGCCAGAACCTGGACCCCTTCCACGACGTGACCGTCTACCCCGGCAACATGCACATCTGGGGCGGCACCGGCGTCACCGCGGACCCGAACCGGCTCTACGCCGACGCCTTTTTCCGGGAGGACGTCCGGTTCATGTGCCAGAGGCCCAGCACCATCCTGGCGCTGCTGCAATACCTCACACTGGACTTCGGCCCCGTCCAGGCCCGGAGCCTCGCCCAGCTCACCGCCGACACCTTCGTCACGGACCTGGACACAGTGTGCCCCTCGGAGGGCTATACCGGCTGGCATGAGCAAAACGGCATGACCTACTATTTCCAAGACGGCGAGGCTCTCACGGGAGAGCAGTCCATCGACGGGAAAGACTATACCTTCGCCCCCGCGGGCAATCAGGCCCAGCTCACCGCCGATGTCACGGCGGAGGGCGAGCGGATATACACCACCACCGCTTACAGCCTCATGGAAGGCTGACAAAAGGAGCGTTTATGAGAAAGCTTGCCGTCATCGGCGCCAACGAATTTCAGGCCCCCCTCATCCAGAAAGCGAAGGAGATGGGCTTTGAGACCCACGCGTTCGCCTGGGCGGCGGATGACGTGGGGGAGAAAATTGCGGACAGGTTCCACCCCATCAGCATCACGGAGAAGGAGGCCATCTGGCAGGTGTGCCGGGCCGAGGGCGTGGAGGGGTGCTGCTCCATCGGGTCAGACCTGGCCGTACACACGGTGAACTACGTCCAGCGGAGGCTGGGTATCCCCTGCAACCCGGAGATCACCGACACCATCGCCACGGATAAGTACGAGATGCGCCGGGCCCTGACGGCCGCGAATGTGGCCTGCCCCCGGTTTCTGAAGGTCTCCGCCCCGCCGGCGGAGGGAGACTTGGCAAACATGGCTTGGCCCCTCATCGTCAAGCCCACGGACCGCTCCGGCAGCCGGGGCATCTTCCAGGTATCGGATCACGCCGCCCTCTGCGCCGCCATCCCCCAGGCCGCGGCCCAGTCCTTCCATCACGAGGCCATTATAGAAGAGGTCCTCACCGGCCCGGAGTACAGCTGCGAGAGCGTGTCCTTCGCCGGGGAGCACCACATCCTGGCGCTCACAAAAAAATACACCACCGGCGCGCCCCACTTCATCGAGACAGGCCACGACGAGCCCTCGGACATCCCGGCGGACCTCATACCCTCCATCCACGCCGATATCAAAATGGCCCTGGACGCCCTGTCCGTCCGCTACGGGGCCAGCCACGCGGAGTTCCGCCTGGGCCCCGACGGCCGGGCCCATATCATCGAGATCGGCGCCCGCATGGGCGGGGACTGCATCGGCTCGGACCTGGTTTACCTCTCCACCGGCGTGGACTACATGGCCGCCGTCATCGACATCGCCTTGGGGCATGCCCCGGATCTTGCCCCCAGGCGGGCGCCCCGTGCCGCCGCGGTGCGGTTCATCTTCACCCGGGACGACGCGGAAAAACTGGAGAGAATAAAGCGTGACGCCCCGGAGACCCTCTGGCGCTGGAGCTATGACGGCCATCCCGACGGCGGCGTCACCGACAGCGCCAGCCGCCACGGCTGGTGGATAACACTGGGAGAACGTTTATGACCCTTCAAGGAAAGCGCCTGCTGCTGCTGGGCGGGTCCAACAGCACCGGGGACATCCGCCGCTTCGCGGACGCAAATGGCGTCACCCTCATCGCCACCGCCCCGCCCCGCTTCGGCCTCACCGCCCTGAAGGCCATCGCCGACGAGCGCTATGACGCCGACGCGGTGGATGAGCACGCCCTGGCCGCGCTTATAAAGGACGCCCATATCGACGGGGTGTTCCCCGGCAACAACGAGGATGTGATGCCCCATGCCATCGCCGCGGCGGAAATGGCGGGCCTTCCCATCTACTGCGACGGGAGGATGTGGGACGACTGCGCCAACAAGGCCAAGTTCAAGGCCATGTGCCGGGCCGCGGGCATCCCGGTGGCCAGGACCTATGACCCTGCGAGGCCGGAGAGCGTGGAATATCCCGTGGCGGTGAAGCCCGCGGACAGCTGCGGCAGCCAGGGGTTCTCCATCTGCCGGGAACCGGCGGAGCTCACGCCCGCCCTTCAAAAGGCCCTGCCCTTCTCCCGCACCGGCACGGTGCTCATTGAGGAATACATCCCCTACGACTCCTCCATCATCCACTACACCCTCTGCGGCGGCGAGGCCATGTTCGGCGGCATATCCGATAAGCGCTCCATGCTCTTAGGCGCCGGCGGCGGGTCCGTCATGGCCCTGCAGCAGTTCCCCTCCGCCTGGACGGAGCGGTATCTCGCGACCCTGGACGAAAAGGTCCGGGCTATGTTCCGCGCCGCGGGGATGCACGACGGCCCCGTGTGGATAGAGGCGTTCAACGGCCGGGGCTCATTCATCTTCAACGAGATGGGCTACCGCTTCGGCGGGTCCATGACCTACCACCCGGTGCGCTACTTCACCGGCGTGGACCAGCTGGAGCTGATGCTGCGCTATGCTCTGGGGGACAAGCCCGACCCCAAAAAGCACGTGAGCCTCATCCGTCATGACCGCCCCGCCGGGAAGCATTACGGCATCCTGCCCCTGCACATCCGCCCCGGCGTCATCCAAACCGTCTCCGGCGAGGACGCGGTCCGGGCCCTGCCACAGGTCTACGCCTACGTCCCCATCCACCGGGCCGGGGATACCATCCGGGCCACCGGCACCGTGAGCCAGGTGTTCTGCTACCTGCACCTTCTCTATGACGGCATATCGGACCTGGCCGCCGGGGTGGACGAGGTGACAAGCCTGCTCCGGGCGGAGGACGAAAAGGGCGAAAATATGATCTTCCAGCTCTACCGTTTTTCCTGAAAAGAAAGGCAAACCCATGGAGACCGAGCTCAACATTCAATATCTCTCCCAGGAGGACATGCTCCGGGCCGGCTGCTTCGACATGGAGCGGGCCATGGCCGTGGTGGAGGACGTCATGCTCTCCTACGCCAACGGCCGGGTCCTCTACCCGGACAAGACCGTGCAGATCTTCGACGAGGCGGTGCAGAGCCGCATCAACATCCTCCCGGCCACCCTGCTGGACAAGGGGGTGTGCGGGGCCAAGTGGATATCCGTGTTCCCGGAAAACCCCCACCGCTTCGGCACCCAGAACCAGTCCGCGGTGGTGCTCTTATCCAGCCTGGAGACGGGCTATCCCATCGCCCTCATCGAGGCCATGCTCTGCTCCGCCGTGCGCACCGCCGCGGTCAGCGCCGTGGGAGCCAAGTACCTGGCCCGGCCGGATTCGGCGGAGATCGGCTTCATCGGCGCCGGGGAGATGGCAAAGATGCACCTGGCGGGGCTGAAGACCGCCCTGCCGGGACTGCGGGTCTGCCGGGTGTCCTCCCGGACGGAGGAGCGGGAGCAGGAGTTCATCCGGGAGCTCGCCCCCCTCTTCCCCGACATGGAGTTCATCCCCTGCCGGGGGGACTATGAGAAGGCCGCAGCCGGCGCGGACGTGATCGTCACGGCCATCAGCGGCCAGGCGCCGGTGCTCCACGGGGCCTGGTGCAAGCCCGGGGCCTTCTACAGCCACGTGGGCGGCTGGGAGGACGACGACGAGACCGTCTTCAAGGCGGACAAGATCGTCTGCGACAACTGGCGCCATCTCCGGAGCCGGGGAAGCCCCACCCTCACCCGCCTCTACCAGGCCGGGAAGCTCCATGACAGCGACATCCACGGGGACCTGCCCGATATCGTGGCGGGCCGCATCCCCGGCCGGGAAACGCCGGAGGAGTTCATCTACTTCAACGCCGTGGGCCTGTCTTACGTGGACGTGGCCCTGGGCTGGGACTTCTACCAGCGGGCCAAACACCTGGCCCGGACGCTGCCCCTGCAGGAAAAGGGCATATTCGACCACGCCCTGACGCCCGGCGATAAGCCCGGCGCCTTCCGCCTGAAGGAAACTTGAACGGGGAGGAAAAAGCTATGCTCGTATCCGTATGCATCCCCTGCTACCGCAGCGCCCAAACCCTGCCCGCGGTGGTGAAGGAGATCCGGGAGGCCTTCGCCCGCCATGAGGGCTATGCTTATCAGCTCGTCCTGGTCTGCGACGGCTCTCCCGACGACACCTACGACGTGATATGCTCGCTCTGCAAAGAGGACCCCCACATCGTGGGCGTGGAGCTTTCCCGCAACTATGGCCAGGCCGCCGCCAAGCAGGCGGCTCTCGCCTATGCTGAGGGCGACGCGGTGGTATACATGGACGACGACGGCCAGCACCCGGCGGAGGGCATCTTTCCCATGCTGGAAAAGCTCTCCGAGGGCTATGACGTGGTGTACGCCCAGTTTCCACAAAAGCACCACTCCTGGTTCAAGCGCACCTGCTCCAAGCTCTATCAGGACGTGTCCGCCTGGATGGGCAACCGGCCCCGGAACATCGCGGTCAGCTCCTTCACCGCCTGGAGCCGCATGGCCGTGGATGCGGCGAAAAACTACCACAGCCCCTTTCCCGCGGCGGGGCTGTACTTAAACCGCATCACCACCCGCATCGCCAACGTGCCCATGGAGCACCGGGACCGCCTGGCGGGCAAATCGAACTACAGCTTAAAGCGCCTGCTGGCCCTGACGGTGACAGCTTTGACCAATTTCTCCATCGTGCCCCTGCGGATGGCGTCGGTGGTGGGCGTCCTCACCGCTGTGTTCGGCTTTCTCGTGGCGGTGATCATGGTCATCCGGAAGCTCCTGAACGCCAACATCGCCGCCGGCTACACCACCTCCATCGCCGTGCAGTGCTTCATCGGCGGCGTCATCATGATGATGCTGGGCATCCTGGGCGAGTACGTGGGCCGCATATTCATGACCGTCAGCGACCTGCCCCAGTACACCGTCCGCCGCACGGAGAACGCGCCCCAGGCGGAGAAGAAAGAGGACAAGGCATGAGCGACATTTTTCGGGAGGCCACCTTAAAAGGGCTTTTTCAGAGCTCCTTCGGGTTTTTCCGGGAGCAGATGAGGGCCCAGTACGGCGGCTGGGGGTACTTCACAAACTGGGTGAGCATGCTCTGGTGCGTGGCGCGCCACGGGTCCAGCCCGGCGGAGTACGCCCAGCTTAACTTCGACAAAAAAAGCGACCGGGAGCGGGCCCGGTATTTCACCATGCTCCGCTTCGAGCGCTTCATCAAAAAGGTCAACACCGGGGACAAGCAGCTCTTCATCAACAAGGCCGCCTTCAACCGGCGCTTCGCATCCTATCTGAACCGGGACTGGCTGGACCTTTCTCAGGCTTCCTTTGAGGAATTCGAGGCCTTCGTCAAGGCCCACGGCAAAATCATGCTCAAGGCCACCAGCCTCTCCTGCGGCAAGGGCATCTCCCGCTATGACTACGACCCGGCGGACGACCTGCGCGCCCTCTACGACGGCAGCCGGGACATGCTGGCGGAGGAGATGGTCCTGCAGCACCCCAGCCTTGCCGCCTTCAACCCCGCCAGCACCAACGTGCCCCGGCTGAACACCATGGTGGACGGGAAGGGGAACGTACACGTGTTCTCCGCGTTCCTGCGCACCGGCGCGGGGGACGCGGTGGTGGACAACATGGGCGCCGGGGGCATGGCCGCCCATATCGACGTGGATACCGGCCTCGTCACCACACCCGCCATCGACATGCACCGGCGGGAGTACGTGGTGCATCCCTTGAGCGGCGTCCCCTTCCCGGGCTATCATGTGCCCTATTGGGAGGAGGCGGTGGCCCTGGTCACCGCCGCGGCCAGGGAAGTGCCCGACATGCGCTACATCGGCTGGGACGTGGCCGTGACGGAAGAGGGCGTGTGCCTCATCGAGGGCAACGATAGGGCGGACATATGCGTGCGCCAGTTCGTGGACCGGCGGGGCTGGTACAAAGAGCTCACCAAGCTCCTGTGAGGCGCGCCATGGTATCCGTCATCGTGCCCGTCTATAACGCGGCAGAATATCTGGCCCAATGTGTGGACAGCATTCTGGCCCAGACGCTGGAGGACTGGGAGCTCATCCTGGTGGACGACGGCTCCACCGACGGGAGCCCTGCCCTCTGCGACGCATACGCGGCGAAAGACTCCCGCGTCCGGGTCCTGCACCGGGCCCCGGGGGGCGTGGCCGACGCCGTGGCCGCCGGGATCGAGGCCGCCTCCGGGGATATCCTGGGCTTCGTGGACGCGGACGACTGGGTGGACGCGGGCTGGTTCGCGGAGCTTTTGAAGGCATTGGAGACCCACGGCGCGGACATGGCCGAGGGCCAGTTCGTCAACGAGCTCTTCTCCGGCGATACCCAGCGCACCCTGGGCAGCCAGCGCACCGGCGTCACCTGCTGGGCCGGGCCGGAGGACACAAAGCGCCTGGCGCACGAATACATGCTCTCCTTCCGCTATGACGGCGTCCCCGACAAACCGGACCGGCCCCTGACCTACGCCAAGTGGGACAAACTCTGCCGGCGGGAGATGCTCATAAAGGCCCTTCCCTGGTACGACGGGCGGCTGTCCCTGGGGGAGGACGCGGTGCTGAACGCCGCGGCGGTGAACCTCAGCCAAAAAGCCGTGACCGTGCCCACAACTGCCAAATACCACCACCGCATCCTCACCGGCTCTGTGTCCCATCGCTCTGGCGAGGAGGAGCTTATGCGCATCGGGGCCGTATACGAGGCCCTGACGAAGGTGGCGGAGGATTTTGACATGGATAAAGACGCCGTGCTGGCCTTCGTGGGCAGCATGGTCCACGCCCGCATCTACCGGGCCGCGGGCCGGGCGGACCTGACCATGGCCCAGCGGCGGGCTCTGGTCCGGCGGTTCGCCGACGGCGCCCCCGCCGGGGCCCTGGCCCGGTACGCCGCCGCCCGGGGCGATATGGCCACCCGGGTATTTTACCGGCTGCTGGACATGGGCTTCACGGGCCTGTGCGTCCGCGTTGCGGCGTCCATGGCCGGGAAGGGGGCGGGGGCATGAGCGAATTTACGGTCGTGGTCCCCGTCTACAAGGTGGAAGAATACCTGGCCCAGTGCGTGGACAGCATTTTGGCCCAGACCTATGCCGACTTTGAGCTCATATTGGTGGACGACGGCTCCCCCGACGGCTGCCCCGTCCTGTGCGACGAGTACGCCAAAAAAGACCCCCGCATCCGGGTCATCCACCGTGCCAACGGCGGCCTCGCCGCCGCCCGGAAGACGGGCCTGGACGCGGTAGCGAGCGAATACGTGGCCTTTGTGGACTCCGACGACTGGGTCCTGCCCAACTGGCTGGAGACGATAAAGGGCCACATCGACGCCCATAACAGACCGGATATCGTCCTCTTTGGCCACCAGCGGGATACCGGCCCCAGCCGCTACGCCATCGGCGCCGCCGAGGGGTATTACGACAAGGCCCGCCTCGCGGCGGAGGTCTACCCCTACATGATCTGCGACTTCGCCTCCCCCTCCCGGCAGGTGCCCGCCTTCATCTGGGCCCGGGTGGGCAGGCGGCAGCTTCTTATAGACCACTACGTGCAGGCCTCCTCCGGCGTCACCCTCTTCGAGGACATCGCCATGGCCTACGAGTGCATGTACCACGCCCAAAGCATGTACGTCACCCATGAGCCCCTGTACGTCTACCGGCTGCGGGAGGGGTCTCTTTTGAACGACTACCGACCCCGGTATTTTCAGGAAGTGCAGACCTGTTTTCGGTACCTGCGCAGGCGCATGGGGGGCCTGGAGCCCGCCATCGACCGGCAGATCAACGGCGCGTACATGCGCATGGTCATCACCGCCATCGCCACCGAGTGCGCCCACCAGGGCTCCCTCTCCGCCGCCGCCCGGAACACGGGCCGGGCCATGAGGGCCACGGGCATCCCCGGGGATCTCAGCTTTGACGGCCTGCCCGCCTACATGAAAGCGTTCCTGGTGCTTTTGAAGTGCCGGCTGTGGCCGGCGGCCGCGGCGCTGGTGCGCCTGCGCATGGACTGAGAGGAGTAGCCTATGCCGCTTTTTTCCGTCATCGTCCCGGTCTATAACGCGGAGAAGTATCTGGCCCAGTGTGTGGACAGCATCCTCTCCCAGACCTGCGGGGACTTTGAGCTCATCCTGGTGGACGACGGCTCCCCCGACGGCTGCCCCTCCCTCTGTGACGGCTACGCCGCGAAGGACAGCCGCGTCTCGGTCATCCATCAGGCCAACGCCGGCCCCACCCCCGCCCGCAAAGCGGGCATTGACCGGGCCCGGGGCGAGTATGTGTGCTTTGTGGATTCCGACGATTGGGTGGAGAGCCGGTGGCTGGAAGTCCTCAAGGGCCACATCGGCGCCCATCATCCCGACGTAGTGGTATTCGACGTCGCCCGGGACACCGGCGAGACGGAGCAGCCCGTCTACGCCGAAGAGGGGTATTACGACAAGGCCCGTCTGGAGGCGGAGATATACCCCTATATGCTCATCGACAGCCGCCGCGCGCCCTTCGGCACCCAGCTTCTGCCCGGCTACCTGCCCACCAAGGCATGGCGGCGGGAGCTCATCGCGGAGCACTACCTCTCCGATGGGCGCATCACCCTCTACGAGGACACGGCCATGACCTACGAGTGCCTGTTCTGCGCCAAGGACGTGTACATCTCCCGGGAGAAGCTCTATATCTACCGCCGGGTGGAGGTCTCCAACCTGCGCCATTATCGGCCCCGGTTCTTTCAGGAGATAGAGTGGTTTTTGGATTATGTAAACTCGCATCTGGCCCCCCTCTCCCCCCTGTTCCCGCCCCAGATCAACGCCTTCACGGTCCATAACGGCCTCATCCGGGGCCTGTCCATGGAGGTGCTCTACGGCGGCACGGGCCTTGCGGCCGCGGCGAAGCGGGTGGCAAAGGCCATGAAGGAGACGGACCTGCCCGCCAGGCTCTCCCTGAACGGCCTGCCGGGGTATATAAAGCTCTACGTGCTGCTGGTAAAGTGTAAGCTGTATCTGCCCGCCTTATTGGTGACGAAGCTGCGGCTCCGGGCCGCGGGCAAGTGAACCGATGAAAAAATGCCCTCGCGCTTTTCGCGCGAGGGCGTTTTTCTGCTCATTTCTCCCACCAGCGGTCCCGGTAGGACCTGTCCAGACTGAACCATGCCACCGGATGGGCGGGCTCCCGCTCCCCCTCCGGGGGCGGCTGGCGCCAGTCGCCATACACGGTGGTCAGGTATTCGTCGTACCCCGCGGGGCAGGGAAGCTCCATGTCCTCGAAGGGCAGCTTCACCGTCCCCCGCAGGCACCCGGCGGGGTATATCACCCAGTCGAAGCACTCGCTGATCCAGTCGGAGGTATCGAAATCGGTCTTCCGGTACAGCTCCTCCTGGCACATGCTCGCCCAGTTATAGGGCAGCAGCCACCGCGCGGGGGAGAGCAGGATATACCGCAGCTTCTCACCCGTTGTGCGGGTATCCCGCCAGGTGGCCCGGAGAAAGCCGTTCAGGCGGGCAAACTGGTCCTTCCGCCGCTGCCGGGCCTCCCGCTCGGGGCCGGGCGCCGGCAGGCCGTCGAAGCAGAACACGTCGATATATACCCCCGTGTGGGCCTCGGGATAGGGGGCCAGGGCCTCCTCGATGAAGGTGGTCCGGGCGTCGTGTATTTTCAGGATGGAGTGCCCCGCATGGCGCACGTTCTCATAGTCTTGCAATATGAGCCAGTCGGGCAGCTCCTTCGCCGCCGCGCGGCGGAAGATATCGAAGTCCCGCCGGGGCATGCCGATGTCGATATCGTCGTCCCAGGGGATGAAGCCCTTGTGCCGGGCGGCTCCCAGGAGGGTCCCCCCGTCGGCCCAGTACCGCAGGCCCAGCCGGTCCAGTGCCGCCGAAACCTCCTTCAGTATCGCCAGCTCCCGGGCCTGTACCGCTTTTACGTCTATGTCCATACCCTCTCCTCAAAGGCCGAAGTTTTCCGCGATGCGCTTACAGTTTTCGTCGTCCTGATAGGGGTCCACCTTATCCCGCAGCTCCTTCCGCGCGGGGCCATAGCCATCCTTCCCGGCGGATATGTCCTCCAAAAAGCTCAGCAGCCCGGCAAAGTCTTTGATCTTCTCCCCCGGCATCCAGGCCAGCGGCTCCTCCACCAGAAAGCCCCGGGTGTACTGCTCCAAATCCCCCACGAAAAAGCCGATGGGCCTATCCAGGGTGAGGTAGTCGAAATAGATGGACGAGTAGTCCGTCAGCAGGCAGTCCGCCCCGCCCACCAGCTCATAGAGCTGGGTACCTGCGGCCATCAGGTCATCGTCCGTGAGATAGAGGATATTGGAAAGGCTGGTCCTTGCCAGGAAATCCAGCTTTTGCAGGTGGTGTATCTTGGCCGCCAGGACCATTTTATGGGCCGCCAGAAAGCTGTTGAGCGCTTCCAGCTGCTCCAGCGTCTCCACGGGGTTGATGGAATAGGTGTTGGCGAAGGCCCCGTCCGTCCACCGCTGGGTCTGACGGAAGGTGGGCATGCAGAGGATGAGCTTTTCATACTCCCGGCCCCGGGCCATGCCCCCCAGAAGGGGCGAAAGGTCCCGTGTCTTAAACATCACGTCCAGCCGGGGCTGGCCCAGAGGCAGGTATTGCTTTAATTGCACGCCGGTGAACTTGTGGTAGAGCTCGTAGGTCTCCGGGGAGGAGGCCGTGAAGAAGTCAAAAACGCCGGACATATCCCGGCCGTTCCCGGCCTTCAGGGGCACCCCGTGCCACAGGCTCACCACCGTCTGGCCTTTGCGCCAGGACTTCATCCACCAGGGGTGGGTGAAGAAGAAAAACTGCGCCCGGCTCACCCAGTACCGGCCCGCCAGGCTGTCCCGCCGGAGGAAGAGCACGTTGTCCCGCTGCCGGTCCCGGAACCTCTCCGGCTCCTTCACCAGCCATATGAGCTTCCGCCGGCGATTCGCCCCCACCCGCAGGAGGTATTCATAGAGCGCCCGGCCGTTGTCACAGAAGTCCCCCTCCGTCTCGAATACCACGGCGTTCCCCACGGGGAGCAGTCGGCTCAGGCCGATAAGGGGCAGGGTCAGGTAGTAGTTAACGCCCCGGCGGAAGCTGCCGTCCCGCCGGCGGGCGAAGTTCACGGCGTTGGCGACCCTATTGCCCAGGCCCTCGCCGAAGAGTTTGATGCACCTATAGCGCACCGCCCGCTCCTTGAGCCACTTTTCGTCGTGCCAGGAGGCCACAAAGTGGTGGATGGCGGCGGTGTTCTCTGTCCGCTCTATCTTCCCGGTCTCAAAGTCCATGGGGCTGAACCGGTCCCGGGGATAAAGGGTCAGCACCCCCTCCGCCTTTTGGGCCGTGCCGTCCATGGCAAGGCCGAAGAGCTTTTCCGTCTGCTGGGAGATGACCGTCACGTTGGTGGTCTGGTCGTAGCTCCCGTCCGCCAGAAGAAAATGCCTGTCCCGGTAGCCATCCAGCAGGGCGCGCACCCACTTTCCCTCGGGCTCGGAGCCCATAAGGGCGGTGCATAAAACGCCCTTCTCCTCAAAGCCGCAGAAGGCACTCTCCGACAAGAACTCGTCCAGGGGCTTTATAAGCTCCACGTCCGTGTCCATGTACACCCCGCCGTATTTCTCCAGCGCCCAGAGCCGGGCGTAGTCCGCGAGGAAGGCCCATTTTTTCGCCTCATATGCCTCTTTGGCGTAGGGGCACATGTTCACGTCGAAGGTGGTCTCGTCCCATCTTTTGATCTCGTAGTCCGGGCACTGAGCCCGCCAGGTAGCGATATACTCTTCCGTCTCGGCGCTCAGGGGCTTGCCGCCGAACCAGCAGTAATGGATGATCTTCGGTATCATGTCTTTTTAAGCCATCCTTTGACCTTTGTGTGCAGCAGCACCCGCTCGGCCCGGCTCAGGAGCACGAAGTAGTTCACCGCGAGAGCCGTGAGCCCCACCGTGCCGCATACCAGGATGAGCCCCAGCCAGGTGTGCACGCTGAACGCGGCCTTCAATGCAAAGGCCACGGCGCTCACCACCGCCAGCGCCGCCAGGTTTTTTAAAAGCGGCCCATAGAAGGTGGTCAGCTTCATGTTGAGGCACTTGGCGCCGTAGAGGGGCAGGAACGTGGCCCCCCGGATGATGCTGAAAACGGAGCTCACGCCCACGATGATGTACATCTTCGCCGTGTCGGTCTGGGCAAAGTGCAGCAGGCCGAACACCACGCCGATGGTGGCAAAGGAGTTCGCGATGAGGTACAGGGAGGACTGCTTTATCTTATTGGTCACCGTGAACACGTTCCATAGGGGCTCCAAGGGATAGCCCAGGGGGCTTGCCAGCATGGTGACGATGGCCAGGCCCTGCAGGAGCTTTGCGTCCTGGTCCGGCACCCACAGGGAGAAGAACACGTCCCCGAAGGCGTACACACAGGCCACGGGGATGCAGGCGATCATGCCCAGGAGCTTGATGGAGAAGATGAGCTCGGCGCGCATCTGGTCCGTGTCGCCCTTGGCGTAGCTTATATTGAGCTGGGGCATGAACACCCCCGCCAGCATGCCGAACACGGCCTGTATCAGCGCCGGCAGGTTCTTGGCCAGGCTCACGCTGCCCATGGCCGAGGCTCCCACCAGCAGGTTAGTGATGAGAAGGTCCAGCTGGTTGGACAAAAGGGACCCCACCCTCGTCACGGAGTTCCATATGCCCGCGGAGACCAGCTCTTTTATCCGTGCCCATCGGAAATAGCTCTTTTTGACCTCTATCTCCGGCAGGAGCATCCGGGTATAGCGAATGTTGGTAATGGTCCGGTAGGTGACGCACACCACCGCGGACACGCCCAGGTAGTACACATGGGGCGGCAGGAGGGTGAACGCCGCCAGCAGGATGACCGCCCGCAGCAGCTCCGACTCGATAAGCCGCTTGCTGGAGAGGTCCAGCCGGTTTTTGACATACGTGGCGCTGCCGTACACGCTCATGGCGATGCCGGCCAGGGCCTCCAGGAACAGCAGCGACCACAAAAGCCGCACGTCACCCAATATCGCCGCCGGCACGTTCAGGAGCCTGTCCAGGTACAGCACCACCAACACCGCCGGCACCAGCAGGACAAGGGTTATAATGGTATTGGCGATGATGAGGGAGGTGAAGTACTCGTTGGCAGACTGCTTCTCCCCCCGGTGGACGCTGATGGTGATGAACCGGGAGGCCATGGAGTTGAGGGCCGTCACCAGGATCTGGGCATAGCTTATGAAGTCGTTGGCCAGGCCCACGAAGCCGTAGGCCTCCCGGCCCAGCTTCTCCACGATGAAGGGCGTGAGGAAAAAGCTGATGCCCGCGCTGACGGTAAAGGACACGATCTGGGCCGCCATGTTGATGAACAGCCGTTTTTCTTTGGATTCTTCCCCGCTCATGCGTCCTCTCTCCCGGGCCCATACGCCCGGCGCAGGTAGTATAGCCACAGCCACGCGCCCCGGATATCCAGCGTTTTGAGCTGCTCACAGGCGATGGCGGCGGCCCAGGGGCGGATGGCTGCTTTATTCGCCTTCACGTCCACATGAGCCATCACGTCCCACAAAAACTCATAGTCCCGCCGGAGGGTGGGACCGGTCAGGTCCTTGAAGCCCTTTTCTTTAAAAAACATATACCGCTGGAACCGGGCCTGGACCCGGTCCAGCCGGCCCAGGGACGCGGCCGCGTTCATGATGCTCCCGCCCCGCTGGACGTAATAATAGAGCTCATCGGCCACTACCGCCACCGTTTTGCACCTGTCATAGAGCCGGTGGGCCAGAAATTCGTCCTCGTGGAGCTTCCCTTCCTCAAACCGCAGGCCGGCGAAGAGCCCCCGGCGGCAGAGCCGATTGCAGGCGGACACGTACCGCCAGGCCCACTCGTCGAAGGTCATACGCTGGTATATCTCCGCCGGGTCGAACGCCCCCGCCTCCATGGGCGGAAGCTCCCGGACCGCGTTTCCGGCGTCGTCCACGCACTTCACGCCGCACACCGCCGCGTCCGCGCCCGTGCTTTCCAGCGCGGCCAGCAGCGTCTCGGCCATGTCCGGGGCGATGTAGTCGTCCCCGTCCACGAAGAGGATATAGTCCCCGCTGGCGGCGTCCAGCCCCGTGTTCCGGGCGGCGGAGAGGCCGCCGTTTTCCCGGTGGATGGCCCGGACCCGGCTGTCTTTTTTGGCGTATCCGTCGCACAGCGCCCCGCAGTTATCCGGGGAACCGTCGTCCACCAACAGGACCTCCATATCCTCATGGGTCTGGGCCAGCACGCTCTGAACGCACCGGTCCAGATATTCCTCCACCTTGTATACCGGGATGATGACGCTTATTCTGCTCATACGCTCACCTCCCGGCCAGAAGCCTGCGGTAGTGCAGCCGCAGCCACAACGCCCGCATATCCCCCCGGCCCAGCATACGCCCTGCCACGGCCCGCACCCAGGGCTCTATCTCCGCCCGCCCGGCGGGCACATCCACCTTGTCCAGCACGGTCCAGAGGCTTATATACGCCCGGCGCAGGGCGGATTTAGCCAGGTCCGGCCAGCCCTGGGCCCGGTAGAAGTCGTACCGCTCCGTGAAGGCCTCCACCGCCGCGAGGTTTTTAAGGCTCACCGGCGAGGTCATGACGCTGGCCTCCCGGCGCACGTCGTAATAGAGCACGTCGGGGATGACGGCGATGGTTTTGCACAATATGGTCTGTTCCGTGGACAGGATCTCGTCCTCGCAGATGCGCCCCTCCCGGAAGCGGATATTGTCGAACAGCGCCCGCCGGTGCAGCCGGTTCCAGGGCACGATGTACCGCCAGGCCTCCGGGGCGAACTCCATCCGCTCATAAAATGCCTTCGGCCCGATGACCTCCGCGGCCATGGGCGGCAGGTCCATGAGGGGTTTATCCTCCCCGTCCACATAGGTCACACCGCACAGGCTCATGTCCGCCCCGGCATCCGTCAGGGCGGCGTACAGCTTTTCCAGCATATCCGGGGCCACGTGGTCGTCGGCGTCCACAAAGGCAATATAGTCCCCCGTGGCGGCGTCCAGCCCCGCGTTTCTCGCGGCGGCGGCCCCGCCGTTTTCCCGGTGAAGGACCCGCACCCGGCTGTCCCTTTCGGCGTAATCCTCGCACAGCGCCCCGGAGCCGTCCGGGGAGCCGTCGTCCACCAATATGACCTCCAGATTTTTATAGGTCTGGGTCAGCACGCTCTCCACGCTCCGGGCGAGATACTTCTCCGCCTTATAGACCGGGATGATCACGGTTATTTTTTCCCTGGCGGACACGTCCATACTCACCCTCCGATGGCCCCATTTTCCTGTATAGCATTATAATTAGTATGCCCTGGCCTGTCAAGGAGCCGTCCCGGCGGGCCGGCCCGGGCGGACAAATCCAATCATAAGAAATTTTTGTAAAAGTTCTTAAAAATGCACACAAGTGTTTGCAAATTGTGTAAGATTGTGCTATCATATCCGGGACAAAGAAAGAGGAGACCGAAACCCGTATGCCAAACAACAAGTACGACTGCCTGAAGCTTGACAACCAACTGTGCTTTCCCCTGTACGCCGCCTCCCGGGAGGTAGTGAAGCGCTACAGCCCCTATCTGGACAAGCTGGACCTGACCTATACCCAGTACATCACCATGCTGGTGCTGTGGGAACACGGCTCCATCACCGTGAAGGACGCCGGCCAGCTCCTGTACCTGGATTCCGGCACCCTGACTCCCCTGTTCAAAAAGCTGGAGGAGAAGGGGCTGGTGGTCCGGGCCCGGTCCAAGACGGACGAGCGGAACCTGATCGTCTCCCTGACGGAGAAGGGCGAGGCACTGAAGGACGAGGCTGTGGACATCCCCGGGCACCTGGCGTCCTGCATCCGCCTGGAGCCCAAGGAGGCCATGGAGCTTTACAACCTTCTGCACAAGCTTCTGGGCGCCGAGGCGTGAGCCCTGCCCGCAAAAAACTGCCGCACGAAAAACGTGCGGCAGTTTTTTATTGTTTTCAGCGTATCTTTTCCGCATCCGGGTCGTTGGTCTCGGCGATGATGTAATGGGGCCGGCGCTTCGTCTCCATGTAGGTCTTGGCCAGGTACTGGGCGATGATGCCCAGGCAGAATAGCTGCAGGCCCCCTATGAAGATGATGACGCTCATGGTGGAAGCCCAGCCGGTCACCGGGTCGCCAAAGATGAGTTTGCGCACCACCACGAACACCAGCATCACCGCCGCGAAGGCGGTCATAATGAGCCCCAGCCAGGCGATGAAACTCAATGGCGCGTGGGAAAAGCTCACCACCCCGTCCATGGCGTATTTTACGAGGCCCCAGAAGCTCCACTTCGTGGTCCCCGCGGCCCGCTCGGCGTTTTCATACTCCACCCAGGCGGTCTTAAAGCCCACCCAGCTGAAGATGCCCTTGGAAAAGCGGTTATACTCCCCCATGGACAGCACGGCCTGGACCATGTCCCGCTTCATGAGCCGGAAATCCCGGGCCCCGTCCACGATCTCCGCTTCGGAGATAAGGTTCACGATCTTATAAAACCCCTTGGCAAAGAGGCTGCGTATTTTGGGCTCCCCCTTCCGGCTCACCCGTCGGGCCGCCACGCAGTCATACTCCCCCGTCTTGAGCTTATCCAGCATCCGGGGCAGGAGGCTGGGCGGGTCCTGCATGTCCGCGTCCATCACGGCCACATAGTCCCCTTTGGCGTTACAAAGCCCCGCGTACATGGCCGACTCCTTGCCGAAGTTCCGGGAGAAGGAGAGATATTTCACATGAGCGTCTTTCTCGGCCAGGTCCTTCATGACGGCCAATGTCCCGTCCTTGGACCCGTCGTCCACCAGGAGCAGCTCATAGTCGCACCCCATCTTCTCCAGCACCTCGCCGGCCTTCCGGTAGAAAAGGGGCAGCACCTCCTGCTCGTTATAGCAGGGGACGATGATGGAAAGGAGCATAGCGCTTCCTCCTTTGCGGTGTTATTTCCCCGCGGGAACGTACTTTTCCGGCACCACTTCCAGCCTTTGCAGGTACCGGCGGAGCATGTCGAAGGCATGGTTGGCGGCCAGCTGGCGCACCCGGGCCCGGCCGGTGCCCAGGTGCAGCTCCCGCACCCACACATTATCGGCGTCCGCCAGGCCCACGAACACGGTGCCCACGGGATGGACCCCGTCCCCGTCGGGGCCGGCGAGACCCGTGGCGGACAGGCCAATGTCCGTGTTGGCGGCGAGGCGCACGCCCTTTGCCATGGCCGCTGCGGTCTCATAGGAGACCGCGCCGTTTTCTTCGATGAGGTCCCTATCGATATGCAGCATAGCGGCCTTGGCCTCGTTGCAGTAGGTCACCGCCCCGCCCTTGTATACCGCCGACGCACCGGACAGCGCCGTGAACCGCTCCCCGATGAGCCCGCCGGTGAGGCTCTCCGCGGCGGAGAAGGTCTTATTTTTCTCTGTGAGAAGGCGCAGGCTCACCGCCTCCATGCTGGGCTCATTCACGGCGTAGGCCTTGTCCCCCAGCGCGGCGCATACCTTCTCCACCACCGGCTCGCACATGGCCCGGGCCTCCGCCTCCGTGGGGGCCTTGGCGGTGACCCGGAGCATGACCTCGCCGAACTTGGCATAGGTAGCCAGGGTGGGGTTCGCCATCTTTTCCATCTCCGCCCTAAACAGGGTCTCGATGGCGCTCTCGCCGATGCCGAAGACCATGATCTTCCGGGAGAATATCACATCCCCGGAGAGCTTCTGAAGGTACGGCGCCGCGCAGGCGTTGAACATGGGGAGGCACTCCCGGGGCGGGCCGGGCAGCATGATCACGTGCACCCCGCCTTCTTCAAAGGCGCAGCCGGGGGCGGTGCCCCAGTCGTTGTGGAACACCGTGCACCGCTCAGGGAGATAGGCCTGCTGGAGGTTGTTCTCCGTGTAGCCGCTTGTGCCGTTGCGGGCGAACCACTCCTTTAAGAACGCCTCTTCCTCCGGGTGCAGCTCCAGCTTCCGGCCGAAGCATTCCGCCAGCACGTTTTTGGTAAGGTCGTCATAGGTGGGCCCCAGGCCGCCGGTGGTGATGATGAGGTCAGCCCGGCCCCGGGCGATGGCTACCGCCTCTGCCAGCCGCTTGGGGTTGTCCCCCACCACCGTGTGCCAGAACACGTTTATCCCCAGGCCGGATAAGAGCTCCGACAGGTTTGCCGCGTTGGTGTTCACCGTGTTGCCCAGCAAGAGCTCGGTCCCCACGGCCAGTATCTCACAGTTCATAATATATCTCCTGAATTTATCAAATAAAGTCCGGCGGGCCCTGCCCACCCGACGTGCGGCTGAACCGGCAGTGTCCCGGACGCGGTTGGTGAGCGAAGCGAACTTTAGCGGCAGGGATACTGTCGGGCCAGGCCGCACTACACCGATCGCGTCAGAGGCCCGCCACCTTTAAAACGCAAAATTCCCATCCACGAACACGGGCACCTCCTGCCCGTCGTGGGTGGTACCCACGATGGAGAGGTCGGCCGTGCCCACCATGAAGTCCACGTGGTTGATGGACTGGTTGAGGCCCGCGGCCTTCTGCTGCTCCTCGTCCATCTCCGCCCCGCCCTTCACGCAGGTGGGATAGGCGGAGCCGAAGGCCAGGTGGCAGGAGGCGTTCTCGTCGAAGAGGGTCTCGTAGAAGAGGATGCCCTTATTGCGGATGGGGCTGTCGTAGGGCACCAGCGCCGCCTCGCCCAGATAGTGGGAGCCTTCGTCCAGGTCGATGGAGTGGCGCAGGACGTCCTCCCCCTGACCTGCGTGGACATCCACGATACGCCCGTCCTTGAAGTCCAGGTAAAAATCCTTCACCAGATTCCCGTTCAGGGCCAGGGGCATGGCCGCCGCGGCCCGGCCGTTCACGCCGTCCCACTTGGGGGCGGTGAAGATCTCCTCCGTGGGGATGTTGGCCACGAAGCGCACACCGTCTGCCGTATCCTCCGCGCCGCCCTCCCAGATGTGGTTCTCGGGCAGCTCCACGGTGAGGTCCGTGCCTATTGAGTTTACATAATGCAAACTCTTGAAGTTGTAGTCATTGAGCTTCTTCGCCCGGCGGATGGTAGTTTCCACATGCTCCTGCCAGCGCTCCACCGCCTTCCCGTCCCCGGTGATGCGGCAGACGTCGAAGATGGCGTCCCAGAGAGCATCCATGGCAGCCGCCTCGGACATATCCGGGAAGACCTTTTTCGCCCAGGCGGGGGTGGGGTACGCGCCGATGGACCACTGAAACTTCCCCGCGTCCATGGCGTCATAGTAGGCCTTGCCTTTGGCCCCGGCCACCCGCTGGTGGGTCTGGATGCGCTTGGGGTCCACGCCCTTGAATAGCTCCGGGTCCGAGCCGATGATGGAAAGCGCCGGGGCACTCTTCTCCAGCAGCCAGTCCAGCTTCATCTTCTTATAGGCGGGGTACTCGCCGAACACGGCCTCATCCGCCCGCAGGAATTCCTCCCGGTCGGCGAAGTCGTCGTACCAGTCCAGCACCACGTCCCGGGCGCCCCGGTCGTAGCAGGCCGCCACACACAGCCGGGCAAGAGGCGCGCACTCCACGGGGCTGGATATACGGGGCGTCTGCCCGGCCTGGACATTCAGGCCCACGTCCACCAGCAAATGGGCGTACTCGTTAAGTTTCGCGTCAAAATTCTCTATCATTTTATCAATATCCTATCTTTATAAATTCTATCCCGGCCATGGCCTCGGCCACCAGGGCGTCCACGTCCAGACCGGCCTCCGCCTCCCGGACCTTCCGGAGCTTCGGGTGGGTGCAGGGGTGCCGGGGGGTGAACACGGTGCAGCAGTCCTCATAGGGAAGTATGGACGTGTCGAAGGTGCCTATGCGCCGGGCATAACGGATGACCTCCGCCTTGTCCATGCCCACCAGGGGCCGCAGCACGGGCACATCGGCGCAGTCCTCCGTGGCGGCCATGGCCTCCATGGTCTGGCTGGCCACCTGGCCCAGGCTCTCCCCGGTGATGATGGCGCCGCACTTGTTGTCCGCCGCCACCGCCGAGGCGATGCGCATCATCATGCGGCGCATGATGATGGTGAAATAGTCCTCCGGGCACTTGGCGCGGATCTCCTCCTGGATGTGGGTGAAGGGCACCACCTGCACCACCATCCGCCCGCACCAGGGCACCAGGAGCCTGGCCAGGTCCAGCACCTTCTCCTTCGCCAGCTCCGAGGTGTAGGGGAAGGAGAAAAAGTGCACCGGCAATATACGCATGCCCCGCTTCGCCATCATCCAGGTGGACACGGGGCTGTCGATACCGCCGGAGAGGAGGCTCACGGCGGGCACCGCCGTGCCCACGGGCAGACCCCCCGCCCCAGGCACCGGCGCGCCGTGGATGTAGGCCGCCCGGTCCCGTATTTCCAGATGCACCACAAGCTCCGGCGTGTGCATGTCGGCGATGAGGTCCGGGTAGGCGTCGTGGAGGGCCCCGCCCACGTACTGGCTCAGCTGCACGCTGGTCATGGGGAAGGACTTGTCCCCCCGGCGGGACTCCACTTTAAAGCTCTTTACCGAGGTAAGTTCCTCTCGCAGGTACTCCGCGGCCCGCTTGGCGATGGCCTCCGGGTCTTTCTCGCAGGCGGCGGCCCGGGTCAGGGTCATGATGCCGAACACCTTCGTAAGGGCCTCAAAGGCCCCGTCCACGTCGCAGTCCTCCGACTGGGGCTCCACATATATCACGGACTGGTTGGCGGTCACGGTGAAGGGGCCGAAGCGCTTGATGCGCCGGCGGAGGTTGGATGTCAGCTTCTGTTCAAAGGAGCGCTTATTGAGTCCTTTCAGGACCACCTCGCCCTCTTTGAGGAGTATCATATCGGTCATGTATACGTTCTCACTTCAGTTGGAATGTTCTGTACTGTATGGCCTCGGCCAGGTGCTGAGGCTGGATGGTCCCGCTGCCGGCCAGGTCCGCGATGGTCCGGGCCACCCGCAATGTGCGGTCATAGCTCCGGCCTGTGAGGCCCAGGGCCTCGTAGGCGCTCTTCATGAGGGCCGAACCCGCCTCGTCCAGGGCGCAGAAGCGCTCCATATCCGCCGGGCTCATCCGGGCGTTGGACTCGGTGCCGGAGCCAGCGAAGCGCGCCCGCTGGGCCTCTCTGGCCTTGTCCACCCTCGCCTTGATGGCGGCGGAGGGCTCCCCATTGGGCCGGGCCTCCAGCTCCTCATAGGCCATGGCGGGCACCTCCACGGTGATGTCTATCCGGTCCAGCAGCGGCCCCGATATCTTCGCCCGGTACTCCGCCACGGACTTGCGGCTGCACCGGCACCGGCCGGAGGGGTGGCCGTACCAGCCGCAGCGGCAGGGGTTCATGGCGCACACCAGCATGAACCGGCTGGGGTAGGTAACGGAGCCGGAGGCCCGGGAGACGGTGATCTCCCCGTCCTCCAGGGGCTGGCGCAAGAGGTCCAGCACGTCCCGGTGAAATTCCGGCAGCTCGTCCAGAAAGAGCACCCCGTTGTGGGCCAGGCTCATCTCCCCGGGCTTTAGGTCCGCGCCTCCGGCCAAAGCCTGGCGGGAGGCGGTCTGGTTGGGCGCCCGGAAGGGCCGGCGGCCCACGATGGGATTGGCGGCGGTGGTGAGCCCCGCCACGGACCATATGGCCGTGGTGCGAAGGGCCTCCTCCCGGCTCATGTCCGGCAGGATACCGGGCAGGCGCTTGGCAAGCATCGATTTGCCCGCCCCCGGCGGGCCCACCATGAGCACGTTATGACCGCCCGCGGCGGCCACCTCCAGGGCCCGCTTCACGTTCTCCTGGGCCTTGACCTCGAAAAAGTCCGGCACGGGGGCGTCGCCGGGGCGGATGACGCCCGGTGCGGCGGGGGCCATGTCCCCCTCCCCGGCGAGGAATGCCGCGAGCTTGCGCACATCCTCCACGGGGTACACCTCCAGCCCCTGGGCAAAGGCCGCCTCGGCGGCGTTGTCACGGGGCACGAACAGCCGCTTTGCCCCCGCCGCCTCCGCGGCCAGGGCCATGGGCAGCGCCCCGGAAACGGGCCGGAGCTGCCCCGTCAGGGACAGCTCGCCGAAAAACATGTCGTCCGCCCGGGGGGCTTTGATCTGCCCCGAGGCGGTGAGGATGCCCAGCAGCACCGGCAGGTCGTAGACCGTGCCGGCCTTTTTCGTGTCCGCCGGGGCGAGATTGACCGTGATGCGGCTCACGGGAAAGTCCCAGCCGTTGTGCTTCACCGCGGCCCGGACCCGGTCGGCGGCCTCCTTCACGGCGGCGTCGGGCAGGCCCACCATGTCAAGCCTCGGCAGGCCGGAGGAGATGGAGGTCTCCAGCTCCACCTCGTAGCCCCCTATTCCTTTGATGCCAAGGGAACGGATGCGAGAGTACATGAGAGACCTCCTTTCTGTTTATTCCTCTACGCCCACAACAGCGATATGCAGCTCGTCCAGCTGCTTCTGCTCCACGGCGGAGGGGGCGTCCATCATCACGTCCTGGGCGTTCTTGTTCATGGGGAAGGGGATGATCTCCCGGATGGAGGGCTCCCCGGCCAGGAGCATGACCATGCGGTCCACGCCCGGGGCGATGCCCGCGTGAGGGGGCGCGCCGTAGCAGAAGGCGTTGTACATGGCGGGGAACTTGGCCTTCACGTCGGCCTCCCCCAGGCCAACCATCTCGAAGGCCTTCACCATGATGTCGGGGTCGTGGTTGCGCACCGCGCCGGAGGAGAGCTCCACGCCGTTGCACACCAGATCATACTGATAGGCGTAGATGTCCAGGGGGTCCACCTCGCCCTTTTCCGCCTTTTCCAGGACCTCCAGGCCGCCGTTGGGCATGGAGAAGGGGTTGTGGCAGAACTCAAGCTGCCCGGACTCCTCCCCGATCTCGAACATGGGGAAGTCCACAATCCAGCAGAATTCGTAGCGCGCCTCGTCCATGTGGCCGGGCACCGCCGCGCCCAGCATCTTCACCGCCACGCCGGCGGTCTTCCGGGCCTCGTCCTTCGTGCCCGCGGCGATGACGCCCAATGCGCCGGGGGCCATGCCGAGAGCCTTGAGCTCCTCCTCATGGCCTACCAGGAACTTGGCCACGCCGCCCACCAGGGCGCCATTTTCGTCCATGCGCACCCAGTAGGGCTTTTTGCCGGACTGGACGGCAATGTCGTCGCAGAGCTTGTCTATCTGCTTGCGGGTCAGCTCCGCGCCGGTGCAGGGCACCAGCTTTACCACCTTCGCCTGGGAAAAAGGTTCGAAACCTTCGGTCTTATGGGCCAGGTCCGTCATATCCTTCACGGTCAGGTCGATGCGCAGGTCCGGCTTATCGGTGCCATAGGTCTCCATGGCGTCGTTGAAGCTGATGCGCTTAAAGGGCGGCTTGGAGGCGATGTCGTAGGTGCCGTACTTGGCGAAGATGGGCGGCAGCACATCTTCAATAACCGCGAACACGTCCTCCTGGCTGGCGAAGGCCATCTCCATGTCCAACTGGTAGAACTCGCCGGGAGACCGGTCGCCCCGGGCGTCCTCGTCCCGGAAGCAGGGGGCGATCTGGAAGTAGCGGTCGAAGCCGGAGGTCATCAGAAGCTGCTTGAACTGCTGGGGCGCCTGGGGCAGAGCATAGAACTTGCCGGGATGCTTGCGGGCGGGCACCAGGTAATCCCGGGCCCCCTCCGGGCTGGAGGCGGTCAGGATGGGGGTGGTGATCTCCAGAAAGTCATGGGCCAGCATGGCGCTGCGCAGCGCCGCCACCACGTTGCAGCGGAGGATGATGTTCTTTTTCACCGCGGGGTTGCGAAGGTCCAGGTAACGGTATTTGAGCCGCAGGCTCTCGTCCGCCTCCCGGCTGCGGTTCACTTCAAAGGGCAGCTCGTTATAGTGGCACCGGCCCAGCACCTCCACGGCCTCGGGCACCACCTCTATATCGCCGGTAGGTATTTTGGGGTTCTTGCTGTCCCGCTCCCGGACCGTGCCGGTGACGGAGACGGTGCTCTCCTTGGTGATGGCCTTAAAAGCCTTCACCATATCCTCGGTCTCGGCCACCACCTGGGTAGTACCGTAAAAGTCCCGGATGACCGCGAAGGCCAGGGCGGAGCCCACCTCCCGGACGTTCTCCATCCAGCCTACGATCTTCACCTGCTTCCCCGCGTCGGAAAGACGGAGCTGGCCGCAGGTATGGGTGCGCATTTGTGTCATGGTTTATTACTCTCCCTTCACAGGCTTCACTTGCCTGGCTGTGTTCTTATTAATTATTTCGGCGGCCTCGGCGGCGGAGACGGTCACCTGGCCCCCCGCCCGCAGGTCCTTGAGCCCCACGGTGCGGTTGGCTTCCTCGTCACCGCCCACCACCACGGCGTAGGGCACGGCCAGCTTGTCCGCGTAGGCGAACTTGGCCTTGGCCTTTTTCTTCTCGGTGTACACCTGGGTCCGCACGCCCGCCTGGCGCAGAACGGTGGCGCAGGCCATGGCGTAGCCCATGTCCTCCCCCAGGGGGATGATGAGCGCGTCGCAGGGGGCAGTGGGCAGGTCCTCGTTCAAAAGCCCCTGCTCCTGCAGGATGTAAAATAGCCGCGTCACGCCGATGGAGAGGCCCACGCCGGGCAGCTTTTTGTCCGTGTAGTACCCCGCCAGGTCGTCATAGCGCCCTCCGGAGCACACAGAGCCCACCTCCGGGTGGTCCAGAAGCTGGGTCTCGTACACCGTGCCGGTGTAGTAGTCCAGCCCCCGGGCGATGGTGAGGTCCACCCGCCACTTGTCGTCGGGCACGCCCAAGGTGGGCAGCAGGCCAGTGACGGCTTTGAGCTCGGCTATCCCCAGGTCCAGGACCTCGTTCTCCCCGGCGAGGGCCGCCAGGGTCCCCATGGGGTCATCAGAGGCCAGCACGTCAAGAAGCTCCTCCGCCGCGGCCGCGGTCATGCCCAGCTCTTCGAGGAGCCCCGCCACCTTGGCCCGGCCTATCTTCTCCAGCTTGTCCACGGCAGTCATCACCGCCCCGGCCCGGTCCCCCACGCCGAGGTATGTGAACAGGCCGTTCAATATCTTCCGGTTGTTGATGCGGATGCAGAACCGCTCAATGCCCAGCCGGCGGAATACCTCGCATATGACCGCGGGCATCTCCGCGTCGTTGGAAATGTCCAGCGAACCGTCGCCGATGACGTCGATGTCCGCCTGATAAAACTCCCGGAACCGGCCCCGCTGGCTCCGCTCGCCCCGGTATACCTTGCCGATCTGGCAGCGGCGGAAGGGGAAAGCAAGCTCCCCATAGTGCATGGCCACGTACTTGGCCAGGGGCACGGTCAAATCGAACCGGAGGGCCAGGTCGTGGTCCCCCTTCATGAAGCGGTATATCTGCTTTTCCGTCTCGCCGCCGCCCTTGGCCAGCAGCACCTCTGCCGCCTCGATGGCGGGGGTGTCGATATTGGTGAAGCCGTACAGGGCGTAGGTTTCCCGCAGCACCTGCATAATGGCGTCCATCCGGGCCTGGGGCCCGGGCAGTAGCTCCATAAACCCGGACAGAGTCCGGGGCTTGATGCGTTCCATAGTTGCTCCTCATGGATGACGGCAGCCGGGACCGGCTGCCGCCCTATCCTTTTCCTGTTATTTCTTCTTGTTCTTGGGGTTGACGATGTCACGCCAGGCGAAGTCGCCCCGGCGCAGGCCCTGGACCAGCACCTCCGCCGTCGCCATGTTGGAGGCGAAGGGGATGTTGTGGTTGGCGCATAGGAGCGCGATCTCATTGACCGGGCCGAACAGCTCCGGATGGTAGGGGTCCGCGAAGAACAGGACCAGGTCGATCTCGTTGTAGGCGATGCGGGCACCGATCTGCTGTACGCCGCCCTGGGACGAATTCATGTACAGCTCGATGGGCAGGCCCGTGGCTTCGCTGACGAGCTTGCCGGTGGTGTTGGTGGCGATGATGGTGTGTTCCGCCAGGATGCCGCAGTAGGCAATGCAGAACTGGACCATCAATTCCTTCTTTCCGTCGTGGGCCATCAGTGCGATATTCATGCCGTTCCTCCTAACATATGTGTACGCTTTCCATGCGCCTCAGTGCAGCATGGTCAGCTCGTTTTCCGTCTGTTGTGTGCTCTGCTTGAACTCGAAGTAGTATTGCAGCATCTCCCGGGCAATATTGCCAAGGTTGGCGCCTTTGGAGCCGTTCTCGATGGCCACGGCCACCGCTACCTCCGGCTTTTCAAAGGGGGCGTAGCAGATGAAGAAGGCGTCGTTGGTGGCGTTGCCGGTCTCGGTGGTGCCGGTCTTGGCGGCCACGGTGTAGGGGAAGCCGTAGAACTGGTTGACGGCCGTACCCCGGGTGACCACGCCCCGCATGCCGTCGTGGACCAGGTCCCACACGGTCTGGCTGGACTTGACCTCGCTCATGACCTCCGGCTCCCGCTCATAGACGCTGTCGGAGTAGTCGTAGCTGGAGGCGGACTTTAAAAGCGAGCAGCTGTATACCTTGCCGCCGTTGGCAATGGCCGCGCAGTACCGGGCCAGCTGCAGGGGGGTGACGCCGGTGAGGCCCTGGCCGATGGAGGCAAGGAGGGTGTCCGCCGCGTACCAGGCCGCATCCCGCCGGCCGGCGTAGAGCTGGGCCTTGTACTCGGGAGAGGAGACCCGGCCGCTGGCCTCGGCCAGTTCGATGCCCGTGGGCTCGCCCAGGCCGAAGAGGGCGGCGTACTTGTCGATGTTCTTGATGGTGATCAGGTCGCCCACGGAGAAGAAGAAAAAGTTACAGCTCCATGTCAGGGCCTGATCCACCGTCAGCAGGCCATGGGGCCCGCCGGTACAGCCGGGGGCGTAGCCCGCGTCGATGTACTTGTTGAAGATGCCGGTGCAGTCGTACTGGGTCTTGCCGTCGATGAAGCCCTCCGTCAGGGCCGCCACGGCCATGCAGGGCTTCCAGGTGGACCCGGGGGAGTAAAGGCCCGACAGCGCCCGGTTCACAAGGGGATTGGTCTTGTCGTGCATCAGCTCTTCCACATCGTCCCAGAAGGTCTCCAGGTTGTAGGAGGGGTAGCTGGCGATGCACAGCGGCTCGCCCGTGTTCACGTCCAGGGCCACCAGGGCGCCGCCGGTGATGAGCTCCCGGATCTCGGAGAGCTTTCCGTTGGCCTCAGCCTGCTGGTTGCTGCGCTCGGTCTCGGCGTTGGCGTTTTCTATATACGTGGCCAGGGCGGTCTCCGCCGCGCCCTGCAGCTCGCTGTCGATGGTGATATAGATATTGTTCCCCGGCTGGGGCACCTTCGTATACACGGTGCGGGTCACCACGCCCTCGCTGGTGCGGGTGATCTCCGCCTCGCCGTCCACGCCGTGGAGATAGTCCTCAAAGGCCGCCTCGATGCCGGACTTGCCGATGGTGGCGTTCATGGGGTAGCCCTTGTCCTTGTATTTCTTGTAATCCTCCGCGTCCATCAGACCCGTGTAGCCCAGCAGATGGGGGGCATAGGAGGTATTATACTCGCGGATATAGCTGACCTGCACGTCAAAGCCGGGCAGGTCCGCCTCCATGAGGGAGGTGATGGTGTTGATGTTCACGTCCTGGGCGAAGATGTAATCCGAGGTATTGATGTCGTAGCGGACGTTGATGGAATAGCGCACGGAGGCGATGATACGCATCTCCTCGGCGGAGTAGTTGCCGTCGATGCCGTAGCGGGTGCGCATGCGGGCCATGACCTCCACGGCGGTGGCGCTCCGGGGCAGGCCCTTGGCGTCCAGCCAGGCGTTGAGAAGCTGGGCCTGGGTGGAGGACATACTGGTGAACTCCCAGGGGGTGGCGGTGGTGATGGGCAGCTCGTCGTTATAGTGGTCGCCGTTGGCCTCGATGAGCTGGCACATCTGCAGTATGGCGGCGTTGATCTCGTTGTCGTCAAGGCCGGAGTAGAACAGCTCGTCCACGTCGATGAGCAGGTTATTGCAGTTGCGGTTGGAGACCAGGAGGCGCCCGTACCTATCCATGATGTTACCCCGGGCGGCGATGACCGTCTCGGTGGACATGATGGAGTTGGTGCTGGCCTCGTAGTTGGCGTTGCCCTCCACGATCTGCAGCATATACAGCTTTGTGAAGAATATGCCCAGGACCGCGGCGACCAGGATACCCAGAAACACCAGCCGTCCGGGACTTATGAGCTTTTTCATGGGGAACCTTTCCTGGCCGTTACCGGCCCATGGGCTTGGAGGCGATGAGCTTGCAGGGGAAATAGATGGGCACGGCCCACACCAGGCTCCACAGAGTCTGCACAAGCCCCGTGCGCAGCACCCGCCAGGCGGAGGACCCGCCCAGATACAGGCTGTGGAAAGCCCTGGCGTCGGCGTCCAGAAGGAACAAAAACCGGAACATCTGGCAGAAGGCCGCGACAGCCAGCACCAGCAGCGCCAGGGTCATGTAGGACATGAAGCCCTTGTGGAGCATGAACTTTCCCAGCGCGCCGGAGAGAAACCCCGCCGCCGGGAGCAATATTGTGAACAGGACCACGTGGCCCGTGGCCATGTCGGCGAAGTACCCGGCCACAAGGCCCACGACCCCGCCCCATATGCCGCCCTCAAAAAGGCCGATGGCCGTCACCGCCGCTGGGATGAGCAGCGCGCGCACGCCGAAAAGGGTGACGCGGGACACGATCAGGTCCTGCAGGATGAACAGCCCCGCCAGCACCAGGCCGTACACGATGGCCCGGCGCAGCTTCGATAAGTCGATAAGGTCTAAGAGCATGACGTCACTCCTGGATGGTGAAGTCCGTGATGATGTACACCTGGGAGAGGCTCCCCAGGTCGCAGGCCGGCTCCACCACGCCGTAGAGGGACTGGCCGTTGCCCTCGCTCAGCACCTGGCTGATGTAGCCGATGACCAGCCCCTGGGGGATGGAGCCGCGGCCGGAGGTCAGCACCGCTTCCCCCTCCACCAGCTGGGCGTTTTCCGAAAGATAGGTCAGCCGCAGCAGGTCGTCCTGCATGAGGGCGAAGTCGCCCACGCACATGCCCACCGCGCCGGCCTCGCCCACCAGGGCGCCCAC
>CANRKN010000008.1 GCA_947631215.1 uncultured Oscillospiraceae bacterium | reverse complement strand
ATCAAATGGTATCAAATCCCCCAAACAAAAGCGTTTAGAATTAAGTTTCATTTTGCGAGTGGGAATAAGGAAAGAAATCTTCTGTGCCCTGAAAACACGAGGTTTCTTTGCCCCCGCTCCCGGTTTTGATAACGCTTTGATAACAATGACCTGGCCAAGCCTGTCTGCACTGACAGCCCGAGCGAAAAACGGACCTGCTGATTCGGTATCAGCAGGTCCGTTTTTCGTTACTTATCCTTAGAGAACATCCTCCCTCGTCAGAAGCATATGTCGAAAAATATGAAAATTTTCTACATGTCAACCGCTTGCGCTCAACATCTTCCCATGGTAAAATTAGAACCGCAGGAAAAACCGCCGCCTTCAGGAGGTCAAATCATGTTTGATCCGAAACAGCCTTATAACATATTGCCGCTGATCTCCACTCTCGAAATAGACGCCTCGGCCGGATTGGGAAGGCTTGCAGAGGATACCCGTGTCGCAATTGAGATTCTGAATTACGCCGTTAAGGCGCTGCCGGATTCAAACATTCTGCTTGATACGCTTGCGTTTCAAGAGGCACGGGCCAGCAGCAATATAGAGAACATCGTAACTACGAACGATGATCTCTATCGCGGCGTCATATTTGAAGATTTCACCGCAGAAGCGAAAGAGGTCAGCCGCTATAAAGACGCTTTATTTGTTGGCTATACACGTATGCGGGACAAGGGCCTGATTGCAACGAGCGACATTGAAGCGATCAATAAGCTGGTCAACCAGAAACAACCTGGCGTCCGGACAAATCTTTCAAATTTCTCTGACTTGACCAGAATTGCAAACCGCAGGCCAAACGGCGAACTTGAGATCATCTATACACCGCCCCACGGGGCAGAGCTTCTTCAGAGACTTTTGATTGATATGCTGGACTTTGTCTACGACGATGACACCTATGATCTCCATCCACTGATCAAAATAGCCTTGGCACATTATCAGTTTGAGAGTATTCATCCTTTTCGGGACGGAAACGGAAGGACCGGACGTATTTTAAACATCCTGTTTCTCTGTCACAAGGGCTTTCTGGATGCGCCCATCCTTTACGCAAGTTCTTACATCATCCGGAACAAAAACCAGTATTACGATTTGCTGCGAATATCCAAGGAAACGGAGCGGTATGAACCAATTATAGAATTTATGCTCCGTTCTTTCAAAGAAACGGCAGAACAAACATTGAAGATCGTCGAGAGCATTCAGTCCCTTTTGACTCAATACTCCAGCGAGAAATACCTCACCACGCTGAAAGGCCAGATTGAACCGCTGAAAAACACAGTAAATGTTATCTTCAAAAAGGTTTATGTCCGGGTCGCGGACCTCGTGGATCTTGGCATCCACCGGCAAACAGCCGCCGCCTATCTCGATCAATTCGTTGATCAGGGACTGTTGAGCAAGGAGCGCATCGGGCGTGACAATATCTATAAGAACATCAAACTATTGGAATTGTTTGATTACGACAGTGAGGAAGAACAATGAATAACAGTACGCTGACAGTGGATGTAAACAGCAAGGTCAACCTTGTAAAAAGCATTGCAAACAAGACCCGCGGCCCGTATACTCCGGAAAAATACGGAAGCGTTATTATCCCTATGGCAATCATTCGTCGTTTTGACTGCATATTGGCTGACAAAAATCCCGCCATTGGTAAAATCCTGCAGGCTGCTTCCAAAGTCAAAGGAATGACCCCCGAAAAACTGGAGGAAATGGTCAAGCGTCAGTGCGGCGTGCCGTTCTATAATGCAAAATGTGTGTCGCTTGAACAATTGTCAGGTGACAGCGACAATCTGAATTCTAACTTTTTGGAGTTTATTGCAGCCTACTCTCCCAGCATTCAGCGTATTCTGCAGAGCCTGAAATTCCGTGAAGAAGCGGAGTTCATGATCAAAAAGGGTATCCTCTTCGAGGTCGTCAAGGCTTTTTCGGAGGTGGACTTCCACCCCGCCACCACAAGTCCCATGGCCATGGGCTATATTTTTGAAGAAATCATCCGTACCTACAAGGCCAATGCTGAAGCCGGCGATCACTACACGCCCCGTGAAGTCATTGAACTGTGCATCGACCTGATGCTCAGCGAGAACGTGGACAGTTTAAAAAAAGAGGGCAAGATCATCCGCATCTACGACGGCTGCTGCGGCACCGGCGGTATGCTGACTACGGCAAAACGGATGCTGACCGATCCAGAAGAAGGTTTCAACATTCGCGCTGAGAACATCCGGCTCTACGGCCAGGACAACAACCCGGAGGCTTATGCGGTCTGCCAGGCGGAAATGCTGATGCTGGGCGATGATCCCTCCTATATCCGGGAGGGCAATACGCTGACGGAGGACCAGTTCCCCGGTGAAAAGTTCGATCTGCTGATCACCAATCCTCCCTTTGGTGTGGAGTGGAAAACAGAAAAGAGTGCCGTGGAAAAAGAACTTAAGCAGCCCAACAACCGCTTCGTAGCTGGAACACCCCGGGTCAGCGACGGTCAGCTGCTGTTCCTGCAGAATCTGTTGGCAAAGGCCGAGGATGACGCCCGCGTAGCCATCATCCTGAACGGCTCGCCGCTCTTTTCCGGGGACGCCGGCAGCGGCGAGAGCGAGATCCGCCGCTATGTGCTGGAAAACCATTTGCTGGAGGCGATCATCGCCCTGCCGGACCAGATGTTCTACAACACCGGCATCTACACCTATATCTGGATACTCTCAAAGACTCCTAACCCCCGCCGCAATCACAAGATCCAGCTCATCGATGCAACGGCGCTCTATGTGCCGCAGACGCCGAAATCTCTCGGCAACAAGCGTAAGTTCATTGACGACACAAACCGCCGCAGGATCGTGACGGAGTACACGGCCTTTGCCCCCTCTGAGATCAGCCAGCTCTTTGACGCAGATGATTTCGGCTATACCAAGGTAACGATGGAGTGTCCGCAGTACGATGAGAAAGGCAATAAGCTCATCAAACGCGGTGCAGTGCAGGTGGATCCCAAGCGGCGTGATACGGAGATCATCCCCCTCAAGCAGAATGTGGACGCCTACATCCGGTCAGAGGTCCTGCCCTATGTGCCCGACGCTTTTCCCGACCGCAGCAAGGATAAGATCGGCTATGAGATCCCTTTCACTCGTTACTTTTACAAGTACACTCCTCCCCGCAGGAGCAGGGATATCCTCGAAGAGATCATTGCCCATGAGGAAGAACTGCAGCAGGCCCTGAAGGCGGTGCTGAAATGAGAACCATGAAGGACAGCGGGATCGAGTGGATCGGGGAGATCCCACAAAGCTGGGAGATGCGCAGGATCAAGACCAGCTTTGACATAATCGCCGGAGCTACGCCGAAGAGCGGTGAGGCTGATTATTGGGATGGAGACATTCCGTGGATCACCCCTGCCGACTACACAACAGAGGAGGCATATGTCTCGGCAGGCCACAAAAGCATCACCCGGAAGGGCATGGAGTCCTGTGCCACCAGCCTGATCCCGGAAGGCAGCATCATCTTTTCCAAACGCGCCCCCGTAGGGCTCGTCGCGATCAACAGGAACCCGCTCTGCACGAATCAGGGCTGTTTGTCCTGTATCCCAAAAGATGGCGTCGATGTAAAGTATTATTACTATGCCATGAGCATTTACAGCGAGCAGTTTGACCTGTTCGGATCGGGCACGACCTTTAAAGAGATCTCGGCAGACACATTTGCGAACTTCAAGCTGCCATATCCCGACTATCTCACCCAGAGAGCGATCTCTTCCTACCTTGATGAAAAATGCGCCGGTATCGATGCCCTGATCGCGGCGAAAGAAAAAACAAACGCACTTTTGAAAGAGCGGCGGAAGAGTATCATCTATGAGGCGGTCACCAAAGGCCTCGATCCCACGGTACCCATGAAAGACAGCGGTATTGAGTGGATCGGGGAAATTCCGGGGGGGTGGGAAATCGTCGTGCTGAAACGTTTGGGGACGCCGGCGACCGGCTCCACACCCTCAAAAGATAATTCTGATTATTGGGGCGGCAATATTCCCTGGGTATCATCGAAGGATATGAAAACGGATTATCTCCGGGACTCAGAAGACCACATTACACAAGCAGCCGTTGATGAATGCGGACTTACGCTGTTTGAGCCGGGAACGCTGATCTTTTGCGTCCGATCCGGCATCCTGCGCCATACTTTCCCGGTTGCGGTAGCCACAGTTCCTGTTACGATCAACCAGGACCTCCGGGCACTTGCTTTGACCCATGAGGTCAACCCGGCTTTTTTGCTCTATTACATGCAGGGAATGAACGACACCATCGTTACTCTCTATCAAAAAATAGGCGCAACTGTTGAAAGTATCGAAATGAACTGGTTTTTGTACTTTCCAGTTGCTATACCACCGCTTGAAGAGCAAAACTGTATCGTTGAAACGCTCGATTCAAAGTGTTCTTCTCTTGATCAAATCATAAAGCAGAACGAGAACACGATCAAACTGCTAAAAGAATACCGTCAGAGCCTGATCTGCGAGGCAGTGACCGGAAAGATAGAAATAAACTATTCTCAATTCCACGCCGCTGAGGGTGCAGACCCCGATAGGTAAAGGAGGAATCATCATGGCGGAAAAAGATTTACGGGAAAACCCATTCCGGGACGAGATCTACGACTATTTCCTCTCTCATGGCTATGTGGCCGGGCAGAAGGAAGACTACGACTACAAGCATGCTCTGGACGTCGGCAAGCTGTTTACGTTCCTGGAAGCCACCCAAGCGGAAGAGCTTGAGCGCTTCAAAGCGACATACGGCTCCCGCTATCAGGAGCGCTATGTGGAGCTGCTGTGCCAGAAAATCGAAAACCGCGGCCTGCTGACCTCTCTGAGCGAATGGGTAGAGGATTATGCCAGCGGCACGAAATTCAGCCTCGCCTTTTTTAAGTCAGGGATGAATACCATGTCCAAAGGGCTTGAGCTTTATGAGAAAAATGTGTTTTCGATTCGGAAAGAGTTCAGTTTTGAGGATAAGCCGGAGCCCTATCGGGTAGATCTGGCGCTGTTTTTAAACGGCATCCCCCTTGTGATGATCGAGCTGAAAAAGCAAACAGCAGGGCAGAAAGCAGTCTTTGAGGGCACAAAGCAGTTTCAGACAACGCGCAATCCAGAGGAATTGATTTTCTCCTTCAATCGCCGTACCCTCGTTTACTTTACGCTGGATGAGTTTACCGCTTTCCTTACCACTCGTCTGGACCGAAAAGAAACTAAATTTCTCCCCTTCAACCGTGGGTCAGAGGATGAGGGAGCGGGTAATCCCGTCATCCAGGGCAAGCATAGCTCCTGCTACGTCTGGGAAAGCATCCTCCAAAAAGACATGCTATTGCGCATTATCCGGGAATTCATGTTCATCGATGATGAGGGAACCATGATTTTCCCGCGCTTCCATCAACTCCGGGCTGTCCTTCGCTGTGAGCAGGATGTGCAGAAAAACGGCATCGGCGGGCGCTATCTGATCTGGCACAGCGCCGGGAGCGGCAAGACGAAAACCATCGCCTGGCTCGCCAAGCGGCTGAT
The DNA here is from genome assembly GCA_947631215.1 of uncultured Oscillospiraceae bacterium. Next base: position 33,449 of record CANRKN010000008.1, on the reverse strand, counting down.
CAACCATCCGGACATCAACACTGTGATCGTCATCAGCGACCGCACGGTGATCGACGGGCAGCTTGGCGCTGAACTGATGAATGTCGACGGAAAGAAAGGCGTCGCGCAGCACATTGATACAACATCCAAGGATCTGTTGAAAAAGCTGAATGACGGCGGATACATCATCGTCACCACTCTGCAGAAATTCCACCCGATCCTCAATGAGATCAGACGGAATGAGAATCGGAATTACGCGATCATTATTGATGAGGCGCATTCCTCGACCGCGGGGAAGTCAATGTCCAAGGCCTCAGAGACTTTGACCGGCAAATCCCTGAAGGAGTCTGTGGAACTGGACGATGTATACGAAGATCTGGAAGATGGGCAGAATCAGCTGATCCGTGACGGGGCGACGATCCGGAGCACTCGGAATGTCAGCTATTTTGCTTTTACTGCAACGCCGAAAAAAGAGACCATGGAGCTCTTCGGTACGCGCACGGAGATCGGAAAAACATATTTTGATAAGTATTCCATGAAACAGGCTATTGAAGAGCATTTCATTCTCAACCCGCTTCTTTGCTATACCTCGTACAGGGACTTCTATCGCATTGAAAAGAAAAAAGAGGACAGCACCGAATACGACAGCGCCAAAGCGCAGGCGGCGATCCTAAACTATGTGACGACCTCCGATGAGGTGATCCAGACCAAGACAGAAATAATACTCAGCGACTTCATCAAACGGCGGCAAACCTGGCTTGATGGCAGAGCGAAGGCCATGATCATCACGCCATCCCGCAAACATGCCGTCTGCTATAAGCTGGCGGTAGATGAGTATCTGAAGAAACATGGCTGCGCTTTTTTCTCGTGCGTTGCCTTTACCGGAACGATTGAGCTTAACGGGATAAAGTTCACCGAAGAACAGATGAACCGGGATCATCTTGAACACGGCGTACCCTATGATATCAAGTCGATCATTCATAAGAATGACAACTGCCGGATTATAATCGTCGCTGACAAGCTGCAGACCGGCTTTGATGAAGACGCCCTTTGTGCGATGTATATCGACAAAAAGCTGAACAGCAGCGTCAAGGCAGTGCAAACGATTTCCCGCTTGAATCGTACTGCTCGCAATAAGCGCACCTTTGTGATGGACTTTGTTAACAATCCGGAGACGATTCAGGATTTCTTCACAGAGTATTACGGCGGCGAACTGTATCTGCCCACTGAGAACGAGACCGATCCAAATATCCTCTTCGCAAAGCGGGATCACATTCTGGATTATTGCATTGTCACACTTTTGGATGCACAGAAGATTTATAAGCTGATTTCCTCCGAAGAAGAAAACAGCGGTGAATTGACCTCAATTCTTGCCGGCATTGCGCGTAATTATCATGCTATGTCGGCAGAGAGACGCAGCGCTTTCGCTCTTGAACTGAAAAAGTTTGGAAAACTGTTCTACTATATCTCAGCTGTGTACAATGTATGGAATCCGGACATGGAGCAATTGGCCCTTGTTTTCAATGTTCTCTATAATGTGCTTTATGAAAGAGAGGTAACCCCGGATATCGATGTCTCTGAGCTTGTCGAGTTAATTGAGTATTCAACGAAGTTATCCCAGGATGAGCTCTCGATTACCCTCTCAGCAAAAGATCAAGCGTTTGATGGGATCTCGACGGATGTTGCCGCTGCAGACAGAACCATGTCAGTAATTGATGAGATTATTGAAAAGTTTAATCTTCGCTATGCATATGCCAATGAGGAGATAGGAGGAATAATCACCGATCTAAGCAGCGATAAATACCTACAGTCGAATGTGCAAAACAGCAGTGCCGGCGCATATGAGGCTGCGGTGGCGGAACGCCTTTCATCCCGGATCATGGACGGTTTGTTTGAAGGGACAGTGAGCGGTGATACTGAAAAAGCTGAGTTCTATACAGAGCTAAGTGAGAATCACTCGGCACTAATTCAGATCCGCAACTCGATCATCCGGAAAATCAAGGATCATTTACTTGCCAGCTAAAGATATAATCAATCGTCAAAGGGTTGACTTTTACAGGGCGTACAGGTATGATGTTTATACAAATCTAACAAAAAATGCGCGTCAGCGCTTTACCAAGGAGGTAACGCCATGCCACTGGTCCCCATGAAAGCCATTCTGGACGCCACCGAGACCTATAACTACGCCCAGGGCGCCTTCAACGTCAACGCCGTCTGCCAGGCCAAGGCCGTTATTGAAGTCCACGAGATGTTCCGCTCCGCCGCCATATTGCAGGGGGCGGACCTGGCCAACGCCTTTATGGGCGGCCGGACGGACTTTCAAAACGGCACCCTGGAGGACAAGAAAAAGGGCGCTCTGAACATCGCGGGCGCCGTGAAGAAGTACGCCGAACACAGCCCCATCCCCGTGGCCCTGCACCTGGACCACGGCAAGAGCTTCGAGGCCTGCGAGGCGGCCATCGCCGGGGGCTACACCTCCGTGATGATCGACGGCTCCTCCCTGCCCTTTGACGAGAACGTGGAGCTGACCCGCGAGGTGGTCAAGTACGCCCATGAGCGGGGCGTGACTGTGGAGGGCGAGCTGGGCGTGCTGGCGGGGGTGGAGGACCATGTGTTCGCCGCCAACAGCACCTACACCAACCCCCTGGACGCGGTGGAGTTCTTCCGCAAAACCGGCGTGGACGCCCTGGCCATCAGCTACGGCACCAAGCACGGCGCCAACAAGGGCAAGGACACGGTCATCCGCAAGGAGATCGCCATCGCCACCAAGGAGTGCATGATGCACGCCGGCATCGAGGGCACCCTGGTGAGCCACGGCTCCTCCACCGTGCCCCAGTACATCGTCTCCGAGATCAACGCCCTGGGCGGCGACATCCACGACGCCTACGGCATCAAGAAGGAGCAATTGAAAGAGGTCTCCAAGCTGGGCATCCGCAAGATCAACGTGGACACGGATATACGCCTGGCCGTGACGAGAAACCTCCGGGAGCTCTTCCGGGACGAGCCCAAGCTCCGGGACAGCGCCTCCATAGGCGGCATCTACGCCCTTTTGCAGGCCAATCCCTCCGCCTTCGACCCCCGGGTGTTTTTCCCGCCCATCATGGACACGGTCATGTACGGCAATGTGCCTGACGGGGACGTGGCCCGTATCGTGGACTGCATCGAGCGGGGCGTGAAGGAGGTCGTGGGCACCCTCATCGTGGAGTTTGACAGTGTGGGCAAGGCCCCGCTCATCAAGCCCGTGACATTGGACGAGATGGCGGAATACTACCGCAAGAAGGGGATATGACCATGGGCATGAATATCCTGGTGGCCCACGGCGGCGGCCCCACCGCCGTCATCAACCGCTCCCTGCAGGGCGTCATCGAGGCGGCCCGGGACTCGGGCAAGGTGGACAAGATCTACGCCGCCCGCTTCGGCGCGGAGGGCATCCTCAAAGACGACCTCATGGACCTCACCAGCGTCGTCCCCGCCGTCGTCGCCCGCCTGGGCGACACCCCCGCCTCCGCCATCGGCTCCTGCCGCCGGAAACTCACCGACGCGGACTACCCCGCCGTGCTGGAAACGCTAAAGCGGTTCGACATCGGCGCTTTCTTCTATAACGGCGGCAACGACTCCATGGACACCTGCCACAAGATCGACGAGCTGGCCAAGCGGGAGGGCCTGGACCTGCGGGTCATCGGCATCCCCAAGACCATGGACAACGACCTGGTCCTGACGGACCACTGCCCCGGCTTCGGCTCCGCCGCCCGGTACGCGGCGCTGAGCGCCTCGGAGCTGGCGCTGGACGCCTCCTCCCTGCCCATCCATGTGGTGGTGCTGGAGCTCATGGGCCGCAACGCCGGCTGGGTCACCGCGGCCAGCGCCCTGGCGTCCCGGCTCACCAACTGCCAAGTGCTGACCTACCTGCCCGAGCTTCCCGTGGACGAGGATAAGATGCTGGCGGACATTGAGGCAGCCTACGCAAAGGGCCAGGGCCTGCTGGTGACGGTGAGCGAGGGCATATGCGGCCTTGACGGGAAACCCCTCGCCGACACGGGCATCGTGGACGGCTTCGGCCACACGGTCCCCGGCGGCACCGCCCAGCACGTGGCCGACGCCATCATCCGGAAACTGGGCCTGAAGGCCCGGGCGGAGAAGCCCGGCCTGCTGGGCCGGGCCTCCATCCCCTACGTCTCCCAGGTAGACCGGGAGGAGGCGTATGCCGTGGGCTGGGCGGCGGTGAAAGCGGCCCTGGCCGGGAAGAGCGGCCTGATGGTCTCCATCCAGGCCATCCGGGAGCCCAGCTACCAGAGCGGCATGGACTTCGTGCCCCTGGCGGAAGTGGCCAACGCGGAGAAGAAGTTCCCCCTGGAGTGGATCGAGAACGGCAACGCCATCTCTGAGGCGTTTTTCGACTACGCCCTGCCCCTCATCGGCGGGGACCTGCCCCAGTACGCCATACTGAGAAAGTGAGACTTTATGAAACACATCTATCTCAACCTTAAGCGCTTTGACGTGCCGCCGGAATACGGCGGCGTGAACCGGCTGGCCCCGGTGAAGGACTGGGGCGCCGCCGTGGTGAATGGCACCCAGGAGGCCCTGAAAAAGTATGACCCCGCGAAGGTGGAGTTCGTCCAGTTCCTGCCGGAGGCCCATCTGCTCTCCGCCGCCGCGGCCCGCACGGCGGACAGCCCCGTGAAGCTGGGCAGCCAAGGCGTGTACCGCATGGATACCGCTGTGGGCGGCAGCTTCGGCGCCTTCACTACCAACCGGCCCGCCTCCATCGTGAAGGCCATGGGCTGCGCCGCCGCCCTCATCGGCCACTGCGAGGAGCGAAACGACAAAAAAGGCGTGCTGGCCGAGGGCGGGAGCTCTGATATGGCCGCCGTGGACAGGCTCCTGAATCAGGAGATCAAATGCGCCCTGGCCCAGAGGCTGGACGTGCTATACTGCATCGGCGAGACAAGCGAGGAGCAGCCAAATTGGCAGGAGGTCCTGGGCCGACAGCTGGACGTGGGCCTGGCGGGCGTGGACAAAGCCCATGTGGTCATCGGCTACGAGCCCGTGTGGTCCATCGGCCCGGGGAAGACCCCGGCGGACGGGCCCTATATCCAGAAGATAGCCCGGTTCGTGAAGGAGCGCACCGGGGGCTTGGACGTGGTCTACGGCGGCGGGCTCAAGGCGGACAACGCCGCCATGCTGGCCTCCATCGGCGAGATCGACGGCGGCCTCATCGCCCTGACGCAGTTCACCGGCCAGATCGGGTTCTACCCCGAGCAGTACTTGGAGATCATCCGCCTTTATCTGGGAGAGTGACATATGAAACTGGACTTTGAATACGGAAACGGCCTTATGAGCGCCGAGCTTCCCGACACCACCGACGTTTTTATCCCCGGCGAGACCGTCCCCGATCCCCCCTGCCTGCCCCAGGATTGGGACAGCCTCTACGCCGCCACGTTGGACTCCATCCGCCACCCCATCGGCATGCCCGCCCTCCGGGACATCGCCAAAGCCGGAAACAAGGTGGTATTCGTCATCCCTGACATCGTCAAGGGCGGCAACCAGCCCACCAGCCACCGGAAGGTGGCCATCCGGGCGTGCCTGGACGAGCTGTACGCCGTGGGCGTGGAGAAAAAGGACATATTGCTCCTGTTTTCCAACGGCCTGCACCCCCGGGCCACGGTGGGTGAGATGCGCACCATCCTGGGCGATGAGCTCTTCGGCGAGTTCTATCCCACCGGGCAGATCACCAGCCACGACGGCGAGGACTACGACCACCTGGTGGACCTGGGTTATACCGCCTCCGGCGACCACGTGATCATGAACAAGTACGTCTTCGACGCGGACGTGCCCATCCTCATCGGCCACACCCAGGGCAACCCCTACGGGGGCTACTCCGGCGGCTACAAGCACTGCGCCACCGGCATCACCCACTGGCGCTCCATCGCCGGGCACCACGTGCCCCGGGTGATGCACCAGCCCGACTTCGTGCCCGTCTCCACCCACAGCGTCATGCGCTCCAAGTTCGACGAGCAGGGCATGCTCATGGAAGAGAAGATGGGCCACAGGTTCTTCTGCTGCGACGCGGTGCTGGACACCAAGAGCCGGCAGATCGAGATAAACTCCGGCTGGGCGAAGGAGATGCAGCCCATCGCCTGGGCCACCGCGGACAAGCGCACCTATGTCCACTGGGCGGAAAAGAAATATGACGTGCTGGTGTTCGGCATGCCCACCAACTTCCACTACGGCGCCGGCATGGGCACCAACCCCATCCAGATGATGCAGGCCCTCTCCGCCCAGGTCATCCGCCACAAGCGGGTGATGGCGGATCATTGCGTGTTCATCGTGCCCAGCATATGCGACGGGTGGTTCCACGACGAGCGCTGGCCCTACCTGCGGGAGCTGTATGAAATGTTCCAGCACGACGGCATGAACATCCTGCCGGACATGGACCGGTACGGGGAGTACTTCGCCACCCGGAAGGAGTACACGGACAAGTACCGCTTCGCCAACGCCTTCCACCCCTTCCACGGCTTTTCCATGATGAGCTGCGGCCACCTGGCCGAGGAGCACACCAGCGCCATCTACATCGTGGGCGCCCGGGAGCCGGGCATCGCCCGGAGCATGGGCCTGAAGACCCGGGCCACCGTGGAGGAGGCCCTGGCGGACGCTATGAAGAAATACGTGGGCCCCGAGCCCAACATTCTGGCCCTGCCCCGGACCTTCACCACCGCGGCGGTCCATCTGTGCATGAAAGAGTGACAAACGCACAGCAAAAGGCCTCCCCGTCCATCGGGGAGGCCTTCTTCTGTGTGCTTCTTACGCCTCGAATACGCATGTGCCGCCCACATAGGTGGCACACACGTTCAGCTCCTCGTCCAGCACCACCATGTCGGCGTCCATGCCCGGGGCGATGGCGCCCTTGCCTTTAAGGCCAATGAGCCGGGAAGGGTTTTCCGTCAGCAGGGGCAGGACTTTCTCCGGGCCCTGGCCCGTGAAACGGACGAGGTTCCGGAGCGCCTGACCGGTGGTCAGCGTGGACCCGGCCCGCACGCCCGTGTCCGCCAGCACCGCGTCGCCCTCCCGGACCACCACGTCATTCACGCCCAGCTTATACTGCCCGTCGGGCAGGCCGGCGGCCTGGATGGAGTCGGTGATGGCCGCGACTTTATCCCAGCCCTTGCAGGCCAGGAGCATCCGCACCGTGCCGGGGTGCAGGTGCCGGCCGTCGCATATGGCCTCGCAGACCACGTCCCGCTCCAGCACCGCGCCCATGATGGCGGGCCGGTGCTGGTGGAAAAGGCCCATGGCGTTGAAGGTGTGGGTGGCGGCCCTGGCCCCCGCGTCGATGGCGGCAATGGCCGTGTCATAGTCCGCGCCGGAGTGGCCGATGGCCACAGTCACCTCGCCCGCTATCTCCCGTATCATATCCACCACGCCGGGCACCTCCGGCGCCACGGTCATATACCGCACCGCGCCGCCTGCGGCCTGCTGATACCGGCGGAAGAGCGCCGCGTCCCCCGTCCTGAGAAGGCTCTCGGGCATGGCGCCCTTATACTCCTTTGCCAGGAACGGCCCCTCCAAATGGATGCCCAAGAGCCGCGCGCCCACGGCAGACCCCTCCATAGCGGCCCGGGCGTATCCGATGGCCCGGAGGGTCTGCTCCTCCGTGTCCGTCAAAATGCTGCACAGCCACCCGGTGGTGCCCTGGGCGGCGAAGAACCGGGATATTTGGGCAAAGCCCTCGTCATCCGCGGCGTTCACGTCCACCCCGCCGCCTCCATGGGTGTGGATGTCGATGAAGCCGGGCGCCAGCATCCGCCCAGCCAAGTCCAAGGTCCTGCACCCCGGCGGCACAGGCGCGCCCCAGTGCGCTATGGTCCCGTCCAGCGCCAGTACGTCCCGCCGGACGAACCGGCCGCCGGTATAGACCCGGCCGTTTTGAAATAATACCGCCTCCATCTTAGAAGGGCCGGCCCGCGGCCAGGGCGTTGGTGTAGATCACCGCGTCGGGGTGGTTTTGCAGCAAACTCGCCGGGAAATGGGCCGTCACGGGCCCGTAGGCCGCCTGGCGCACCACCGCCCGGTGCCAGTCCCGAAACACACCCAGGCGCACCTTTTTGGCGGAGAGTATTTGCTTTATGCCGATGGTGACGGCCATCTTGGGCATGGCGTCGATGGCCCCGCCCCGGTCGCCGATGGCGTTGGCGGCCCGGGTCTCCGGGTTCAGGGTGAGGATCCTCGTGCCCAGCCCTGCGAATTCCTCCGCCGTTATGTCCTCCCGGGCCTCGTTGAAGGCCAGATGGCCGTTGATGCCGATGCCGCCGAAGCAGATATCCACGCCGCCCAGCTCCTCAATGAGCCTGTCCACCTTCCCCGGGTCCGCCGGGTCGGGGAACACCCGCTGCTCCGGGCCCATGAGAAGGTCCGGGTCTATCCTCCCGTACACGTTCCGGGCCATAAACCCTCGGAAAGACAGAGGGCTCGCCTCGTCGATATAGGTCCCGTCGTCGTTCAGATACTCGTCCATGTTGATGAACCAGCAGTTTTTAAGGCTCAGCCTGTCCCGGTTCACCAGGCGCACGAACACCGGGTACTGGCCCACCGGCCCCACCGGGCAGATGAACACGGTCTTTTTCCCAGCGGCGTTATTGGCCCGGATGGCCTCCGTCATCTGTGAGGCCAGCTCATAAAATACCTCTCCCGAGTCCCCCAGGGGGCACACGGGTATCTTCGCGTCTTTCCCCAGCTCCTGGGGGGGGATAGCATAGTAGTCCATAAGCGGCTCCTTTCCGCGTTTTTTCTCAATTCTAGCAAGGCCCCTCTTCTTTGTCAAGAAAGTCCAAAAGGCTGTTCCAAATTTTGATGTTTTTGTGCTTTATTTCGGTAAAGATTTCGCGATTATTGCAGTTTTCACAAAAATCAGGGCATTTATCTCTTGCGTCTATGGTATATTTATGGTACTATGCTGGTGTATACAACGTCCCGCGGCGGGGCTGCTGTGGGATGAATCTATAGGAGAAAAGAGTGATGGCGCTTGAACGAGAAAAAGCCCGAGAAGATCAAGCGGAAGCCCCTGAGCAATAAGGTCTGGCTTCTCATTTCCCTGGTGGTGGCCATCGGCGTGTGGTACCTCCTGAGCCTGGGAAAGGCCACCGGCCGGAGCTTCCCCTTCATCCAGAAGACCTTTGTCGAATCCTTCCCCAAGATGGCCTTTGAGCGGAAGGTGCTGTGGAAGGACTTCTGCTCCAGCATGATCTGCGTGGCCGCCGGCTTCGGCCTGGGCTTCGTCACCGCCATCCCCATGGCGTTTTTGATGGCCTGGTACACCCCGGTGCAGAAGATCATCATGCCCTGGATCAACTTCATCCGGAACATCCCCGCCCTGGCCTATGCGCCCCTGATCGTCATCATGGTGGGCGTGGGCAAGACTCCCGCCATCATCCTCATCTGGATCTGCACCTTCATGACCATGTGCGTCACCATCTACGGCGGCATCGCCAACATCGATACCACCCTGGTGAAGGCGGCCAGGGTGCTGGGGGCCAAGGACATGGACATCTTCTTCCGCATCACCCTGCCCGCCACGGTGCCCTTCATCATCACCGCCGTGCGGCTGGGCCTGGGCGCAGGGCTCACCACCCTGCTGGCCGCCGAATCCACCGGCGCCCAGGCGGGCCTCGGCATGCGCATCCGGGCCCTGTCCGGCACCTTTGAGTCGGCGCCCATGCTCATGTACATCATCATCATCGGCATCATCGGCATGCTTCTGAACATGCTCGTCAACTTCATCGAAAGGAGGCTCACCTCATGGCAGGAGAAACGAGACCAGTAAAGCTCCACATCGAAAACGTCTATAAGGAATACAAGGGCGAACACGGCACCACCGTGGCCCTGAACGGCGTGGACCTAGACATCATGGAAAACGAGTTCGTCTGCGTGGTGGGTCCCTCCGGCTGCGGAAAGAGCACGCTCCTGAACATCATCGCCGGCCTCCATGACGCCACCAGCGGCACCTGCTACCTGGACGGCAAGCCCATCACCGACGTGGGCGTGGAGCGGGGCGTGGTGTTCCAGCAGTACGCCCTGTTCCCCTGGCAGACGGTGCTGAAAAACGTCATGTTCGGCCCCCAGATGAAGCGCCTGCCCAAGGCGGAGTGCGAGGCCATCGCCCGCAAGTACATAAAGCTGGTGGGTCTGGAGGGCTTTGAAAACTCCTACCCCAAGGAGCTGTCCGGCGGCATGAAGCAGCGTGTGGCCATCGCCCGGGCCTATGCCAACAACCCGGAGGTGCTGCTGATGGATGAGCCCTTCGGCGCCCTGGACGCCCAGACCCGCGCCCAGCTGCAGACGGAGCTTTTGAAGACCTGGGAGGAGGAGCAGAAGACCTGCTTCTTCATCACCCACGACGTGGACGAAGCCATACTGCTGGCCCAGCGGGTGGTCATCATGTCCGCCCGGCCCGGGCGCATCAAGCGCATCGTGGACGTGGACATCCCCTACCCCCGGGACCAGGCCACCAAGAACGACCCCCGCTTCCTGGAGCTGAAGACCGAGGTCTGGAACGAGGTCTACCAGGAATACCTGGAGGTCCGCAAGTAAACCGTACCTGACCGGCGAGGCCGGAAAACATAAGGTAATCATTATTTTTAGGAGGATCACAATGAAAAAGTTTCTCGCTATCATCCTGGCCCTGGCCATGGTCCTGAGTCTGGGCGCCGTGGCTTTCGCCGCTGAGGAGGAGCCCATCACCCTGCGTGTCGGCTACATGGCCAACTATGCCTCCCTGTGGGCGGTCATGACCGGCATCAACGGCGGCTTCTTTGAGGACGAGGGCATCACCGTGGAGCTGACCGAGTTCGGCGACGGCCCCTCTGAGATCGCGGCCATGGAGGGCGGCTCCATCGACCTGGCCTACATCGGCAAGGGCGCCCACCGGCTGTGCATCCTGGGCAACGCCATCATCTTTGCCCCCAGCTCCGTGCACACCACCGACAAGCTGGTCTGCTCCGCCGAGTCCGGCATCGAGACCGTGGAAGACCTGGCCGGGAAGAAGATCGGCTACAGCGCCGGCTCCTCCTCCGAGACCACCCTGGACAACGCCCTGAATGTGGCGGGCCTGACCCGTGACGACGTGACCCTGAACGCCCTGGATCCCGGCTACATCGTGCCCGCCATGATCTCCGGCGACATCGACGTGGCCGTGACCTGGAACCCCTACACCACCATGTGCCTGGAGCAGAGCGAGGGCTCCTATGAGATCGAGTTCGCCGACGGCTCCACCAACATGTCCAGCTGGATCTGCCTGCCCGCTTACGCGGAGGAGAACCACGAAACTCTGGTCCGCTTCAGCCGGGCCCTGTTCAAGGCCATGGATTACGGCGCGGATCCCGACCATGCCGATGAGGTCGCCCAGTGGTGCGCCGAGCAGACCGCTACCGACAAGGAGATCAACCTCCTGCAGTGGGGCGACGCCCACTGGTTCAACATCGCCGACATAGAGGCCGCCCTGGCCGACGGCACCATGAAGGGCTACTATGAGGGCGTGCAGAACGACATGATCGCCGGCGGCAACATCACCGAGGAAGAGGCTGCCGAGGACGTAGGCGAATGGGTCCTGTTCGACGTCATGCAGGAGGCCCTGGACCAGATCGCCGAGTAAGATTTGGCCCTGCTCCCGGTTGCGCCGGGACGCAAAACATGCTATTATCCAAAAGGGACCCCGGGGACTTCCCCGGGGTCTTTTTTCAGACGAAGAAGGACTCTCTATGAACATTTCTGTGACCCATGGCCCCGGCGGCACCTTGGCCTTTGCCGGGGCGGAGCTGCACGATTATCTCGTCCGGATGCTGCCAGCGGACGCAAATCTATCCATCGCCCTCGTCACCCGGCCTGCGCCGGGGAACGATGCCTTTTCGGTGGACCTGTCCCCCGCCGGTGGGACCATCGCCGGCTCCTCGGAGAGGGCGGTGCTGCTGGGGGTATACGACGCCCTCCACGCCTTGGGCTGCCGGTTTCTGGCCCCCGGGAAGGACAATGAGGTGGTCCCCCAATTGGACGCCCTGCCCCAACTTCGCTATGAGCGCACCGCCGCTTACCGCCACCGGGGCGTGTGCATCGAGGGGGCGGACAGCCGGGAGAACATCCTTACCTTCATCGACTGGCTGCCCAAGGCGGGCTTCAACGCCTTCTTCCTCCAGTTCAAGACCCCCTATGTCTTTCTGGACCGCTGGTACCGGCATTTGGGAAATCCCTCCCTGCCCCCCGAGCCCTTCGGAGCGGAGGCGGTCATGGCCGAAGCGGAGGCGGAGATACGCCGCCGGGGGCTGATGCTCCACAAAGTGGGCCACGGCTGGACCGGCCAGGTGCTGGGCTATGACGCCCTCACCTGGGACGCCGACGCCAGGCCGCTGGCGGAGGATAAGCGCCCTCTCGCCGCCCTGGTGGACGGCGTGCGGGGGCTTTATCAGGGCGTGCCCACCAACACCAACCTGTGTCTTTCCAACTCCGAGGCCGTGGCCCGCTTCGCGGACGCGGTGGCGGATTATGCCGCCGCCCACCGGGACGTGGACTACCTGCACGTGTGGCTGGCGGATGAGTACAACAACGTCTGCCAGTGCCCTGCCTGCCAAAAGGAACTGCCCACGGACCAGTATGTGGCCCTCCTGAACGCCATCGATGAGCGCCTCACGGACCGTGGCCTGGACACGAAGATCGTGTTCCTCCTCTATCAGGAGCTTTTATGGCCGCCGGTAAAGGCGCGGCTTACGAACCCGGGGCGCTTCACCCTCATGTTCGCCCCCATCAGCCGGACCTTCGAGCGGTCATACGACCTGGATACGCCCCGGCGGGCCATCCCCCCCTACCGGCGCAACCGCATCACCCTCCCCGCGGACCTGGGGGAAAACATGGCCTTCCTCCGGGGCTGGCAGGAAGTATTCAATGGGGACAGCTTCGTCTACGACTATCCCCTTGGCCGGTCCCACTACGGAGACTTGGGCTATGTCCACATCGCCCGGGTCATCCACGGGGATATCCGCCGCTTGGCGGCCATGGGCCTGAACGGCTATATAAGCTGCCAGGAGCTGCGGGCCGGGATGCCCAATTATCTTCCCAACTATGTTATGGGCCGGGCCCTGCTGGACGCTGACGCGGACATTGAGGAGCTCATCGGCGAGTATTTCGACGCCGCCTATGGCGACAGCGCCCGGGAGGCGCTGGGGTTCCTCTCCTCCCTGTCAGACTTGAGCCGCTGCGACTATGTGAACGGCAAAGGCCCCCGCACGGACCCGGACATGGCCGTCCGGATGGCGGAAACCGCGGCGCTGTGTGAGCGCTTCGCCCAGGGCCACGAGGCCGCCCCGGATACCTTCCCCGGCCGGCTGGGCTTCCACGCCCGGTACACCGGGCTCCTGGCCTGGGCGCTGGAGAGCCTCGCCCGGGGCGATGAGGAGGAGGCCGCCGCCCGCCGGCGGGAGATGCTGGCCTTCCTGCGGGAGAACGAGAGCGCCTATCAGCCTTGGCTGGACGTGTACCGGCTGGGGGATGTGACGGCCCGCTACACCGGCTTTTCGGAATAACCAGGCACACATGAAAACCGGCTTGCCCGTTATGGGCAAGCCGGTCAATGTTTTGCGTTGATTTTACAGGTCCTTGCGGATGGTGAGGATATTCTGGCCGTCCTTGTACTCGTACTTCACGTCGTCCATGGACTTCTTCACCATGAAAATGCCGAGACCGCCTATATCCCGGTCCTCCGCGGACAGGGTCACGTCCGGGTCCGCCTTGGCCAGGGGATCATAGGGCTTGCCGTGGTCGATGAAGGTGACGCGCACGGACAGGGGCTCCTCGTCCACGTCCACCCGGACGGTGGCCGGGCCGGAGGGGTCATAGGCGTACCGGGCGATGTTGCTGAACAGCTCGTCGATGGCCACGTCTATCTGGGTCTGGGCCTTGATGGGGCAGTCCAGGGCCTCCAGATGCCTGTCAACGAACTCCGTCACGGCGGGGATGTTCTCCAGCGTGGCCTCCACGGTCATCTCGTTGGGTTCAGATACATTCATCATCTTTTTAAACTCCAGACACAGCATAGTGATGTCGTCGAACTGGGGCGCGTCGCCCACAAAGGCGTCAATGTCCGCCTTGACGGCCGGCAGCAGCTTGTCGGGCGCGGCGTCCGCGTTCTTGTTGAGCACCGCCTCCAGCCGCTCCATGCCGTAGAGCTCCTTTTGCGCGCTGGTGGCCTCGGTGACGCCGTCGGTGTACTGGAACAGGGCGTCCCCCGGCTCCAGCTGCATACTGCCCATGCGGTAGCGGGTGGTCTCCATGCCCGCCAGAACGAACCCGGCCCGGACCTTCTCGGGGACGTACTTCCCCGCCCGCCGGATGAAAGGAGTCTCATGGCCGGCGTTGACGAAGTTGAGCACGCCGGTCTCCAGGTCCAGCACGCCCTCGAAGGCGGTGACGAACATCTCCTCGCCGTTGCCCTCGCATAAGAGCTTATTGACCTCCATGAACACCTCGCCCAGGTCCCGGCCCGAGGTGGTGTGGTCCTTGATGAGGGTCTTGCTGATGACCATGAACAACGCCGCGGGTACGCCCTTGCCGGACACGTCCGCCATGACGATGGCCAGGTGGGTGTCGTCCACCATGAAAAAGTCGTAGAAGTCGCCGCCCACCTCCTTGGCGGGGTTCATGGTGGCGTATATATCCACCTCCGGCCGCTCCGGGAAAGCCGGGAAGATGCTGGGCAGCATGGAGCTCTGGATGTGGGTGGCAATGTCCAGCTCCGCGCCGATACGCTCCTTCTCGGCGGTGACGTCGGTGAGCTGCCGGATGTGGTCGTTCAGGTCGTCCAGCATGTCATTGAAGGTGGCGGCCAGGTTGCCGATCTCGTCGGTGGACTCCACCTCCACCTTCTTGTCCAGCTCGCCCTTGCCGATGCGCTCCACGTTCCGGGCCAGCTTCTGGATGGGCCGGGTGATGCTGCCGGCCACGGCGAAGGAGATGATGATCACCACGATGCCCACGGCGGCGAAGAAGATGATGAAGCCCTTCATGATGTCCGACAGGGTGTTCTGGGTGGTCTCCTGGGCCTCGTCGGTCATGGCGTCGATGGTCTGCTTCGTCTCCACGGCGGGGCGGATGACCTCCGCCTTATCCACGCTGATGCAGAGCCTCCATCCCGTCTGGCCCAGATAGTGCCAGGCCACGTAGCTGTCCACCCCGTCCAGGGTGAGGCCCACAAGGCCGGCGTTGGCCTGCACCAGGGTCTCCAGGTTGCCGCTCTGGCTGTCCTGGCCCACATGGGCGGTCAGGTCAGAATCAAAGCCCTCGTCAAAGTACTGGGGGTGGGCGATGAGTGTGCCCTTGTTGTCTATAACGAAGGCATAGCCGCTCTCGCCGATCTTGGCGGTGGTGATCTCGTCCAGCAGCGCCTGCAGCTTCACGTCCGAGGCCACCACGCCCACGACCATGCCGTCCTCGTCACAGAAGGCCCTCGCGGCGGTGATGCAGGTGTTGCCGTAGGAGTCAAGGTAGGTGTCCAGCCACACGGTCTTGCCCGGGTGCTCCGACGCCGTCTTGTACCAGCCGCGCTCCCGGGGGTCATAGGTGGGGTCGTAGGAGTTGGAACGGGAATACCGGTAGGATATGCCGCTGACGGTGCCGGCGTAGATGTTGTCCAGAAGGTCGTTCTCCTCCAGCAGGGGCCCGAAGATGGACTCGCAGTTGGACAAAAGCTCTATTTCCCGGGAAAGGGCGGCGGTCCTCACCACCCCCGGCGCCAGCATGTACTTGGAGCTGGCCTCCCCGTCCACGGTCTCGTCGGGCAGGGGCAGCTCCCGGCCGCCGTACTGGTCCTCGTTGTTGTAGAGATACTCCACGTAGTCCGCCAGGGACGTGACCATGCGGCTGATCTCCACCAGCTGGGCGTTGGAGTAAAGGGCCTGCTTCTGAGCGATGCGCCCCAGGTACTCCTCCGCCTGGGCCTGCAATGCCTCCTGGCTGTCATCGGAGGCGGTGAGTCCCAGGGTGATGTTGGTCTTCTGGAACTCGTCGGTCAGGTTCCCCATAGAGAGGTAGGAGTTGATGAACACCACCAGCAGGGTGCCCAGGGACATGACCAGGACCACCAGCAGTATTTTGATGCCGATCTTCATGTTTTTAAACATCTTTTATCCCTCCCTGCTGTTCCACGCGGACAGCAATATGTCCTCCACCATTTCCTCATAGGCTATGCCGGAATACTCCGCCGCCCGGGGCATGAGGCTCTCCCGTTTCAAGCCCGGCACCGCGTTGATCTCCAATGTGTATATCTTACCACTATCGTGGCTCACCATGAAGTCCACCCGGCCCACATCCTTCGCGCCGGTGATCTTAAATACCTTCTCCGCTATCCGCTCCATCTCATGTAAAAGCTTTTCGTCCAGCTTCGGCGGCTCCACGCCGTATTCGCCGGTGAACAGCGTCAGGTCGTTCTTCTTATGTACCCGCGCGCCGGACAGGGTCTCCACCCCCTCCACGCACTTGAGGGTGACGAGCTCGCCGTCTTTTTCAAAGAGCCCCACGGTGTAAAACCCGCCGTCGATGAACTCTTCCAAAAGGATGGGGTCGTCAAACTCAAACACATGTGCCATCTTGTCCAGGTCCTCCGGGGTGCGGATGAGCTCGATGCCAAAGCTGCCGCCCTGGCTGGGCGCTTTCGCCACGAAGGGATAGCCCAGAGCAGAATAATCGAAGTCACCCCGCTCGTACTCCTCTTTCCGCAGGATGGTCCACCGGGGCGTGGGCACGCCGTAGTGGTCGAAGAGGAATTTGCAGAGGATCTTGTCGTTGATGAGCATGGCCGCGTGGGTGCGGCTGCCGGTGTAGGGGATGCCCTCGTGGTCCAGCATGGCCTGCAATGTGCCGTCGCCGTGGTATTTTCCCTGCACGCAGAGGTAGACGATGTCGGCTTTCTCCTGCCGCAGGGTGTGGACCATGTCCCGGCCGTATTCCAGCATGCACACGTCGTAGCCCTTCTGCCGCAGGACGCTCTCGATGCTCTTGGCGTTTTTCGTGGAGGCATGCGCCTCGCTGGACGTCCCGCCGTATACGATGGCAACTTTCACGCGCTCACGCTCCTTTTCTTTCCGGGCAGCCCCGTGACCACATACAGCACGATGGCCGCCAGGAACAGCGCGCCCATGGCCACGAGACCCCGCTCATAGCCCAGCAGAATGGCCATGGAATAGGCGGTGGGGCCCAGCATCTCGGTGATCTTCTTCAAAAAGCTTAAGTAGGACAGGCTCTTGCCGGAGTTCATGTTCGCCACCGCCGGCAGGGCCAGGAAATAGTTGTTCTGCACGCCGAAGCCAAAGCTGTCCGCCACGCCCAGGAACACCACCGCGATGAGCGACGCGATGACGCCGCCCAAAAGCCCCGCGGTGAGCAGGCCCACGGAGAAGATGACGTTGTAGGCGATGTTCGCCCAGACGAGGTTTTCAGACTTGTCGATGATCTTCGCCGACAGCCACGGTCCCACGTAGACGATGAGAAGGCCGTAGATGAGCTGGGCGCGGCCCACGTCGGACACGCCCCGGCCGATGCTGTCGTAATAAAGGGGCAGATAGTAGCTGGTGTAGGACCCCACGATGCAGGAGGGGGCGATCATGAATATGGCGAAGGACACAACCTGCAGCCGGTCCCGCATCTTGAGGGGGGTGCGCTCCTTCTTCTCCTTGGCCTGCTCGCTCTTGGGCAGGACGGCGTTCTCCATGCGGATAATGAACAGGCTGCACAGGATGGTCAGCACCGTGGCCATCACGAACACGTTGCGGTAGCCGAACCGCTCCGCCAGGATGGAGCCCAGGGCCGAGCCGCAGTTCATGCCGGCGTAGAGCCCGGCGTTGAGCATGGAAAAGCCCCATGTCTTCTCCTTCTCGTTCTGGCCGAAGAGGGCCAGATTCCGGAGGGTCATCCAGCAGAAGCCGTACCCCAGGCCCACCACGGCCCGGGCCGCGATAAAGATAAGCAGATCCGGCGCAAAGGCGCTCATAAGCGTCCCCAGCGCCACCAGGCCCAGGCCCGCCATGAAGGGCAGCTTCCAGCCCTTGCGGGTCAGCAGCTCTGTGGCGGCAAAGATGGCCACGCAGGTCAGGAGCGTCTCGGCGGACTGAGGCAGGCCCGCGGCCATGTTGGCGTCCATGCCGAACAGGGAGCTATTCAGGTTCTTGGCCATGATGGGGATGAAGGCCGCGGACAGCCGTGAGGCGAAGTAGAACAAAAACGCGGTCTGCCGCACGAAATTGAGGGCGGCGGGCCGGCCGTCGTGACCGGAGCTCTTTCGCGTCACCAGCCCGATCATGCCCCACACCATCTCCACGGAGAAGAATATGGATATGACCAGGGTGGTGAGAAGCTCCAGCCAGATGGCGAATATCTGGTGGGTGCGGTAGCTCTCGTTGACCCAGAAGACGACCTTGGAGTCATTGATGAAGGGAAAGTCATATTCCTCCATCCCCTCCCTGCCCGCCAGGAGCATGGCCCCGGAGGAGGCGTACACCCGTCCGTTGGCGTCCAGGATATAGGCGCCCTCGCAGCTGGGGCTATTCTCCACCGTCTCGTTCAGGATATCGGCGTACTCGCTGCTGCTCTCGGCGGACTCCAGGCGGCTTATCATCTGGCGCATGTCGCCGTACATCTCATAGCGTATCTGCTGGTCCTTCTGGGAGTAGGAGGCGAAGGAGAAGGCCAGCAATATGACCACCAGCACGGAGACCATCATGGCCAGGATGTTGCCGGTCTCCACCTTCCCGTCCACGTTCAGGGCCGGGCCCTTCAGGAAGAACACGGCCACCGTGATGATGGCGGCGCCGCCCAAAAGGAAGATGCACAGGTGCAGCATCTGCTGGATGCTGCCGCTCTCGTTCAGGTTCAGCACCCACAGAAACAGCAGCACGATCATGATGACCGCCGTGGAGCCCACGAGCAGCGACAGCCTTGTCTTTTTGTTCTGCATGAGATATATCCCTCCGCCCGGGAGGCATGGACCGCGCCCTCTCAGCCGGTCCCGCCTTTTTCACATTTTATGATTATAACATATTACACCCAAAAAGCGAGCCCAAAATTCGCCCCTTTTGCCATTTTATTATTGGGCTATCTCACAAAAGCGGCCCCACCGTCGCCGGCAGGACCGCTTGTTTCTTCATTTTTCAGCCCACGGACTGGGATTGGTCAAGGATCTGCCCGTAGCCGTAGAAGGCCATGGCTATATCCTCCCGGGCCACCGCGTCCTCATCCAGATACTCCGACACGGTGCCGTCCAAGCTGATGCTCTGAGTCCCGGCCAGCTTCTCCAGCGCCTCATATGCCTCCTGGCCGCTTACGGTCCCGCTGGGGTCAAAGGCGCCGTTTTCCCCTGCCATGAGGCTCTGCTCCGCCGCCCAGGCGATGGCGATGCGGGCGGGGTCGTCGGCAGCCACGTCGGTGAAGGGATAGGGGGGCTCCGGCGTGGGTTCCGGGGTGGGCGCGGGGGTGGCGTCCGGGGCCGTCTCAGGCTCGGGAGCCGTCTCAGGCACCGGCGCGCCGGCCAGCATCCACAGCCCATAGGCCAGGTCCGACCTGTCCGCGTCCATGCCGATACCGAAGATGTCGTCTATATCCAGGCCCGGCATGACGCCATTGGAGATGCACCAGGTGACCCCGTCGTGGTACCACTGGGTCCGGGGGAAGTCGTAGCTCTTGCCGTCGAGCTTGGCGTAACAGGGCATGAACACCATGTTCAGCGCCCCCAGCCAAGTCTTGCCGCTGCCCCGCTTCACCTCCAGGGTGTTGATCATCACGTCCCGGGTCCGGAGGATGCTGCCGGTATAGGGGCTGACGATGCTGCTCACGGTGCTGACCACGTAGTACTGGCCGTCCACCTTGCCCAGGTACATCATCTCATGGCCGTCGAAGCACAGGCTCGCGCCCAGGGGCAGTTCATCCAGGATGAGCCGCTTCTCCTCCAAGCACATGCCGTGCATGTCGATCTTCTCTATGTTCATTTTGGCCTGCCAGTCGCCGTTGCGGCCGATGCTCAGGCCGAAGCAGCGGTAGATGGTGTTGATCATGCCGGAGCAGTCGTCCACGTCCATCATGCCGCCCCAGCCGTAGGCGTCGCCCAGGTTCTGCAGGGCCGCCAGGGCGATGTTCTCCTCCGTCAGGGGCAGGTACCCCACGCTGACGTGGGCAGTCTCGGGGATGAGGGCCATCTGCTTTTCGTAGCTGCCGTCGTCCCGCCGCACAGGCAGGTACACCACATAGTTATGGTAGGGCGAGCGGTTGCCGATGAGCTGGTCGGGCTGCAGGTCCGTCACCAGCTCCAGGGTGGTGCCCGCGGTGAGCATCCGCCGGGCGGTCTCGGGATGGGAGATGGATTCGTCGGTATATTCCTTGTTGCCGTAGACCACCAGGAGCTTTTCCGACGGCAGGTCCCAGGCGGACAGCCACTCCTCCTTGTCGGCGCATATGGCCACGTCCTCCGCCTTCACCCAGCCGGAGCAGCTGGCGATGCGGGCCAGGTAGTACTGCCCGTCGGCGGAGGTGGTGTAGAGGATCATGGGCTCGTTGACCTTGATGCCGCTGAGGGCCTGGTAGTCGAAGTCCACGTCGTTGGGGTCATCCAATATAGGCTGGTCGCTGGGGAACACCTGCAGAAGGGTCCGCTCCACGGCCACGGCGTAGCGGATGGGCATCCAGCCGGTGGCGGTGGGGTCGGTACAGTTAGCGATCATGGCGTCGAAATAGGCCTGGTCGGCGGGCTCGCCGTTGCCCTTATAGGTCCAGCCCAGGTAATACTCCGCGTCCGAGGCCGCGGAGGAGGCGATCATCTCGTTGCGCTCCGGGCCGTCGAAGCCCTCCGGGGCCTGGCGCAGGTCCATGACCATGGTCCCCTCCCGCAGGGCGGTGTCCGCGTTGAAAGCCTCTATCTCCTCCGGGGTGAGTATGACCTCATCAGGGTTCTCCTCCAGGGCCGCCCAGTAGGCGGGGTCCGACATCTCGGCGGTCACGCCGGGCATATAGGTCACCCCCGCCGCCAGGGCGGGCTGGGCCAGGGCCAGCGCCATCACCAGCGCCAATACAAGGCAGAGCGTTCGTTTCATCTTCATCGGCATGTGGACCTCCTTGTCATATGTCGGTTCGGGACGGAACAACGCTATTATACTGCGCGAAGGGCGAAAAGAAAACCCCAGTGGCATAAAAAACGTGCGGCAGGATATTCCTGCCGCACGGGTGCGTTATACGATTTTCTTAACTACAGGCAGCTTTTTCATGACCATATCGGTCACATACGCCGCCGCGAAAGCGATGACCGCCGTGAGCAATATACCCGCCAGGCCGCCGTACCGGAAGGGATCGAAGTGCAGGTGCTTATAGAGCAGCCGGATATAGGCCATGTGGATGAGATATATCCCGAAGGAGTGGCTGTCTATGTTGGCCAGCACCTTCTTCACCGCCGAGGGCTCATCCCCGATCTGGAAGAACCACCCGGCCACGCCCAGGGACTGGACGATGACCAGCGGAGAGTTGTACTCAAAAAGCACGTCTAGGGTCTGGACATTGCCCATCACCCGCACATAGCTCAGCGCCGCGATGGCCGCCGTGGCGGCTAGAAACAGCCCCGCGTAAAAGGCGCGGCTTCGCTTTGCGCCCCAGCGCCGCAGCCAGTAGCCCATGAACAGGTACAGGGGGTAGATACTGGACACGTGGATATAAAACCCGCAGCGCACCCCCACCGCCTCCAGGCACGGGATGGCGGACATGAACAGGGCGTACAGCCCCATCAGGTACAGCATGTCCCGCTCCCCCAGCTCCGCCGCCTTTTTGTAAAACGGCATCAGCAGGTAAAGGCCCAGCAGGCAGTACAGGTACCACATGTGGGACCAGGAATCCCCCGTAAAGACCTTGTAAAGGCCGTTCAGGAAATAGCTCCCCGACCGCCGTGTGGGGTCAAAGATCATCTCCAGCGCCACGAACAGCACGCCGAACAGGACGATGGCCTTCACCACCCGGGCGATGTACTTTCCAAAGAGATCCCGGTAGGTGATGCGCTTCTCCGGCGGCAGGAGCAGGGCTCCCGTCACCATGATGAAGCAGGGCACGGCCCACATCAGGTTGTGCTGCACCATGCCCTCTATCGCCGCCCGCCGGGAGGTGAACTGGATGGGGTACATGAGGACGGTGGAGTAGCTGGTGTGGAGCAGGATGATGAAAAGGCACGCCGTGGCCCGCAGGCAGTCAAAGCCGGCGTTTCGCTTGCCGTTCACGGCTTCCTGTTACCAGAGCAGGCCGTTATCAATGCAGCCGGAGTCGCCGCCATAGGAACCGCCGCCGGAAGAGCTGCCGCCGGAGGAAGAACCGCTGCCGGAGGAGCTGCCGCCGGAGGACTGACTATTGGCAGGGTCGGCCAGGTACGCAGCCGTCTCGGCCTCCTCGGTGTTCACTTCCTCGCCGCTGGCCAGGCTCTTGTAGACGATATAGGGCAGGCTGTTCCAGGAGCGCTGGAGCTCCGCCTCGTCCATGTCGTCCAGCTCCACGTTATAGAGCACGCCCACGGTCCAGTCCGTCCAGACGATCTGGATGTCGTAGAGCACGGGCTCCGCCTCCTCAGCTTCCGCCTCGGCGTCGGTGGCGGTGGCCTCCTCTGCCGTTTCGGGCTCGTAGCAGAAGAGGCTCACCTCTTCCTTCTCGAAGTTGTCGCCCTCGGCCAGAAGCTCAGCGGAGAATTCCCACTCGCCGCTCCTGCGGATGTTCAGGCCCATGATGTCCGTGCCGGTGAGGTTGGTGACCTTGACCGCGCGGCTGGTCTCCGTCTCCTCGCCGATGCGGGCCAGGGCGGACAGGTCCTCTTCCTCCGCGGGTTCGGTCTCCGCCTCGGCGAAGGCAGTGACGCCCAGACTCAGGACCATCACCAGGGCCAGCAACAGGGCCCCCAGCTTTTTCATCGTGTTCATCATCGATAGCTCTTCCTTTCTTTAAATCAGTCGACCCGCTTATACTGAGCGTAGCGCCAGGTACCGGACTGGCCGTACCGGATGCGGAAGCCGTTCATGCCGGTCTCGTTGGTGAAGTTGGCGTCATAGACGTACTGCACGCCGTCGTGATAGACCTCGGTCCAGCCGTGGGGCGCCAGATACCCGTTGGAGTTCAGCACGCCGCCCTCCACAAAGTAGACCTCATAGCCCATCATCTTGATCATCTGGTACAGGGTGGAGTTCATGACAAAGCAGTTACCGTAGTGGTTGGTAAAGCCGTAGTTTGCGTACCACTCTGTGTGCACCGCGCCCGCGGGCGCCCGCAGCCAGCGGTTGGCATAGCGGAGATGCACGACCCAGTTGAAAGCGCTGCGCAGGTTCCAGCCCACCTGGTCCAGGACCGCCGCGGCCTGACGGCCCGCCGGGGTCACATAGCCCATGATGACGCCGTTGCTGTCCACGTACCAGGTCTTGCCCAGCAGGGTCACCTGGACGTCCCGCATAAGGGTGCCGTCGGGGGCGAACATGTACATCTCGCCGTTTATGTAGGTCTGGTGGTCCGCCATGGCGCCGTAGGTGCCGTCATGTTTTTCGTTGAAGTAGTATGTAACGCCGCCTATCTCCTGGTAGCCGGTGACCATCTGGCCGTCCTCGTCCACATAGTAGCGCTTGCCGCCGTCGGTGACCCACTGGGAAACCGCCATGGTCCCGTCAGTGGTGTCGAACCAGTGGTAATAGCCGCCCACGCTCACCCAGCCGGTGAGCATGGCGCCATAGGTGCCGTCGTGGTTGGTGTTGAAGTAGTAGTACTGGCCGTCTTCCACCTCATAAAGGCCGGTGGCCATGTGGCCTTCCCAATCCAGGAAGAACTTGTTGCCGCCGTCATAGCGCCAGTCAGAGCGGACCATCTCGCCGGAGGGAGAGTCGAACCAGTACCAGTAGCCGCCGATGCCCTGCCAGCCGGTGCGCATGGCGCCGTAGGCGCCGTCATGCTTGGTGTTGAAGAAATAGGTCCGGCTGTCGATCTCCTGAAGGCCGGTGACCATCTTGCCCTCGCCGTCGAAGTAGTACTCGTCCCTGCCGTCGGTGGCCCAGTCGGCTATCACCATGGGGCCCTCCTTGGAGAACCAATACCAATCGCCGTCCATGCCGTACCAGCCGGTGCGCATGGCGCCGTAGGCGCCGTCGTGGCTGGTGTTGAACCGGAAGGTCTGGCCGTCGATCTCATAGATGCCCGTGGCCATGTGGCCTTCCCAGTCGAAGAAGTACCGCTCGCCGCCGTCCGTGACCCAGTCGGACTTGACCTTATAGCCGCCCTTATAGTAGTACCAGACGCCGTCCTTGCCGTACCAGCCGTCGGCCCGGTCCTCAGGGGGCTCGGTGGGCGCCGGGGACTCCGTCTCCTCGGGAGGCGCAGTCTCCACCGGGGGCGTCTCCTCGGGGGTTTCCGTCTCCTCGGGGGGCACGGTCACGTCGGGCGCGGGCGTCTCCTCCGGGGCTTCTGTCTCCACAGGGGGAGCCGTCTCTACCGGGGCGGGCGTCTCCTCCGGGGTAGGGGCCTCCTCCGCCACCGGCGCCGCGGGCGCGGAGACCTCCTCCGCGGCCGCCGCGAAGGGCTCGGCCGCCAGGGCCGTGGTGCCCAGGGCCAGCATCAGCGCCGTCAGCGTCAAAACAACCAATAGGGCTTTTTTCATCTTCCTGTTTCCTGCCTTTCTTTCTTGGGGCGCATGCCCTCGCAGTACGGCCCGGGGTGACCGGCCTGCGCCGGCGCCCGGACCTTCCTGTGTGTAGTCGTGCTGTTCGATTATAATACTTTCTGTTATTTAGTGCAAGTGATTTTCTGCGTTTTGTGCCCTATTCCGGTTTTCCCCTCGTTTTTCTGTGTTTTTGCACAAAAAGCTCGAACCCCCGACATAACCGGGGGCCCGTCTGCGTTTATTCAGCTTTTACGCCCGGTGCATGGGCACCTTGTCGGCGCCCAGGGCCCGGAGATTCTCCAGCACGCCCCGCTTGTCGGCCCTGGCGATCAGGGCGTCCCGGGCCTTTTTGGACTCCAGCACGGTCATGTTCTTGCTGGGACCGCCCACGCAGCCGCCCTCGCAGACCATGCCCTCGATGAAATCCGCCGGGAGCCTTCCCGCCTTCATCAGGAGCAGCGCCTTTTTGCACTCCGCCGCGCCGGAGCACTTCATGACCTCCGGCTTTATGTCCTCGCCCATCTCCTCGAAGCAGCGCAGCACCGCGGCGGTGACGCCGCCGCCGTCGCCGAAGCGCTTGCCGTAGACGCTGCTCTGCTGCACGCCGTCGGGCTCCGGCTCCAGTTCGATGTCCCTGCCGTAGAGGAGGGAGCGTATCTCCCCGTAGGTCAGGACGAAGTCGGCGTTGCCCTTCACGGCGTGGTCCGCGGCCTCGCTCTTTTTGGCGATGCAGGGGCCCACGAATACGGTGACGGTCTCGGGGTCCTGCTGCTTCAGATAGCGGCTGACGCCGCACATGGGGCTCACCGTGGTGGACATATTCGCCGCCAGGGCCGGGAAGTGGGTCTTGATCATGTTCACGAAGGCCGGGCAGCAGGAGGTAGTCATCTTCTTCCCCTCCTTGTAGGCCTCCGCCCATTCCTCCGCCTCCGAGGCGGCGGTCAGGTCGCCTCCCAGGCCCACCTCCACCATGTCGGCGAAGCCGGCCTTTTTAAGCGCCGTGCGCCAGCTTGCCATGGTGATGTCCGGGCCGAACTGGCCCTCCGTGGCGGGGGCCAGCATGGCCACCACCTTTTTCCCCGCCTTGATGGCCTTGATGACCTGGACCACGGTGGAGATGGTACCGATGGCCCCGAAGGGGCAGTTGTGGATGCAGATACCGCAGCGAATGCATTTTTTCTCGTCGATGCGGCAGATGCCGTACTCGTCGTAGGTGATGGCGTCCACGGGGCAGACCCGCTTGCAGGGCCGCTCCAGGTGGGCGATGGCGTTATAGGGGCAGGCGGCGGCGCACTTGCCGCACTCCCGGCACTTGTTGGGGTCTATGTAGGACCGGTTGGGGCCCATGGAGATGGCCCCGAACTGGCAGGAGTTCTGGCAGGCCTTGCCCATGCACTTGCGGCAGTTGTCCGTGACGATATAGGACGCGATGGGGCACTCCTCGCAGGCCGCGTTGATGACCTGGACGATGTTGGTGGAGTGGACGCCCGTGGGGCTCTTCCCCTCCGCCAGACGCACCCGCTGGCGGACGATCTCCCGCTCCTTGTATACGCAGCAGCGGAACGTGGCCTGAGGGCCGGGGAACATGCGGTAGGGTATCTGCTCCCGCTCCTCGTCCAGCTTCCCCTCCCAGGCCAGGTGGCACACCTGGCGCATGACCTCATGTTTTACCCGGGCAATGGCCTCGTCGTTGGTTACCATAGTCTCTCTCCTTGCGCTTATTGCTGGCGATATTATAGCTTATGCGTTCAAAAAACGCAAAGTATCTTTCTTCCGGTTATTTGATGAGTTTCTCCACCGCCTGGCACAGGTCGTCCACGGCGGTCTGGTCCCCGGCGTTGATGGCGTCCACCATGCAGTGGCGCATGTGGTCCTGCAGGATGACCTTGCCGGTGCTGGCCAGGGCGGAGCGCACCGCGGCCAGCTGCACCAGCACCTCGGAGCAGTCCTCCCCCGCCTCCACCATCCGCTTCACCTTCTCCAGGTGGCCTATGGCCCGGGCCAGGCGGTTCACCACCGCCTTCTGGTTCTCGTGGACATGGCCGTGGCTGTGGGCGATGCCGTGGGCGTGCATATACTCGTGGTCCTGCTGCTGGCTCATAGCCGCTCCTTTTCTATCCCCCCACCCGGCTTGCGGGCCGGGAACGGGGCTGATAAAATTAATGTGTTTGTTTCTCTATTATACTGGCTGGCCGCCGAAAAGGAAAGAAAAAACATGAAGACGCTGAAAAAAACAGCTTTGATATGGCTCCTTCTCTCCCTGACCCTGTCCCTCTGCCCTGTGGCTCTGGCGGCGGACGGGGAGACTACGCTGGTCTACGCGAGCTCGGACTATACCCGGATAAACCCCGCCATGGACGAGCACGGGGAGATCAACATCCTGCTGTTCAACGGCCTGACCGCCCATGACGGGGACAACGGCGTGGTCCCCGCCCTGGCGGAGAGCTGGGACTATGACGAGGGTACCTTCGCCTATACCTTCCACCTCCGCCCGGGCGTCACCTGGCACGACGGGGCGCCCTTCACCGCGGAGGATGTGAAATTCACCATCGGGGCCATTATGGACCCGGCCAATCTCTCGGAAAACGCCCCCAACTATGAGGACGTGACGGCCATCGACGTGCTGGACGACCTCACCGTCCGCTTCACCCTCTCCGCGCCCAACGCGGCCTTTCTGGATTACATGACCATGCCCATCCTGCCCCGACACCTTTTGGAGGGTGAGGACTTCCAGACCTCCGGCTTCTTCCGTCATCCCATCGGCACCGGGCCCTATAAGCTGGAGCGGTGGGACGAGGGTCAGGCCATTACACTGGTGAAAAACGAGGACTATTTCCTCGCGCCCGCCCACATCGACCGCATCGTGTTCAAGATCATGCCGGACGACAACGTGAAGGCCATGCAGATGCGCGCCGGCGAGCTGGACCTGGCCCGGCTCACCCCCCGGGACGCGGAGAGCTTTATGGGCCGGGAGGGCTATGTGGTCTACGACATGACCACCTCCGACTACCGTGGCATCCTCTTCAACTTCCGAAACCCCTGCTGGACGGAAAACCGGGACATCATCCCCGCCGTCTGCTGCGCCATCGATAGGGAGGCCATCGTCCAGGCGGTGCTCCTGGGCCACGGGGAGCCGGCCTACGGCCCCCTGCAGCGAAACGTATATAACTGCCCGGACGTGGAGCGGTACGACTACGACCCGGACCGGGCACGGGCCATTCTGGAGGCCGCCGGGGCAGAAAAAGGCGAGGACGGCTTCTATTACCGGAACGGCGAGAGGCTGGGCTTCGTCATCGACGTGGCCGCCGGGGACCAGGTGCGCCTGGACATGGCCCGGGCCGCCGCCCAGCAGCTGCGGGAAGTGGGTCTGGACGTGACAGCGGAGATACCCCCCGTGGTGGACTGGGGCAGCCAGATGGCCTACCTCATCGGCTGGGGCAGCCCCTTTGACGCCGACGACCACACCTACAAGGTCTTCGGCACGGACAAGGGCGCCAACTACAGCGGCTACTCCAACGCCGAGGTGGATAAATATCTCACACAGGCCAGGGAAACTGACGACCCCGCCGCC
Source organism: uncultured Oscillospiraceae bacterium (assembly GCA_947631215.1). The sequence continues at coordinate 5,223 of CANRKN010000008.1, read as the reverse complement.
CGGCGGGAGGCCTATGCCGCCTTCCAGAAGGCCCTGGCTGACGACCCTGCCTATGCCTTCATCGCCTACCTCGACGCGGACTACGTGGCGAAGGACACCATCCACGGCGTCGCCCCGGACACGGTCCTGGGCCACCACGGGGTGGGCATCTTCTGGAACGTGACAGACTGGACCATGGAGTAAAGATCGCACATGAATGCGCTGCTCGCCATCCTGAAAAAGCTTCCCGGGCTGCTGGGGAGCCTTTTCGTGCTGTCCCTGGCGGTGTTCTGGGCGGCCCACCTGGCTCCCGGGGACCCGCTGGCGGCCTGGTACGGGGAGCGGGCAGAGCGGCTGACCGCCGAGGAGCGGGCACAAACGGAGGAGCAACTGGGCTTGGACGAGCCCCTGCCCGTCCAATACATGAACTGGCTCAAAAACACCCTCCACGGGGACCTGGGCATGTCCTACAAGTACCGCGAAAATGTGGGCCAAGTCATAAAGGATAGAGCCGGAAACACCCTCCTGCTGGGCGGGATCGGCTTTGCCCTCATCTTCCTGCTGGCCCCGGCGCTGGCGGCGCTGTGCGTCTGGTATGAGGACCGGTGGCCGGATAAAGTATTATGTAAACTCGGCACCGTCACCAGCTGCATCCCGGAGTTCTGGCTGGCCCTGGTGCTCATCCTCATTTTCTCCGTGTACCTGCGCCTGCTGCCCAGCTCCGGGGCCTGGTCGTTGGGGGCCGGCGGCGGCGCGGCCGCGGACCGGGCCCGGCACCTTGTCCTCCCCCTCACGGTGGTGGTGACGGGGCATCTGTGGTACTACGCCTATATGCTTCGCAACATGCTCTCGGAGCAGGTCCGCGGGGACTATGTGCTCCTGGCCGGGTCCATGGGGCTGAGCCGCCGGCAGGTGCTTCTGCGCCACTGTCTCAGGAATGTCCTGCCCTCCTATCTCGGCCTTATGGCCCTGGACCTGCCCCATATCCTGGGCAGCACCTACATCGTGGAGATGGTGTTCTCCTATCCGGGCCTGGGCTCCCTCACCTACGAGAGCGCCCGGTATCAGGACTATGACCTGCTGATGGCCCTGTGCCTGCTGGCGGGGGCGGTGGTCATGGTCTGCGGGCTTCTGGCCCAGGCCCTGGGCGGGCGCATCGACCCCCGCACCCTGGCGAGAAGGGAGGGGGCCGGCCATGGATGAGCGCTTCCAGCTTACGGGCCTCCGCCCCGCCCCGCCCCCGACCCCGGTCACCCTGGAAAGGCGGGAAAAACCGCCCCTCTGGGCCGCGATCATTCTGGGTATCATTGTCCTGGGCTGCCTCTTCGGCGGGCTCTTCACCCCCCGGGACCCGGGGTATATGGACCTTTTAAACGCCACCCGCGCCCCCTGCGGGGCGTATCCCTTCGGCACGGACACCCTGGGCCGGGACATGTTCGCCATGATATGTTCCGGCGGGCGCACGTCTCTCGCCATCGGCCTTCTGGCCGCGGCCGTCTCCACCTCCATCGCCCTTATTTATGGGGCCGTCGCGGGCCTGGGGCCCGGGTGGCTGGACAGGGCGCTCATGCGTCTGGGGGAGATATTCCTCTCCGTGCCCAGCCTGCTGGCGGTGCTGCTCCTGCAGGCAGCCATGGGAAAGGCCAGCGTCCTCTCCATCGCCCTGGCCGTGGGGGCCACGGGCTGGATGAGCATGGCGAAGGTGGTGCGCACGGAGGTGCGGCGCCTGGCCGGGAGCGAATATGTGCTGGCCTCCCGGGCCATGGGCGGCGGGTTTTTCCACGTCCTCACCTGCCACCTGGCGCCGGACCTTATGCCCGCGGTGCTCTTCATGGCCGTCATGGCCGTGCGCGGCGCCATCCTGGCCGAGTCCACCCTGAGCTTTATGGGCATGGGCCTGCCTTTGGAGACCGTGTCCTGGGGCAGTCTCCTCTCCCAGGCCAACAGCGCCCTCACCTCCGGTGCCTGGTGGATCATCCTCATCCCCGGGGTGTTTCTGGTGCTGACGCTGCTGTGCCTCACGGAGCTGGGAAACTTCCTCCGCCGCACCGGGAACAAAAAAGAAAGCAACCTGTAAAAAGCAAAAATCAAGGGCGCGTTTCAAACGCGCCCTTTCCTTATTGAAGGCTCCCTCAGACGAGGGAGCTGTCGAGCGGAGCGAGACTGAGGGAGGGATAGCTCCGTTCACTCATCCTCATAGATAAACTCCAGCATTCTATCTCCCGTCTCCGCCCGGACCAGCCGGCCCGTCTCGTCCCGCGTGAGCACCGGTTCCCCGGGCATGGAAAAGTACAAGACCGCTTCCCCGGCGCTGTCGTTCACGAAAAACTCGCAGAGGCTCTCATCCGCATTGTTGGTATAGTCCCGCTTTTCAGCACACCGGATGACGAAACAGGGGTCGTCCACGTAGGTATAGGCCGTCTCCGTGTCCAGTTCGCCGTCATACAGGAACGTCTCACTCACCACGCGCCCGGCGTCGTCGTAGACTTAGCGGGTCTCGGTGACGGGCGTCGGCCAGATGGCCGTGGGCTGCCCCTCCCCGTCCCAGTCCGTGACGCTGTAGAACCGCCGGGCCGTGATACGCCCCGCCTCGTCGCAGTCGTATTCGTACACATCCCCGACGACGCCGTCGTCGTCCGCGGCGCTTTTGACGAGGCGCCCAGCCCCGTCATAGGTGTAGTCCGCCCCGGAGGTCCCGGTCTCGGGCGATACCCATTCCTCCCGGGTGAGCAGGCCGCTTTCATCGTACACCTTGCGGGCGATATAGGCATTGCCGCTGGGCCAGGTCTCGGTCTCCTCCGTCAGGCGGCCCGCCTCGTCATAGGCATAGGTCCATTGCAGGCTGGGCATGCCGTCGATGGTCTTTTCCTGGCTGCTGCCCTCATAGAGCACGATGGTGTGGTCGCCCCATACATTTTTCCGGCCCTTATAGGGCAGGCTCTGACCCTCCTTATAGAGAAAGTCATATTCCACATCCAGCGCGCCGTCCGCGTATTCCCGCACGGCCGTGAGCCGGGGCCCGTCCCCCGCCCACGCCGATGTGCCCAGCAGGGCGGCTATGCAAAGCGCCGCCATGGCGGAGAGCATATATCTTTTCATAGGTCTCCCTTTCACAGCGTCCGGTTCATGCTGCCGGTCTTATACCCCGCCAGGTCCAGGGCCGCGTAGGCAAAGCCCAGGGAGCGGAGGTATTCGTCCAGCTCCCCGGCGTGGACGATGAGCCGGGCGAACTCCTCCGGCAGCACCTCCACCCGGGCCAGGTCCCCGTGGACCCGCACCCGCATCTGGGAAAAGCCCCAGTCCCGCAGCTTCTGCTCCGCCTGCGCCACCATGGCGAGCTTCTCCGGCGTAAGGGTCTCGCCGTAGACGAACCGGCTGGCGAGGCAGGCCATGCTGGGTTTGTCCCAGGTGTCCAGCCCCATCTCCCGGGAAAGGGCCCGTATCTCTTCCTTGGCAAGACGCACTTGGCGCAGGGGGCTCAATATCCCCAGCTCCGCCACGGCCTTCATGCCGGGCCGGTAGTCCCCCTCGTCGTCAACGTTGGACCCCTCGGCCACGTGCTCTATGCCCCGCTCATGGGCCGCGTCCAGCACCTCGCCGAACAGGGCTTTTTTGCACAGATAACACCGGTCGGGGGGATTGTCCTTCACCCCCGGCACGGCCAGGGCGTCGTAGTCAAGAACGATATGTTCTATGCCCCGGATCCGGCAGAAGGCCTCCGCCTCCTCGGTCTCCCGCTGGGGGCAGAGGACGCTCCTCGCCGTCACGGCCAGGACCTTCTCCCCCAGCGCCTCGTGGGCCGCGGCCAGCAGAAACGTGGAGTCCACCCCGGCGGAATAGGCCACCGCCAGGCTCCCCAGGCCATGCAAATATTCCTCCAGGGCCTTCTTTTTCTCGTGCAGCCCGTCCATCAGCGGCCCTCCACCATAGCCTCCGCCTCCCGGAGGCTCACGCCCTTCTCCCGGGCAACACGGGCCAGGTCCTCATATTCATACTTCGCCCGGCTCACGCCATATCCCTCCGATGCCTTCCGCCGGACAGGGCCGAAGGGGGTATCCAGCGTCTCCTCCCGCCGGGCCAGCACATAGCGCCTCGTCTCCGCCTCCCGGACGCCGATGGTGGTGGTGTATTTGAAGAGCAGCTCCACCATCTTCCCCCTCGCCGCCGGGGCGCATATCACCCGCAGGAGGGTGCCGGGGCGGGATTTTTTCATGCCGATGGGCACGGTGTAGACCTCTCTCGCCCCGGCGTCAAAAAGCCGCTCCATGGCAAAGCCCACCGCCTCCGCGGTCATGTCGTCCACATTGCAGGATAGCTCCACCATCTCATCCGTGCCGCCCTCCATGCTCTCCCCCAGAATGGCCCGGACGCAGTTGGCGGCGGGGTAGTCCCGCCCGCCCATGCCGTAGCCCACCGCCGTGGGGCGCATCAGGGGCATAGGGCCAAAGGATGCGGCAAAGTGCTTCAAGAGAGCCGCCCCCGTGGGGGTGCAGAGCTCACCCTGTATCTCTCCCCCATAGATGGGCACATCCTTTAAAACATACGCCGTGGCCGGGGCGGGCACCGGCAGGATGCCGTGGGCGCACTTCACCTGCCCGGCGCCCACGTGCACCGGCGAGCACACCACCGCATCCGGGGCAATCTCCGCCATGGCCAGGCATGCCGCCGTCACATCCGCCACCGCGTCCAGCGTGCCCACCTCATGGAAGTGTATCTCCGGCACGGGCACGCCGTGGACGTGGCTCTCCGCCTCCGCTATGAGCCCGTACACCGCCAGCACGTCCTCCCGGACCTTCTCCGGCAGGGTAAGATGGTCCCGGACCAGGTGCTCTATGTCGTGCAGGCCGCTGTGGTGGTGATGCTCGTGCTCATGGTCATGGCCGTGATGGTGCTCGTGCTCATGATGGTGGTGCAGGGCATGGTCCTCCTCTTCCCCGTGGACCAGCACGGTCATGTGGCTGCCCGTGACGCCGCACTTTTGGGCCTTTTCCAGCTTATACTCCACCCCGGGGATGCCCAGGGCGTTGAGTTTATTTACAAACCCCGCCGGGTCCGGCAGGAGCTCAATAAGCGCCGCGGAGAGCATATCCCCCGCCGCACCCATGGCGCAGTCTATGTACAGCGTCCTCATTTTTTCGCCTCCATGTGGTTGATCATGCCGGCCAGATACCCGGCGCCGAAGCCGTTGTCGATGTTGACCACGGAAACGCCGCTGGCGCAGGAGTTGAGCATGCTCAAAAGGGC
>CANRKN010000007.1 GCA_947631215.1 uncultured Oscillospiraceae bacterium | reverse complement strand
CCCGCCGGCGCCCCCTTCCCCTACGGGAAGGACCCCCACGACAGCGTCATCCGCATCGCCCCCACCTTCCCGGACCTTCCCTCCCTGGCGGCAGCCGTGCAGCTTTTCTGTGTGGCGGCGCGTCTCGCGGCCCTGGAGGTCCTGCTGGAGAAGGCATAAACTATTCCGCAAAGATAAGCGCCTGACCTCCCACGGGTCAGGCGCTTTGCTCATTTTTTCTCCGCCTTGCAGAGAGCGGTATATTCTTTCAACATATCCAAAACTTGCGGGCTCAGGGCAAGCACGGCGATCATGTTGGGGATGAAGATGAACCCCACCACTATGTCCGCCAGGTCCCACACCTGACTGACCGGCATGGTGCAGGAGAGGATGGGCGGGATGAAGAACAGCCACTTTAGGTACCGGGTCAGCCTTTCGTGGAAGAGGTACTCCAAGCTCGTCCTAAACTCCACGAAAAAGCCCAGGTACGACGAGTAGGCAAACAGGAACACGCACACCCCCGCCACCGCCGCCCCGGCGGGGCCGAAGGTCTCCCGGAAGGCGGCGAAGGTGAGATAGACCCCCTCCTGGCCGCCCGCCCACAGGTCCCCGCAGCAGAGGATGGCCAGGCCCGTGAGGGTGCAGATGACGATGGTGTCGATGAATACCTCCACCACGCCGTAAAAGCCCTGATGGATGGGGTGGTCGGTTTTCGCGTTGGCGTGGACGGTGGCGGCGGTGCCCTCCCCGGCCTCGTTGGAGAAGATGCCCCGGAAGCCGCCCTTGGTCATGGTGGTGAGTACCGTGGAGCCCACGAACCCGCCCACGGCCCCCATGGGGGTAAAGGCATAGCGGAACACCATCCCTAGGGCCGGGCCCAGGTTCTCAAGGTGCGTCCCAATGACAGCCAGGCACCCCACGATGTAGAGAAGGCACATAGGCGGCACCAGCCGGGCGCAGAACTTCCCGATGCCCTTCGTCCCGCCCAGGACCACCAGCAGGCTCACCCCCGCGATGGCGGCGCCGGTAACGGGCAGCGGCACATGGAAGGCGTCGTCCAGCGCCGTGGCGGCGGTGTTGACCTGCACGAAGGCCGCGTCGGTGAGCACGAGACACAATAGCGCTACCGCGTTCATCCCCGCCAGCCACCGCCATTTGGGCCCCAGACCGCCGCGCATGTAGTACATTGGCCCGCCGTACCACTCCTCGTCCTCCCCCTTTTTTCGGTAGCGGATGGTGAGAGCCACCTCCGCCAGTTTCGTCATCATGCCAAACACCGCCGTGACCCACATCCAAAAGAGGGCCCCCGGCCCGCCCACGGCGATGGCGCTGGCCACGCCGGCGATGTTGCCGGAGCCCACCGTCCCCGCGAGGACCGTGGACAGCGTCTCCAGGGGCGTGAGGCTTCCCTCCCCGCCGCCGTCTTTTCGGAACATCTCCCCGAAGGTCTTGCGGAAGATGAGGGGCAGACAGCGTATCTGATAAAACCCGGTGCGCACGCCGTAATATAGCCCGCCGCCCACCAGCAGAATGAGCATGGGATATCCCCAAAGGGTATCGAAAAAGTCATAAATTTTCTCCCACATAGAAGGGTCCTCCTTTCAAACACTGGCTCGAAGGTAACCCTCCCAAACGCCCCTGTCAAGGCGCTTTGGGCCATTTAATGAACTCTTAAAAAGGCCGATGCCGTTTCGATGCAGCTATGATGCAAGTCCGACGCATCGGGCCCCTATCCTGTTTCCTGCCGGGGTCTGTGCCCCGGGGAAAGGAACCCATTTTATGAATCTCTCCTACTATCTCCGTGTCCTGGGCGGCATGCGATGGAGCCGTTTCCGGCCCATCCTGGACCGGGCCCATGACCTGAGCGGCAGAAGCCGGGCGTGGCTCGCCGCGGATATGGTCCGCTGCGCCCTCCGCTACGGCGCGGGCTACCACGACTATATCCAGTTCGGCATGTACGATCTGACCGAAGAACAGAAGGCCACCATGGTCACGCGGCTCGTGAGCCGCAAACTCATGGACTGCCTCAACGACGAGTCCTACGCCATCCGCATCGACGACAAGGCCCTGTTCGCCCGGCTCTACGCCCCCTACGTGAAGCGGGACGTGCTGGACCCGGAGGAGGCCACGGAGGAGGAGCTGGCCGCGTTTCTTCATAAGCACCCCCGCTTTTTTGTGAAGCCTCGGACCGGCTCCTGCGGCCATGGGTGCTTCATCCATGACGCGGCCCCGGAGGCAGAGCCCGCGGCAGTGAGGGCGGCCCTGGCGGACAAGGGCCCCTGCGTGTGGGAGGAGGTGCTGCCCCAGCACCCGGATGTGGCGGCCTACAACCCCGCCAGCCTCAACTGCGTGCGCATCGTGACCCTCATCGACTCCGGCGGGGACCCACATGTCATCTACGCGGTGCAAAAGTTCGGCGTGGAGGACGTTTGTGTGGACAACTACGGCCCCGGGGGCATCGGCTGCCGGGTGGACCTGGACACGGGCACGGTCCTCTGGCCCGGGGTGCTGGGAGAGGGATATATGCGCCAGACCTACACCCATCACCCCCGCTCCGGTCTGCCGTTGCTGGGCTATCAGGCGCCTTACTTCAAAGAGGCCTGCCAGATGTGCCTGGACGCGGCCATGGTGACGCCCCAGCTGCGGTACGTGGGCTGGGACGTGGGTATCACCCCCGACGGCCCCGCCATCGTGGAGGGCAACGACTTCACCGACTACCTCTTTTACCAGCACGTGCCCCAGACCCCCGACGGCGTGGGCATGCTGCCGGTGTTCCTGCGATATGTACCAGAGTTCAAGCGATGAAAAACGCACGGTGAAAACCGTGCGTTTTACTTTATTTCCTGTTCCAGCGTGTCAAAGACCGGGGCAGAAAAGAACTCACCCAATGTGACGCCCAGCCCGTCGCACAGCTTCTTGACCGTTATGACGGATATGTCCCGGCGGGCCGGGTCCATCATGCTGTACACCGTGGAGGGCGTGACGCCGGACCGCGTCGCCAGCTCGTTATATTTGATGCCCCTCCCCCGGCACAGCTCCGCGAACCGCGCGGCCACCGCATCCTTCACTGCCATACTATCACCTCAACAGCGATAGTATCTTTTCATCCGCGCCCGCGTATACGCACTTGCGTAATTCCTGAAATTATGCTATGCTTTTGCCGTGAGGAGGCGATCAATATGCCGGATTACGCAAAGATGTACAGGCTCATGGTCTCGGCGGCGTCGGAAGCATTGGACACCCTGCCGGACACAGAAGAAAACCACGCAGGACGGGATATACTGCAAACCGCACTGTACGCAGCCGAGGAGATGTATGTCACCGCAAAGGAGGACCCGGAAAACTAACCGCACGAAAACCAAAGCCTCCCTCTGACGAGGGAGGTGGCTCCGGCGCAAGCCGGAGACGGAGGGAGAGACCGTTTTCTTCTCTCCCCCAGTCTCGCTATCGCTCGACAGCCCCCTCGTCTGAGGGGGCCGTCAATATGGTGCAGATTTTATTCCTGGAACATGGGCGTGGACAAATACCGATCCCCCGTGTCGGGCAGCAGGGCCACGATAGTCTTGCCCTCGTTTTCGGGGCGCTTGGCCAGCTCGATGGCCGCCCAGAGGGCCGCGCCGGCGGAGATGCCCACCAGAATGCCCTCGGTCCGGCCCAGCTCCCGGCCCAGGGCGAAGGCGTCCTCCGCCTCTACGGGGATGATCTCGTCGTAGACCTTCGTGTTCAGCACCTCCGGCACGAAGCCCGCGCCGATGCCCTGGATCTTGTGGGGCCCGGCCACGCCCTTGGAGAGCACCGGGGAGGCGGAGGGCTCCACAGCCACTATCTTCACGGAGGGCTTTTTCTCCTTCAGATACTCGCCCACGCCGGTAAGGGTGCCGCCGGTGCCCACGCCGGCCACGAAGATGTCCACTGCGCCCTCGGTGTCCTCCCAGATCTCCGGGCCGGTGGTGGCCTTATGGGCGGCGGGGTTGGCGGGGTTCACGAACTGGCCGGGGATGAAAGCGCCGGGGGTGCTGGCGGCGATCTCGTCCGCCTTGGCGATGGCCCCCTTCATGCCCTTGGCCCCCTCGGTGAGGACCAGCTCCGCGCCGTAGGCCTTCAGGAGGTTCCGCCGCTCCACGCTCATGGTCTCCGGCATGGTCAGGATGATACGATAACCCTTGGAGGCCGCCACGGCGGCCAGACCTATGCCCGTGTTGCCGGAGGTGGGCTCCACGATGACGGCGCCGGGCTTCAGCTTGCCGCTGGCCTCTGCGTCCTCGATCATCGCCTTGGCGATGCGGTCCTTCACGGACCCGGCGGGGTTTAAGTACTCCAGCTTCGCCGCCACCTTCGCCTTCAGGCCCAGCTTCTTCTCCAGATTGGTCAGCTCCAGCAGGGGCGTGCCCCCCACCAGCTCGGTAAAAGACTTGTAGATAGCCATGATATAATTCCCCTCTATTTCCTATCGGTTTAGTATGCTTTTCGCATGCTGTTATTATACACCTTTTTCCCCCGCTGTCAACTGCTCCGCGCAAAAAATATCCCGGCCCCTTCCAAGGCCGGGATATCGCCGTATTCAGATCATATAGTCGTTGCCCGCGGCGGCGTTGGCCCGCTGGACCACGTCCGCCAGGGTGATGTTCCCCAGGTAGTCGGTGACCACCTTATAGAGGCCCGTCCACATGTCGATGGTGGCGCAGGAGGAGCACCGCTCGCAGGTGTTCTTCTCCGCCTCCAGACACTCCACCGGGGCCAGGGAGCCCTCCACCTGTTCCAATATCTCCGCCACGGTATAGTCCCTGGGGTCCCGGGCCAGCCTGTAGCCCCCCTGGGGGCCCCGGGTGCCCTTTACGAGCCCCGCCTTGCTGAGCTGCGTGACGATCTGCTCCAGATACTTCTGGCTCAGGTCCTGCCGGGCGGTCACGTCCTTCAGCGTCACCAGCCCCTCCCCGCCGTGCTGGGCCAGGTCCACCATGGTCCGCAGGGCATATCTGCCTCTGGTCGATATTTTCATTTCGACGCCCTCCTCTTTGGGGTTTTTAAGAAAAAAGATGCCGTTTCGATGCCGGTTTGTTACCGAATTGATGCTTTTGGGCCGTATGCTCGTCCTATCCGATGAAAGTGAGGGGAACGGGATGAGCGGCGCCATCGTGCTGATCGGGCTGGGAGCCTATCTCGTCTGGTGTCTCTGGGACAGGACCGTATTCTAATTTGCTGATTTTATTCCGGTATCTTGGCCATTTCCGCCTGCACCTGCGCCTCGCAGGAGCGCATGGCAGCGATGGTCTTTTCCATGAGCTCTTCCAGGGGCCAGCCCAGCATGTCCGCGCCCTTCTGTATGACCTCCCGGCTGCACCCGGCGGCAAAGCCGGTGGACTTAAACTTCTTCTTGAGGCTCTTGACCTCCATGTCCTGTACGCTCTTCGAGGGCCGCATAAGGGCCGCCGCGCCAATGAGACCGGTGAGCTCGTCCGCGGCGAAGAGGACCTTCTCCATCTCCAGCGTGGGCTCCATGTCCACGCCGGTGAGGCCGTAGCCGTGGCTGCACGCGGCGTGGATGAGCGCCTCGTCCAGACCGGCCTCGCGCATCAGCTCCTGGGCCTTCACGCAGTGCTCCTCCGGCCACATCTCAAAATCCAGGTCGTGTAAAAGCCCTACCATGGCCCAGAAATCCGCCTCATCGCCATAGCCCAGGTCATTGGCGTACCAGCGCATCACGCCCTCCACCGTCAGCGCGTGCTGTAAGTGGAAGCGGTCCTTGTTGTATTTCGTGAGCAGGGCCCACGCCTCGTCTCTCGTCATATCAACTGTCCTCCGTATCGCATATGGTCCCGCCCCCCAGCACCGTGTCCCCGTCGTAGAGGACCACGGCCTGGCCAGGGGTGACGGCCCGCTGGGGCTCGTCGAACACTACCTCTATCTCATCCGGCCCGATCTGGGTCACTTGGGCGGGCTGCTCTGCGTGCTTATACCGTATCCGGGCCCTGCACCGGACCGTGCCCGGCAGGGCGTCCCAGGGTATCAGGTTTATGTTTTTCGCCCGCAGGCGGCGGGTGAAGAGCTTATCGTTATCCCCCAGCAGGACGGTGTTCTTCTCCATATCCCGCCCGCATACATAAAGCCGCCGGCCCCCGGATACACCCAGGCCCCGGCGCTGGCCGAGAGTATAGGCGATCTGGCCCTCATGGCGGCCCAGCACATGGCCCGCCTCGTCCACGAAGTCCCCGGGGGGATACTCCCGGCCGGTGTAGCGGCGGATGAAGGCGGCATAGTCCCCGTCGGGGACGAAGCATATGTCCTGGCTGTCCTTTTTGTGGGCGTTGAGAAACCCGTTCTCCTCCGCCAGGGCCCGGACTTCATCCTTGGTCATGCCCCCTAAGGGGAAGCGGATGCGGGAAAGCTGCTCCTGGGTGAGCATATAGAGCACATAGCTCTGGTCTTTTTCCGGATTGGCGGCCTTTTTCAAAAGCCACCGGCCCGCGTCATTTTGCTCTATCCGGGCGTAGTGGCCCGTGGCGAGCACCTCGCAGCCCAGCACGCGGCCCTTTTCCAGCAGCCGCTCAAATTTCATGTGCCGGTTGCACTCGATGCAGGGGTTCGGCGTCTCGCCCGCCTCGTAGGCGGCCACGAAGCGGCCTATGACTTCCTTTTCAAAGTCCTCCCCCATGTTGAACACGTAAAAGGGCATCCCCAGGCGCATGGCCACGCTCCGGGCGTCCATGGCGTCGTCGGCGGAGCAGCAGGTCTTGTCCCCCGTCTCGCCGTCAAAGAGCTTCATGGTCACGCCGAGACACTCGTAGCCCGCCCGCCGCATCAGCAGCGCCGCCACGGAGGAGTCCACGCCGCCGGACATGGCGACCAGGGCCTTGTTGTTACTCCCCGTCGGGGGCGTGGTCGTGCTCATGGGCGCAGCTGTCGCAGCCGAACATGGCCGGGTCGTAGGAAATGTTATGCTTGTCGTAGTAGTCCTTCACCGCCGCCCGCACGGCCTCCTCGGCCAGCACGGAGCAGTGCAGCTTATGGGCGGGCAGGCCGTCCAAGGCCTGGGCCACCGCCTTGTTGGAGAGCTCCAGGGCCTCCTCGATGGGCTTGCCCTTGATCATCTCCGTGGCCATGGAAGAGCTGGCGATGGCGCTGCCGCAGCCGAAGGTCTTGAACTTCACGTCGGTGATAATGCCATTGTCCACCTTGATATACATGCGCATGATGTCGCCGCATACGGCGTTGCCTACCTCGCCGACGCCGTCGGCGTCCTCCATCTCGCCCACGTTCCGGGGGTGCTGGAAGTGGTCCATCACGGTCTCGCTGTATAGTGCCATTTCAATGTCCTCCTCAGATAAGATGGGGCGTCACGCCCCGCTCCAGTTCGTCCCACACCGGGGACATATCCCGCAGATAGTCCACCACCTCGGGCACCGCCGCGAGGATGTGGTCTATCTCCTCTTCCGTGTTCCAGGCGTCCACGCTCAGGCGCAGGGAGCCGTGGGCGATCTCATGGGGCAGGCCCAGGGCCAGCAACACATGGCTGGGGTCCAGGGAGCCGGAGGTGCAGGCGCTGCCCGAGGAGGCCGCCACGCCCTTGGCGTCCAGCCACAGGAGCAGCCCTTCTCCCTCAATGCCCTCGAAGCAGAAATTCACCGTGCCGGGGTTGCGCTTTTCCCGGTCGCCGTTCAGGCGGCTGTGGGGTATTTTGGAGAGGCCCTCAATGAGCTTTTCCCGCAGGCCGGTGACATAGGCCATGTCATGGTCCAGATTGGCAGCCGCCTCCTCCAGCGCCGCGGCCATGCCCACGATGCCGGGGATGTTCTCCGTGCCGCCCCGCTTGCCCCGCTCCTGCTGGCCGCCCTCGATGACGTTCACCACAGCCACGCCCCTGCGGGCATAGAGGGCGCCCACGCCCTTGGGGCCGTGGAACTTGTGCCCCGCCATGGAGAGCATGTCAACATTCAGCGCCTTCACGTCCACGGGCAGATGGCCCACGGCCTGGACCGCGTCGGTGTGGAATAAAACGCCCTTTTCGCGGCACACCGCGCCGATCTCGGCGATGGGCTGGACGGTGCCGATCTCGTTGTTGACCATCATGATGGTCACGAGGGCCGTATCCTCCCGGATGGCGGCCGCCACGTCCTCCGGCGTCACCACGCCGTTTTCATGCACCGGCAGCAGCGTCACCTCGTAGCCCTCTTTTTCAAGCTTTTCCAGGGTGTGCAGCACCGCGTGGTGCTCGAAAGCGGTGGAGATGATGTGCTTCTTCCCCTTCCGGGCGCCCAGCATGGCGCCGGTGAGGATGGCCTGGTTGTCGGCCTCGCTGCCGCCGCCGGTGAAGTATATCTCCCGGGCGTCGGCGTTTATGGCCTTCGCCACCGTCTCCCGGGCCCTCAGAAGGGCCTCGGCGGCCCGCTGGCCGGGGGTATGGAGGCTGGAGGCGTTGCCGTACTCCTCCGTGAAATAGGGGAGCATGGCGTCAAGCGCCGTCTTGCTCACGGCTGTGGTCGCCGCGTTGTCCGCATACACATACATAAGTCTTCTCACCTTTCCGGGTAAGCTTATCGTCCGCAGGATAGTATAACCCCCATTTCCTACTATGTCAACGGGAATTAGAAAATTTCCTACTCAATTTAAGGAAAAAACGGCCCGGGAACCGGACCGTTTTTTCGCTGGGCTTTCATGGGAGCCCCAATATCAATTCAGATACCACACCCCGGCGTTGAGATAGGCCGCGAAGGTGACCCAGAGAAGATAGGGGATCATCAGCTTCCCCGCCGTGGCGCTCTCCCGCCAAAAGCGCAGGAGCGTGGCCAGGATGAGGCACCACAGGAGGATGAGCCATATGAGCGCGAAGCCGTACCAAGCCATGTTGAAGAAGATGATGGTCCAGAGAAAGTTGAACGCGAGCTGCACCCCGTAGAGCGTCAGCGCGCTCTTCCTCCCCGGGCCGTTTTCCCGCCACACCAGATACGCCGCAATGCCCATGAGGACGAACAGCGCCGTCCACACCACCGGGAACACCCATCCCGGCGGAGCCAGGGGCGGCTGGTCCAAAAAGGCGTACTTCTCCATGGACTTGTTGGTCAGCAGCGCCGACAGCCCGCCCACCCCCAGGCTGACGGCGAGACTTATGATGAGAGGCTTCTTTTTCGCCATGACGACCGTCCTTTCCCATTCGGTTTTGTAAAGTATATGTGTTTTCCGGGGGAACATGCGGACCGCTTGCGAAAGAGGGCGCTATCCTGTATAATGCTGGCAGGACAAAAACCTTTGGAAAGGAACGATATACAATGAAACGTACCTGCATAGCGGCGCTGCTGCTCATGGCGGCCCTGCTCACCGGCTGCGCCCGGACCGCCGGGCCGGATATTCTGGACCCGGAGGGCGTGGGCGGCATTAAGACGGCCCCCGCGGCGGATGACGAGCTGGTGCCCGCCACCGCCACTCCGGAACCCACCGAGACCCCCGCACCTACGGCCACCCCCGCGCCCACCGAAAAGCCCGCCAAAGCCACGGCCACCCCCGCGCCCGCCGTCCAGACCGACGCCGTCCCCGCACCCGCGGCCGGCTCCCTGTCCAAGGCGGACCTGGTCACCGCGCTGAACGCGGCCCTGGACTTTTACAGCGACTGGTGCTATGACACCTCCTCCGTCATCGACCCCGACGCTGCCGAGCCCGCCGCTACCGTGGCCCATCTGACCGGGGAGATGGACGTGTTCCCCGCCGCAGAGGGCACCTTTGCCACCTACGACGAGCTCTTCGCCGCCGCCTGCCGCCAATTCCATGAAGAGATCGCGGACGTGCTGCTGGACGAATCCGGCGCCCAGGACGTGGACGGAAAACTGTGCATAGGCAAGACCGCCCCGGCGGATACCGCCGAATACCTCTGCGAGCTGGACATCGAGCAGGAGGGGAATATGTTCGACTTTGACCTGGAATACGCCTCCGCCGACGCGCCACGGGCCGACCAGGACGTGACGGTACACTATGAATTCCGCAACGGCGCGTGGGCCTTCGCGGGCCGGCCCTCGGCCATCAATCGGTTCTTCACCGTCCTCATGACGGCCCAGGACCTGGTGGTCAAATACGACCCCGACTGATACCCGCCTTTCCCATGGCGCCCGGACGCACGTCCGGGCGCTTTTCGTGCCACGGGGCAGGCAATTATAAATTTTCGCTTTACATTGATATAAGAATATGTTATAGTCTTATATGTTAAAAATAACTCAGAAGGAGTGGAGACAATGAAGAAGCTGAAACTGCCCGCATGGATCTTTATCGGCATGATCCTGGGCATCATCGCCGGCCTGGCCTGCATGTACGGCATGGCCGACGGCGGCGCGTTCACCACCGCCTACTTAAAGCCCTTCGGCGACATCTACATCAACCTGCTGAAATTCCTGGTCGTGCCTGTAGTCCTGACCAGCATCGTCAGCGGCGTGGTGAGCCTGGGCGACATCAAGCGCGTGGGCTCCATCGGCTGGAAGACCATCGTCTACTACCTGGGCACCACCGCCGTGGCCATCATCATCGGCCTGGTCTTCGCCAACGTGGCCAACGCCGCCGGGCTGTTCCCGGTGCTGGAGACCTCCGGCCTGGAATATGAGGCCAACTCCTCCAACGTCATGGACGTGATCAAGGGCATCTTCCCCTCCAACATGTGGCAGAGCTTCTCCGACGCCAACATGCTGCAGGTCATCGTCGTGGCCCTGTTCCTGGGCGCGGGCATCCTGCTGGCCGGCGACGCGGGCAAAAAGTTCAGCGACGTGATGGAGAGCGCCTATGCCGTGGTCATGAAGATCATGGGCTTCATCATCAAGCTGACCCCCATCGGCGTGTTCTGCCTGATGGCCGACGTGGTGGCCGTGAACGGGCCCAAGATCGTGGGCTCGCTGATGATCGTCATCGGCGTGGCGTATCTTGCCTATATCCTCCACTTTGTGCTGTGCTACGGCGTGTCCGTCACCGCGCTGGGCAAGGTGGGCTTCGCTAAGTTCGTCAAGGGCATCTGGCCGGCCATGGTCGTGGCCTTCACCACCACCTCCTCCGCCGCCACCCTGCCCGTGACCATCGACTGCTCCAACAAGATGGGCTCTGACCCCGAGGTCAGCTCCTTCGTGCTGCCCCTGGGCGCCACCATCAACATGGACGGCACCGCCATCTACATGGGCGTCACCTCCATCTTCATCGCCACCTGCTACGGCATCAGCCTGACCCTGGGCCAGATGGCCATGATCGTCCTCACCGCCACCCTGGCCTCCATCGGCACGGCGGGCGTGTCCGGCGCGGGCATGATCATGCTGGCCATGGTGCTGGAGAGCGTGGGCCTGCCCGTGGAGGGCATCGCGCTGATCGCCGGCGTCGACAAGCTGTTCGATATGGGCCGTACCACGCTGAACATCGTGGGCGACTCCACCTGCGCGCTGTACATGACCCGTCTGGACGCGAAGCGCGCAGCACGTCTGGCCGCAAAGAAGTAAGGCCAGCGTAAAAAAACCGTCTGGCCGCTGAAAAGAGGCCGGACGCAGATAAGATTCGTTCATCCCCCGGCCTCTCCAAGGGCCGGGGGATGCTTTTTTGTCCTTGCGGAAAATAATAAACAGTGCTAATATATTTTCCGCTTCATATAAGAAAACATTTATAGAGGAGCATACAGATATGAGACCCATCGAAAGTTCCGACAAACTGAAGCTCGTCCACAGCGACATCCGGGGCCCCGTATACCAGAAGGCCCTGGACATGGAGCGCCGGGGCATAGAGATATTGAAGCTCAACACCGGCAACCCCGGCGCCTTCGGCTTCACCATGCCCGACAGCGTAAAGACCGCGCTCATGGAAAACGCGGATAAGGCCGTGGCCTACTGCGACCCCAAGGGCATGCCGGAGGCCCGGGAGGCTCTCCGGGCCTACCACACCGCCCAGGGCCTCAAGGACATCACCATAGACGACATATTCATCGGCAACGGGGTCAGCGAGATGGCCCAGATGCTCTGCTCCTGCGTCCTCAGCGCAGGGGACGAGCTCTTGATGCCCGCCCCCAGCTACAGCCTCTGGTCCAACGCCGCCTATCTCGCCGGGGCCAAGCCCGTATTCTACCGCTGCGACGAGGCGGCGGGCTGGTACCCCGACGTGGCCGACATGGCGGCAAAGGTGACGGCGAGGACGAAGGCCATCGTGCTCATCAACCCCAACAACCCCACCGGGCAGGTGTATGCCCCCGATCTGACGGAGCAGGTGGCAAAGCTCTGCCGGGAAAAGGAGCTTTTGCTCATCGCGGACGAAATATACGACCGGCTCATCATGGACGGCGCGCCTTTTAAGTCCGCCGCCGCCATCGCCCCAGACATCCCGGTGGTGACGCTGAACGGCCTTTCCAAGAGCCACATCGTGTGCGGCTTCCGGTGCGGCTGGGCGGTGGTGTCCGGTCCGACGGCTCTCACGGCGGAGCTCAAAGAGTGCATGATGAAGCTCTCGGCCCTGCGCCTTTGCGGCAACGCCCTTACACAGCTCGTCATCCCCGCGGCCATGGCGGACCCGGACAGCACCCGGGCCATGCTCACCCCCGGCGGGCGTATCTATGAGCAGCGGGCCGCCGCCGTGAAGGCCCTGGACCAGCTCTCCTGCGTCAGCTACTTAAAGCCCCAGGCCGCCTTCTACCTCTTTCCCAAGATCACGGACCGCATCGTCATCCATGACGACCGCCAGTTCGCCGTGGACCTTTTGGAGGCCAAGCACATTCTCCTGGTCCCCGGCAGCGGCTTTGACTGGCCCCGGCCAGACCACTTTAGGCTGGTGCTCCTGCCGGAGCCGGAGGTCACCTATCGGGCCATACTGGAGATAGGGGACTTCCTGGAGGGGTATCACCAATAACAGAGGCTTGAAAAGCGTCGAAAATGTGATATACTGCTTCTGCTACATCTCTTTAAATCAGTGAGGACAAAGGCTGTGTGGAAGTATTTCGGCGTGTTCGCCAACGTGATAACGGTGCTCATGGGCAGTTCTCTGGGGCTGCTGCTGCGGCGCAGGTCCGGCGGGGCGAAAAAGCCCGGCAAGTTCCCGCCCCGGGAGAACCTGCCCGACGCCATGATGGCGTGTCTCGGCTTCTGCACCGTGTTCTCGGCGGCCTCGGGGCTCCTGGGCGTGGAAAGCGGCGTGCAGGCCCTCATCTGCGTGGCCAGCATGGCGGCGGGACTGCTTATCGGCTGGGCCCTTCGCATCGACGACCGGCTGGGCCGGCTGGGAGACGCGGTGCTGGCCCGGATGGGCGGCGGCGAGGCTGGGCTCAAAAACCCGGCGGAGGGCTTCGTCACGGCGTGCCTTCTTTTCTGCATCGGCTCTATGACGGTGCTGGGCTCCTTTGAGAGCGCAGCCAATCCCGCGGGACATCTGGCCCTGGAGTGCCACACCACGCTGCTCATCAAGTCCATGCTGGACTTCTGCTCCAGCACCTGCCTCGCCGTGACCTACGGCGCGTCGGTGATGGCCTCGGCGGCCTTCGTGCTGGTGTTCCAGGGGGCATTGGTGGCCCTGGCCGCCTCCATCCAGCCCTTTTTGGAGCGCATCGGGGTCATGCCCGTGATGAACTGCGTGGGCTCCATGATATTGCTTGCCATCGCGCTGAACCTGCTGGGCATCAAGAAGCTCAAGACCGCGGACTATCTGCCGGCGCTGTTCCTGCCCATCCTCATCTGCTGGGTCCTCACCGCCTGCGGCATAAGCGCTTGAAGCAAAAACCGCCCCGGCTCTCACGAGCCGGGGCGATGCGCGTCTATCTCATTTTCCCGCCAGGTAGGCGTTTTTCCGGGCCACATAGCCCCGGGCGTTGGCGGTGTTCGTCTCCTTCTGGGCCGCTACGTCGGTCTTGATGACCTTCGCCGGGATGCCCACCGCGAGAGACATGGGCGGTATCACGTCGTTTTGCTTCACCACGGCTCCGGCGCCCACGGTGGCGTACTCACCTATGACCGCCTCATTGAGGACCACCGCGCCCATGCCGATGAGGGCGCCGGTGCGCACCTCGCCGCAGTGGACCACGGCGTTGTGGCCGATGGTCACGTCCTCGCCCACGGTGAGGGAGAACCCCGGCTCCGTGTGGAGGGTGGCGTTATCCTGCACATTGCTGCCCCGGCCGATGGTGATGGGGCCGTTGTCCCCCCGAATGACCGCGCCGAACCATACGGAGGCGTCCGGCCCCACGGTCACGTCCCCGATGAGGGCGGCGTTCTCCGCCACGAAGGCGGTCTCATCTATCACAGGGGTCTTCCCCTTATAGGTCACGATCATAGAAACTGTCCCTCTTGCTTTTCACGCGCCGGGCGCGTATAGTATCAGGGAAAATTATACTGTCTTTGCCGGTCCATGTCAACCGCAGGAGGCCTTCCAATGTCCTGGACTCAATACCTCATCGTCTGCCCGCTGGTATTTCTCGGCGGGTTCGTGGACGCCATCGCCGGGGGCGGCGGGCTCATATCCCTGCCCGCCTACCTCATCGCCGGGCTGCCGGTGCACATGAGCATCGGCACCAATAAGATAAGCTCCGCCATGGGCACCACCCTCACCACCTGGAAATTCTGGAAGGCGGGGTACATAAAGCCGAAGCTGTGCCTTCTCTGCGCCGTGTTCGCCCTCATAGGCTCCGCGGGCGGGGCCAACCTGGCGCTGCTGGTGTCGGACCGGGTGTTCAAAATAATCCTCCTGTTCGTCCTGCCCCTGACGGCGCTGTATGTATTCAAGAGCAATGCCATGGACACCGCCGGGAAGGACCCCCTCCCCCCGGGGAAGACCGCCCTTATCGCCTCGGCCCTGGCATTGGTCATTGGCGTGTACGACGGCTTTTACGGCCCCGGCACGGGCACGTTTTTGCTGCTGCTCCTCACCGGCCTTGCCCACATGAGCCTCAACGACGCCGCCGGGACCACCAAGGTCATCAACCTCTCCACCAATATCGCCGCCCTGGTCACATACCTCATCAACGGCCAGGTCTGGCTGCCCCTGGGCCTTACGGCGGGGCTATTCGGTATCGCGGGCAACTACATGGGCGCCCGCAGCTTCGTGAGCAAGGGTTCGAAGATCGTCAAGCCCCTCATCGCCGTCGTCCTGGCCATCTTCTTCGTTCGCGTCGTCTACGAGACGTTCTTTTGAAAATACACACTTATAAGTAAGCCTCCTCTGACGAGGAGGCTTTTTGCCTGCCCGACGGGCGGTGAGAACCGGCAGTGTGCCGAATGCGGTTGGTGAGCGAAGCGAACTTTAGCAGTAGGCATACTGCCGGGCTCAGCCGCCCTGGCACCACGCTGGCATAGCGCGGACGGGCCCGACCGCTTTTCTGCACTTATGGCATGTTATCCGCATTATTATTCTTGGTCAACTCATCCAACAAGGCCAAGGCGTCTTTTATTTTTGCTGGGGCGGGCGTATTATACGTTCCTCCGGTCACGGTCTTTAGGGCACTCTCGTCAAAGGTGCCGTCCTTATGTTCTGGGGTTACCCCCCCCCAGGGTTTTCTTCTCTTCTTTCATAGTAGTTTCTCCTTGCTTTTATATATCGCGATAGTTCGCATTATCATACTAGCGGAACACCAAGCGGCCGTCAACAGCTTTGCTCCGAATCGACAAAATCACGACCCGAATCGCAGGAAAATCGCCTGGCCAAGAGCAGCTTTTTTATCCCGTCACAGTCTGCCTCCCTGTCGCGTTATTCCTTACAGGCGGGGGAATTAAGCATTCCTTAAACCCCGTTAAGGTTTTCTTAAAACACTTGATGCAAGCCCTATGCAGGCGGCCGCTATCATAGAGCCATCAAGGGAAAAGGAGGCAGATATCATGCGATTCGTAACAGACGACGAGACACGGCGCCTCTACACCGAATTTCTCACCCGCCACCCCCGCTGCAACTTCCAGCAGTCCCCGGAGTGGGCCCGGGTCAAATCCAACTGGAAAAACGAGATCGTCCTGGCGGAGGACGCAAGCGGCCATATCACCGGCGGGCTCTCCATCCTCATCCGGAGGATACCGCTGTTCGGCAGCCTCATGTACGCTGCCCGGGGGCCGGTGTGCGACCCCGATGACGCCGACGCTCTCCGCCAGCTCATGGAGGGGGCGGAGCTGCTGGCCTGGAAGTACCGGGCCATGGCCCTGCGCATGGAGCCGGACGTGGAGGAGGACGACCAAGTCTTCCGCGCCGCCATGGAAAAGCTGGGCTGCAAAATACACACGCCCAAGGACGCCCGGGACGTCATCCAGCCCCGGCAGGTGTTCCGCCTGGACCTTCGGGGCAGGACGGAGGCGGAGGTGCTGGCCGGGTTCCACCCCAAGCTGCGGTACAATATCCGCCTGGCGGAGCGCCGGGGCGTGGTGGTCCGGGAGGGGACCCGCCGTGACCTTCAGACCTTCTCCGCCCTCATGGACGAGACCGCCCGGCGGGACGGCTTCCTGGCCCGGCCCCTTTCCTACTTCCAGCGGGTATGGGACGAGCTGGGCCCGGAGCACACCACGCTGCTGCTGGCCTATTACGAGGGCCAGCCCGTGGCCGGGGCCATGCCCATCTTCTACGGCAACAAGACCTGGTACGCCTTCGGCGCCAGCGCGACGATGCACCGGAACGTCATGCCCTGCCCGCTGCTGCAGTGGGAGATGATAAAGCTGGCTCTCGCCCGGGGCGACGACGTATACGACCTTCGCGGCGTATTGGAGGTGACGGACGAGGCCGCCCCCAACAACGGCCTCTACCTCTTCAAGCGCCGCTTCGGCGGCCAGCTGCACCGGTTCATCGGCGAGGTGTACGCCCCCTACCGGCCCGTGGTGTACCGGCTCTACCGCCTGGCGGAGCGGGCGTTCATGGATACTCGGGACAGGCTCACCACCCTCCGCCGCCATCATCGGGCCCCGGCAGCCGCGCCCACGCCCGAGCCCCTGGCCCTACCCTCCCCCGCCCCCGCGCCGGCGGGACAGTGAATATACATGCTGCGTTCATGATCCTCTCTTTTGTCCTCCCTACCGCGCAGGCGGCGGAGACGGGATATCCCGCCTCCGCCGTTTTGCGTTTTCCGGCGGTGGGCATTGACAAGCGGCGGATTTGGATATATAATGCCACCATCCGAATTTAAAGGAGCAGAGAAAATGGCACGTTTCTTCGGCACCTACTTTTATTCCTATTACTTTTTTGAAAAGTAATAGCGTTTGGTGCTGCAAAAAGAGCCATTGACCCCGTAAACCACAAAGCTGTGCGGCACGAAAGACCGCACAGCTTTTTTTGTAAAGGAGCCACGCCATGATCACCGTTCTGAAACCCAACACCACCCCCGAGCAGCGGGACCACCTCATCCACTGGCTGGAGGGCCAGAAGGTCCAGGTCCATGTGTCCGAGGGCAGCGAGTACACCATCCTGGGCCTGGTGGGCGACACCGCCCACATCGACATGGAGCTTCTGGAGAGCCTGGAGATCGTCCAGTCCGTGAAGCGGGTCAGCGAGCCGTTCAAAAAGTGCAACCGCAAATTCCATCCCGAGGACTCCGTCATCGACGCCGGGGGCGTGAAGATCGGCGGCGGCCACTTCGCCGTCATCGCCGGGCCCTGCTCCGTGGAGACCCGGGACCAGATCATCGGCATCGCCGAGTCCGTGAAGGCCAGCGGCGCAAAGCTTTTGCGGGGCGGCGCCTTCAAGCCCCGGACCAGCCCCTATGACTTCCAGGGCCTGCACGCCACGGGTCTGGAGCTTCTGAGCGAGGCCAAGAAGGCCACGGGCCTGCCCATCGTGTCGGAGATCATGGACATCCGGGACCTGGAGCTTTTCGAGGATGTGGACGTTTTGCAGGTGGGCGCCCGGAACATGCAGAACTTCGAGCTTTTAAAGGGCCTGGGCCGCACCAACAAGACCGTGCTTTTAAAGCGGGGCATCGCCAGCACCAACAAGGAGCTTCTCATGTCCGCCGAGTACATCATGGCCGGCGGCAATGAGAACGTCATCCTCTGCGAACGGGGCATCCGCACCTATGAGACCTACACCCGCAACACCCTGGACCTGAGCTGCGTGCCGGTGCTGCACGAGCTGAGTCATCTGCCCGTGGTGGTGGACCCCAGCCACGCCACCGGCCACTCCAACCTGGTGCCCTCCATGGCTCTGGCCGCGGCGGCCTGCGGCGCGGACGGCATCATGGTGGAGGTGCACAACGACCCCCTGCACGCCCTGTGCGACGGGGCCCAGAGCCTGACCCCCGCCCAGTTCGATGAACTGATGGGCCAGATGAAGCGCATCCTTGAGGTGGTGCGGGGATGACCGTCGGTATCGTGGGCCTGGGCCTCATCGGAGGCTCCCTGGCCAAGGCCTATAAGCGGGACCCCTCTGTCACCGTCCTGGGCTGGAACCGCACCGGCTCCACCACGGAGTTCGCCATGCTGGCGGGGGACATAGACGCCGAGCTCACCCCGGACAGGCTCAAGGAGTGCGACCTGGTGCTCATCTCCCTCTACCCCCAGGCCACCATGGACTATCTCCGGGACCACGCCGACGACTTCTCCAAGACGGGTATCGTCATGGACTGCTCCGGCGTGAAGCGGGAGGTGTGCGCTTTCGCGTTCCCTCTCGCGGCGGAGCACGGCTTCACCTTCGTGGGCGGCCACCCCATGGCGGGCACCCAGTACTCCGGCTACAAGTACGCCCGGGCCACCCTCTACGACCGGGCGCCCATGGTCATCGTGCCGCCGGTGTTCGACGACGCGGCATTCCTCCAGCGGGTAAAGGCGCTCCTGAAGCCCGCCGGCTTCGGCCGGGTCAGCGTCACCACCGCCGAGGCCCACGACGAGATGATCGCCTTCACGTCCCAGCTCTGCCACGTGGTGTCCAACGCCTACATCAAGAGCCCCGCCGCGGGAAGCCACAAGGGCTTTTCCGCCGGCAGCTACAAGGACCTGACCCGCGTGGCGTGGCTCAACCCCGGCATGTGGAGCGAGCTCATTCTGGACAACCGGGACAACATGCTCGCGGAGATGGACTTTCTTATCGGCAGCCTCACCGCCTACCGGGACGCCATCGCGGCAAATGACTTTGAGCGCCTTTGCGCCCTCTTTGAGGAGGGCAGACGCCGGAAGGAGGAGATCGACGGATGACCACCGTACATGTGCCCGTGTCCGCCCCTTACGACGTGGAGATAGGCCCCGGCCTGCTGGCGGAGCTGGGGGAAAAGGCACAGGCCCTCTGCCCCAGGGCCGTGCGGTATCTTCTCGTGACAGACGACGCGGTGGGGCCCCTCTGGGCCCAAAAGGCCGTGGACAGTCTGGATGCCGCGGGGCTCAATGGCGCCGTCTATACCCTCCCCCACGGGGAGAGCAGCAAGACGGCGGACAGCCTCTTAAAAATACTCAACTTCGCCGCGGACCAGCATCTCACCCGCACGGACCTGTTTTTGGCCCTGGGGGGCGGCATGGTGGGGGATCTTACCGGCCTCGCCGCCGCCGTATTCCTGCGGGGCGTTGCCTACATTCAGATACCCACCACCCTTCTCGCCGCCGTGGACTCCTCCGTGGGCGGCAAGACCGCCGTGGACCTGCCCGCGGGGAAGAACCTCATGGGCGCATTCTGGCAGCCGAAGTATGTCCTGTGCGACACCGATACCCTCGCCACCCTGCCGGAGGACATCTTCACCGCCGGCTGCGCCGAGGTCATCAAAACGGCGGTGCTCTTCGACGAGGAGCTGTTTGAGCTTCTCTCCGCTGACGGCAAGAGCTTTGACCGGGAGAGCGTCATCGCCCGGTGCGTGGCCTGGAAGCGGGACGTGGTGGCCGAGGACGAGCGGGACACGGGCCGCCGGGCGCTCTTGAATCTGGGCCACACTTTGGGCCACGCGGTGGAGGCCTGCAGCGACTTCACCCTCTCCCACGGCGAGAGCGTGGCTGTGGGCCTCGCGGTCATATGCCGGGCCTGCGCCGAGCGAGGTCTGTGCGGCCCCGACGTGCCCTACCGGGTGGACGCGCTGCTCGCGCAGTTCGGCCTGCCCACCCGCACCGATATCCCCCTGGACGCGCTCATGGAGAAGATGCTCTCCGACAAAAAGCGCACGGGCGGGACCATCAACCTCATCGTGCCGGAGTGGATCGGCGCCTGCCGGGTGCTGCCCATGGACACTAACGAAGTCTACGATTTCATGAAAGAGGGGCTCTGACATGACCGCCGTGATACAGCCCTCCGCCCTTTCCGGGACCATCCCGGCCATCGCCTCCAAGAGCCAGGCCCATAGGCTCCTCATCTGCGCGGCCCTGGCGGACAGGCCCACCACCGTCGCCTGCCCCACCCTCTCCGCGGACATCACCGCCACGGCGGACTGCCTGCGGGCCCTGGGGGCGGATATCGCCTATGAAAACGGCGTCTTTACCGTCCGGCCCATCGAGGCTTTGCCGGACCATCCCGCCCTGGACTGCGGGGAGAGCGGCTCCACCCTGCGGTTTCTGCTGCCGGTGGTATGCGCCCTGGGCGCCGAGGCGACAATAAAGATGCACGGGCGGCTGCCCCAGCGGCCCCTGTCCCCCCTGTGGGAGGAGCTGGAGCGCCACGGAGCCGTTTTTACCCGCCCCACAGAGGACACCATCGCCGTGGCCGGGCGCCTGACGCCGGGGGACTATACCATCGCCGCCAACGTCTCCTCCCAGTTCATCAGCGGGCTCCTGTTCGCCCTGCCCCTGCTGGATGGCGACAGCACCATCGCCCTCACCGGGAAGCTGGAGTCCGCCGCCTACGTCACCATGACGGTGCGGGCCCTGGCCCTGTTCGGCGTGGACTGCCCCATGAAAGAGAGCACCTTTTCCGTCCCCGGCGGGCGGCGCTTTGCCTCCCCCGGCACGGCCCGGGTGGAGGGGGACTGGTCCAACGCCGCCTTCTGGGTAGCGGCGGACCACATCTGCGGCGGGACCCTCACCGTCACCGGCTTGGATACGGATTCCCCCCAGGGGGACCGGGCCGTGGTGGAGCTGGCCCGCCGCATCGCCGCCGGGAACGCGGTCATAGACTGTCAGGACGTGCCGGACTTGGTGCCGGTACTGAGCGTCCTCGCTGC
Source organism: uncultured Oscillospiraceae bacterium (assembly GCA_947631215.1). The sequence goes on along the minus strand of CANRKN010000007.1, from coordinate 20,618 downwards.
CGTCACCCCGGGAGTGACCCGGTTTGAAAACGCCGGGCGGCTCCGCATCAAGGAGAGCGACCGCCTCGCCACCACCGCGGGGCTCATCCGGGCCCTGGGCGGCCAGGCGGAGGAGCTTCCCGAGGGCCTTGTCGTCACCGGCCAGGAGCGCCTCGCCGGCGGCACCGTGGACAGCGCCAATGACCACCGCATCGCCATGAGCGCCGCTGTGGCGGCCCTCAAATGCGGCGGGCCCGTCATATTGCACGGGGCCCAGGCCGTGAACAAATCCTATCCCGCCTTCTGGGCCGACTACAACGCCCTGGGCGGCAAAGCCATATTGGAGGACGAGCCATGAGCAACAGCTTCGGAGAGCGCTACCGCTTCACCATCTTCGGCCAGTCTCACGCCCCCGCCATCGGCGTCACCATCGAGGGCCTGCCCGTGGGCTTTGAACCCGATATGGACGCGCTGCAGACCTTCCTGGACCGCCGGGCGCCGGGAAAGGGCAAGTACACCACCCCCCGGAAAGAGGCGGACCGGCCGGAATTCGTCTCCGGCCTGGTGGACGGCCATACCTGCGGCGCGCCGGTCACCGCCATCATCCGCAACACCAACACCCGCTCGGAGGACTATGCAAACCTCCTCCGGGTGCCCCGGCCGGGCCACGCGGATTTTGCCGCCGCGGTGAAATACGGCCTTGCCCGGGACGTGGCCGGGGGCGGCCAGTTCTCCGGCCGGCTCACCGCGCCCTTATGCATCGCCGGGGGCCTGGCATTACAGCTCCTTGAGGCCGAGGGCATATCCATATCCGCCCGCATCCTCTCCATCGGCGGCGAAACCGAACCCGCCGCCATCGAGGCCGCTCTCGCCGCCGCCAAGGAGGCGGGGGACTCTTTGGGCGGTATTATAGAATGCACCTGCACCGGCGTGCCCGCGGGCTTGGGCGAGCCCATGTTCGGGGGCATGGAAAACCGCATCTCCCAGGCCGTGTTCGCCATCCCCGCCGTGAAGGGCATAGAGTTCGGCGCAGGCTTCGCCGTGGGCGGTATGAAGGGCAGCGAGAACAACGACCCCTTCTATTTTGACGACTTCGGCGTGGTCCGCACCCGCACCAACAACCACGGCGGTATTTTGGGCGGCATCACCAGCGGCATGCCCATCGTCTTTAGGGCCGCCTTCAAGCCCACCCCCTCCATCGGCATGGAGCAGGACAGCGTGGACCTGACCGCCCACGAGGCAGTGAAGCTCACCGTCCAGGGCCGCCACGACCCCTGCATCGTCCTGCGGGCCGTGCCCTGCGTGGAGGCGGCGGCCGCCGTGGCCCTCTACGACGCGTATCTGGAAAGCAGGTGCTGAGGATGGACCTATCGGAACTGCGGGAACAGATCGACGCGGTGGACGCCGAGCTCGTGGCCCTTTTGGAGCGGCGGTTCGACGTGGCCGCCGCCATCGCGGACTACAAGCGGGCCCACGGCCTGCCGGTGCTGGACGCCGGGCGGGAGGCGGCAAAAATAGAGGCCGTCAAAGCTCAGTGCCGCTCTGAGACGGCGGAGCACATAGGCTCCCTCTATAGTTCCATCATCGCCGCCACGCGGGCCTATGAGACGAATCGCATGGAGGGCAGCCATGGAGAGTAAGAAATTCGGCCTCTTGGGCCGGAAGCTGGGCCACAGCTGGTCGCCCCAGATCCACGCCATGCTGGCGGGGTACGACTACCGGCTCTATGAGGTGGGGCCGGAAGGGCTGGATGATTTTCTGAAAAACACCGACCTGGCCGGAATGAACGTGACCATCCCCTACAAGAAGGACGTGGTGCCTTATTGCACCTCCCTCTCCCATGCCGCAAAGCGCATCGGCTCGGTGAACACCCTGGTCCGCACCGCCTCCGGCTGGCACGGGGACAACACGGACTACACCGGCTTTCGCTATATCGTGAAAAAGGCCGGCGTGGATGTGGCCGGGCGGAAGACCCTGGTCTTCGGCACCGGCGGGGCGTCCCTGTCCGTCATCGCGGCCCTGGAGGACATGGGGGCGGGCCCCATCGTGAACGTGTCCCGGACGGGGGAAAATAATTATGGTAACCTCGACCGCCACCGGGACGCAGAGGTGCTGGTGAACACTACGCCTCTCGGCATGTACCCCGACACGGGCAAAGCGCCGGTGGCCGTGGCCGATTTCCCCGTCTGCAAGGCGGTGTTCGACGTGGTCTATAACCCCCAGCGCACGGCGTTTCTGATGGAGGCGGAGCGCCTGGATATCCCCTGCGCGGGGGGGCTCGGCATGCTGGTGGCCCAAGCGCGGGCCAGCGCGGAGCAGTTCGCGTGCCGCTCTTTCCCCGATGAAGCGGTAGAAAATATTATGTCAACTCTATCCCGCCAGATGTCCAACATCGTCCTCATCGGCATGCCCGGCTGCGGCAAGTCCATGGTGGGCCGGAACCTGGCCAGTGTCCTGGACCGGCCCTTCATCGACGCGGACCGGGAGATAGAGCGCTCCAGCCAGATGCCCATCCCGGTCATCTTTGACCACGAGGGCGAGGAGGGCTTCCGCAAGCGGGAGACCGAGACGCTCTCGGAGCTGGGCAAGGGCTCCGGGGCGGTCATCGCCACCGGGGGCGGTTGCGTGACAAGAGAAGAAAACTACCCCCTCCTGCACCAGAACGGGTTCATCGTCTGGCTCACCAGGGACCTTTCCAAACTCCCCACCGCGGGCCGGCCCCTGTCTCAGAAAAACTCCGCCGAGACGCTGTACGCCCAGCGGAGGGACAAATACGCCGCCTTCGCGGACCTCGTCGTGGACAACGACGGGTCCCCGGAGGACACCTTAAAACAGATACTGGAGGCGCTCAAATGAAGATACTGGTCATCAACGGCCCCAACCTCAACATGCTGGGCATCCGGGAGCCGGGCATATACGGCGATCAGAGCTACGCCGCCCTGGTGCAGTTCATTGAGGATGTATGCGCCAAAAAGGGCGTCGACGTGGAGTGCTTCCAGTCCAACCACGAGGGGGACATCGTGGACAAGATCCAGGCGGCCTACGGCAAGGTGGACGGCATCGTCATCAACCCCGCCGCCTACACCCACACCAGCGTGGCCATCCTGGACGCGCTAAAGGCGGTGAGCATCCCGGCGGTGGAGGTGCACCTGTCCGACGTGTCCGCCCGGGAGGAATTCCGTCATATTTCCTACGCCGGCATGGCCTGCGTAAAGACCTACGCGGGCTTCGGCTTCGACGGCTACCGCATGGCGATAGAGTACCTCGTGGAACACCACGGCAAATAGAAAAGAGCGGCGCGGCCCCGTAAAATACGGGGTCGCGCCTTTATTAAGAGAGAAACACGGTTGCTTATTTCGCCAGGTCCTCGCCACGGAAGTACTTGCCCAGGGGCTTGTAGATGAGCAGGGCCACGATCTCCGTGATCACCAGCTCCGCGCCCATGTACCAGCCGTTGTACACCAGGGAGTAGATGTAGCTGGTCATGCCGTAGTCGTTGGGCCACATGGCGTCCCAGATCCACACGCCGGTGATGAAGTGGCAGATGAACCGCAGCACGAAGGTGACGGCGATGCCCACCGCCACGGCGGGGAGGCCCTTGCCCATGGTCTTGTCGAATATGCCGCTCAGGCCGATGACCGTGTAGGCCACCACGTAGTCCAGCATGATGATGGCCACGGCCATGCCGAAGCCGGTGGCGTAGCGGACGTTGTCCAGGCCCAGCACCAGCTGCAAAAGGCTGTACACGAAGGCGCTGACCGTGCCCCACTTCCAGCCGTAGCGGTGGCTGAGGATGATGAGAGGCAGCATGCTCACCAGGGTGACGCCGCCGCCCATGGGCATGTCGAACTTGATGAGGCTCAGCACCGTTCCCACGGCGATGAGCATGGCGCTCTCCACGAGCTTACGGGTTTGGATCTTCTGCATTTTTTCTCCTTTCCTTTCTGCGGAAAAACAGGTCGCCGCCGGTCACATGGCGACCGACGGCGGAGCGCAGCGATAACGCTGCCATTTTTCCTACGCCGGTATTATCCGGATCAGGTTCCAGGGCCCGGCGCGTCTACGCGCCATCTCAGCCGGGTCACACCCAGCACCCCTTTTCGATTGTATGGCCATTATACGCGCCGTAGAAACGGTTGTCAATATTTTTCAGGTAGTCCACATCCACAGTATTCCTGCCTGTAGAGGCCGTATTCTTTGGACAATTGGATAGAGCGGAGATAGCCATTTCGCTTTTTGAAATCCGAGGGCAGCCACTTTACCTCATACTCCCCCGCCAGGCGCTCCCCGATGGCGTTGATGGCCTCCGCGTTCTTGTGGGGGCTCACGGTGAGGGTGGTGCCGAAGTAATCAAACCCCCACTCCGCCGCCATCCGGGCCGTCTCCTCCAGCCGCAGGCGAAAGCACACCGCGCACCGTGCGCCGCCCTCCGGCTCATGCTCCAACCCCTTCACGGCCCTTTCAAACTCCTCTCCCCGCCAGCCGGGCTCCATCAGCGCGGGCGGATGGTCCATGGGCATGGCCGCCAGGAGCTGCTTCAAGGTCGCCAGGCGCTTATCATACTCCGCCTCCGGGCGGATGTTGGGGTTATAAAAGAGGACCGTCACATCAAAATACTTCGTCATGTACTCCAGCACATAGCTGGAGCAGGGCCCGCAGCAGGCCTGCAACAACAGGCTGGGCCGCCCCGTGAGGCCGCCCGTCACCCCGTCCAGTTCCTTTTGATAGTTCCGCTTTTCCATACGGTCATCATACCACAGATTTAACCATTTGTAACCACTTTCCGCAAAAAAGCTCCTATAATAGGAAAAACGCGAGGAGGCGCCCGCCATGGAACGAAAGAGCAAGCTCAATTATTATCTGGACATCGCCGACGCGGCCCGGGAGCGGTCCACCTGCCTGCGGCGGACCTACGGGGCCATCATCGTGAAGAACGACGAGATCCTGGCCACCGGCTACAACGGCGCGCCCAGGGGCCGGTGCAACTGCGTGGACATGGGCGTGTGCCACCGGGAGGAGCTTCAGATCCCCTCCGGCGAGCGGTATGAGCTGTGCCGCTCCGTCCACGCCGAGGCCAACGCCATCATCTCCGCCGCCCGGCGGGACATGATCGGCGCCACCATGTACCTGGTGGGCCGGGACGCCAAGACCGGCGAATACCTCACCGACACCACCTCCTGCTCCATGTGCCGCCGGCTCATCATCAACGCGGGCATCGTGAAGGTGGTGGCCCGCCTGGGGGAGAATAACATCCGGGAGACGGACGTGAACGAGTGGATATATCAGGACGACACGGTGGTCAGCTGAAGGTTTTTTGGCAAAATGCCGCGCCCGGCACAAACCGGGCGCGGTCTTTGTCTGTCCTTTATTCGCAGATGGCTCCCACGGCGTGGGCGAAGAGCTCCGCCGCCGTCACCAGGTCGTCCACTTTGATACGCTCGTTGGCGCCGTGCATGCGCACGTCCTCCCCAGGCATGACCACGCCGAAGGCCACACCCCCGGGCACGTCGTGGACGTAGGTGCCGCCGCCCATGGCGTAGCAGCCGCCCTCCCGGCCGGAATAGGCCTCGTAGCAGGCGTTCAGGGTGCGGATGAAGGCCCCCTCGGCGGGAGTGTAGTGGGGCGGGACCATGGCCCCCTCCGTCTCGTAGCCCATAGCCCCCATGGTCTTATCCACCACGGCCTTGCAGTTTTCCTCGTTGGCGCACACCGGCACCCGGCAGTCGCACAGGCCCGCGAGACCGTCGGCGGTAAAATCTATCTGGGTGAAGGAGCAGGTGAGCCTGCCAGTGACCTCGTCCTCCTGGGCGATGCCCAGGGCCTTGCCGTAATAGTCCCCGTGGGGCAGGACCTTGTCCAGCTCATGGATGGCCTTGGTGCTGCCGCAGTCCGCCAGAGGCAGGCCGGCCAGCACCCGGATGAGGGCCGTGTTGGCGTTATTGCCGGTCTCCGGCTCCGCCGCGTGGCAGCCCTTGGCCTCCACGGTGAGCTTCACGCCGCCGTCGGTGTCCTCCGCTTTTGCTATGGCGCCTATCTCAGCCGCCAGGGGCGCGGCCGCCGCCAGCAGGGCCTCCTTCTCCATCCCGGCCACGACAGCGTAAGCCTGCCCGGGCACCACGTTCACCCGGAAGCCCCCGTGCAGCTCCGCGACCCGGGGCAGGGCCGTCTCAGGCCCCCAGGCCTTTTTGAACCGCAGGCGGTAAAAGCCCTTCTCCGCGTTGCACACGGGGAAGCTGGAGTCGGGGGTGAAGGTGTGGGGCGCGGGCTTTACCCGCTCATAGTACCAGGCCACGTCGCTGGAGCCGTTCTCCTCGTCGGTGCCCAAGATGAGGCGGCACCGGCCCGAGAGGGGCAGGCCCAGCTCCTTCACGCACCGCATGGCGTACAGCGCGGCAATGGCGCCGCCCTTGTCGTCCGCCACGCCCCGGCCGTAGATGTAGCCGTCCGGCTTCTCCACAGGCTCAAAGGGGTCCGTGTCCCAGCCATCCCCGGGGCCCACCACATCCAGATGGGCCAGCATGTCCAGCTGGGGCTTTTCCGGGCCCATGTCCGCGGTCATGACCCGGTCGCCGTGATTGGTCACAGCAAAACCGTAGCCCCGGCACATATCCATGGCGGCCTTCATGGCCTTTTTGGGGCCCTCTCCATAGGGCGCGCCCTCGGCCGCCGGGCCGGAATAGCTGGGGATGCGGCACAGGGTCTTCAGGTCCTCTATCATCTCGCCCCGGTGGCTCTTCATCCAGGCGACGATCTTCGCATTTTTGTCCATATCGGCTCCTTTCCGCCCTGGGCGGGCGGGTCATATTCGCCCTCTATTGTAGCATCCCTTGCAAATAAAATCCAGCTTTGCTATACTTTTTCCATCGCAAGTTTCGAGGTGCTTATAATGGTTAACATAACATTTGATTCTTCCCGCTGCGTCAAGTGCGGCAAGTGCGTGAATCTCTGCCCGTCCCGGCATCTGATGATGACGGACGCGGGCCCGGAGGCAAAGCCCGGTCCCTGCATGGGGTGCCTCCAATGCGCCGCGGCCTGCCCCCAGGACGCGGTGCTGAATGATGGCAGCCGGGCCACGGTCCCCGAGCCCTTCGACACGGTGGAGGCCTTGGTCATGACCCGCCGCTCCCACCGCCGCTACCGCCCCGACGCCCCAGACAGGCGCACCATCCAATGGGCCCTGGACAGGGCGGCCTACGCCCCCAGCGGCGGCAACCGCCGCCCCACCCGCTGGGCGGTGGTGCTGGGCGGGGACAAGATGGCCGCGGTAAAGGAGGCGGCGCTGGCCTGGTGCGCTGAGACGGGCTATGCCCCGGACCTTTTAAAGGCCGTGGAGAAGGGCCGGGACCCCCTCACCTGCTCCGCCACGGCCCTCATTGCCGGGTTCGAGCCGGAAAACTCTCTCAACCACGGCACGGATACGGTCATCGCCCTCACCACGGCTGAACTGCTGCTGGCAAGCCGGGGCCTCGGCACCTGCTGGGGCGGGTACATGCGCCGCATCGCGGACAGGGCCCCGGCCCTGCGGGAAATGCTGGCCGTGCCGGAGGGATGGCACGTGTGTGGCTGTCTGCTGGCGGGCAGGCCCTCTATGGAATATCCCAACATCCCCACCCGGCCGGCGGCGGATATCCACTGGACATAACGATAAAACGCCCCGCGGGGAAATCCCGCGGGGCAAAATTATGTCAACTTCTATCAGGCCGCGCCCTCTTCCGGCGCAGCCGGGCCCTCCGGCACTACCGGCTCCACCGGGGGATCGGTCACCGTCACCGGCGGGTCCGTCACCACCGGGGGCTCGGTAACTACCGGCGGGTCCGTCACCACCGGGGGCTCGGTGACCACGGGCGGGTCCGTCACCACCGGAGGTTCGGTGACCACGGGCGGCTCCGTCACGTCCGGAGGCACGGTCTGATACGGGTCATCGGTATACTGGGGCGCCGTGGGCTCCGGCGTCCAGTCGGGGGGCAGAGGCGTCACGTCGGGCCCTGTGCTCTCCTGGGGCGGCGTGGGCTCCACGGGCGGGGCTGCCAGGGGGATAGTGTTGGAGTAGGTATTGCCCTCGTAGGTGGCGGTGACCAGATAGCCGGTCAGGTTGCCGGCGTCGTCATACTGCTCCACCCAGGTGGTGGGCAGGGCCACCATCTGGCCGTCCACATCCACATAGGCCATGCCGCCCAGCTCGCTGGGCCAGATGATGGCCACGTTGATCAGACCCTCGTCGTCCTTGGGAGGCGCGGTGTATGTATCGCCGGGGAAGATGTAGAACACGTGCGCGTGGCCGCGCAGCTGTTTGAACATGTCCTCCACCGAATAGACGATACCCCGGTAGTAGTGGTTGCGGTAAGCCCAGTCCAGCTCCGTGTCGTAGATATACTCGTTGCCCAGCTCGTCGTCGATCATGACCCAGGCGTGCAGGCTGTTGTCGGTGCCCACGCCGCCGCAGATGGGATAGGCCTGGAATCCCAGTCGCCGGGCCAGCTGCAGGAACGCGCCGGCGAAGTAATGGCATGTGCCCCGCTTGTCGCGGAACATGAGCTTGGCGCTGGTGACGGCCCAGTTGGTGCTTCCCCGGGCCCAGCCGCCGTCAAAGCGGGGGGCGTAGCTGTACCCGCCGAAGACGATCACGTTGTAGGCCTCCCGCAGCTTGGCCTCGCTGAGGAGGTTGGCCGTTTGGCCCTGGATGATGGGGTTCATGATGGCGTTGACATAGCCGTCCAGCTCCTGGTCACCGGAGGTGTAGCGGCCATTGGCGCCGAAGTAGAGGTAGCCCAGCTGGTAGTCGGTGGCGAAGGGGCCGTCCGCCTTCTCCACGTAGAACATGGACCCGTCCAGCTCCTGCAGGCCCGGCTGGAACCGCTGGAAGAAGAAGCCGTCCTCCGGCGCGTAGTAGAGCCCATCAGTGGGCAGGCCGTCGCTGACGGTATGGAAGCCCTTCTGGTAGGCGTCCAGGGCCCCGGTCTCGGGATTGAGGTGGCCCATCTTGTCGCCCAGGAACACGATGCCCGGCTGCAGGTCGACCATCTCCCCCATCACATAGGACAGAAGCTCATTGCGGTAGGAGGCGTCTATGATGTAGTAATAGGCCCAGTGGCTGCGGGGCACATCCGTATAGGGGGAGTCCTGGCAGCACAGGTCGATGGCGGAGTTATTGGGCGTCCGGCCGCAGATCCGGGCGATGAGGGCCACGGTCTCCGCCCGGGTGGCGGGATAGTCGGGATAGAACTGGCCGTCGCCCATGCCCTTGGCCCAGCCCCCGGCGAGGGAGGCGGCGACGGTGCCCAGGGCCCAGTGGGTCTGGGCCACGTCCGGGAAGGAGGTGGCGGCAATCTCACTGACGCCGGTGAGACGGCACAGGAGGGTCACCAGTTCGCCTCTCGTGATCTCCTCGTCGGGGCGGAAGGTGCCGTCCCCATAGCCGAAGACCACCTGCAGGGCGGAGAGCTTCTGTACACTGTCATAGTAGGGGCTGTCCGCGCCCACGTCGGAGAACACGTTCTCCGCGGCCGCGGGGATGGTCTGGTCGGGGCTTAAGAGCACCCCCAGCATCTGCACCGCCTGGCCACGGGTCACGTGGGCGTCGGGCTGGAACTGGTTCCCCTGGATGGTCAGGTACTGGACGTGGCCGGTGCGCAGGGCGGCGTTGCCCCGGGCGTAGAAGGCCATATCCCGCGTTACGGCCACGGTGGCCGGGTCCACCACAGAGCCGGTCTCACTGCGCCAGCTCATGCCCTGGGGGATATTCGCGGCATGGCCGCCCTCGGCCACCTTCTCCTGGGCCAGGACCTGCTGATCCTGGTAGAAGGTGACGGTGTACTCCCCCGGCTTAGCGGAGGCCTCGGACCGGTCCCGGATGACGCAGGAGGCCAGTATGCACATGAATATGCTGACAAAAGACAGTATGACCGCTGTTTTACGCTTCATGATCTGTATCCTCTGTAAAGGCAGACGCCCGAAGGCGGATATGTTGTAGCCGAATATGGTCCAGTATACCACATCCTGTCGCATAACGCCATAGGAATTTCGCGCTGATGCGACAAACTGGCATATAAATACCTGTTTTTTCTTTTCAACCCGGAAAATAAGTGTTATAATAAACTGTTGTAAACATCATATCCCATTTTCCCTCCCCATATGTTAACGATTTTTTAGGATTCTATACCAGAAAGGCGAGACACATGACCAGAATAGACATTTTTTCCGGCTTCCTCGGCGCCGGCAAGACCACCCTCATCAAGAAGCTTCTGAAGGACGGCTACGCCGGCCAGAAGGTGGTGCTCATCGAAAATGAGTTCGGCGAGATCGGCATCGACGGCGGCTTTTTGAAGGACGCGGGCATCGTGGTCAACGAGCTGGAGTCCGGCTGCATCTGCTGCAGCCTCACCGGCGACTTCCGCAAGGCCCTCAAAATGGTGGCGGAGCAGTACGCCCCCGACCGCATCCTCATAGAGCCCTCCGGCGTGGGGAAGCTCTCCGAGATCGTGGCGGCAGTACAGGAGGCCGGGGACCAGTTCGTCCTGGGCGGGCTCACCACGGTGGTGGACGCCTCCAAGGCGAAGATGTACATGAAGAACTTCGGCGAGTTTTTCAATAACCAGGTCCAGTCCGCCAACTGCATCGTCCTGAGCCGCACCGGCGGCATGGCCCCGGAGAAGGTGGCCCAGGCGGAGGCGCTGCTGCGGGAGAAAAACCCCGACGCCGTCATCGTCTCCACCGACTGGGACCAGCTCACCGGACAGCAGATATTGGACGCCACGGAGAAGAAAAACTCCATCTCCGCGGAGCTGGCCGCCCTGCTGGAGGAGCACTATAAGGAAGAGGACGAGGACGAAGAGTGCGACGACCCCGAGTGTGAGTGCCACCATCACCATCATCATGACCACGATGACGACGATGAGCATGAGCACCATCATCACCATCATGATGACGACGATGATGACGAGGACGAGCACGAGCACCATCACCACCACGACCATGATGACGACGATGAGCACGGGCATCATCACCACCATCATCACCACCACGGCCACGACGCCGACGAGGTGTTCCAGAGCTGGGGCGCGGAGACCAGCAAGAAGTTCTCCGCTGAGGACATCGGCGCCATTCTGGACAAGCTGGCGGACGAGGGCGCCTACGGCATGATCATCCGGGCCAAGGGCTATGTGCCCGCCCCGGACGGCACCTGGGTCCACTTCGACTACACCCCCGGCGAGAAGGACGTGCGCACCGGCCCGGCCAATGTGGCTGGCAGGCTGTGCGTCATTGGGGCGAACCTCAACGAAAACGCTGTGAAGGAGCTGTTCGGGCTGTGAGGCAGATACCCGTCTATCTCTTCACCGGCTTTTTGGAGGCCGGCAAGACCAAGTTCATCCAGGAGACGCTGGAGGACGCCCGGTTCAACCAGGGGGAACGGACCCTGCTCCTGCTGTGCGAGGAGGGTGTGGAGGAATATGACCCCTCCCGCTTTTCCGGGGACAACGTGTTCATCCACCCCGTGGAGAACGAGGAGGACATCCAGGCCGCGTCCTTGGAGGCGGCGCTGAAAAAATGCAGGGCCGACAGGGTCATGATCGAGTACAACGGCATGTGGATGCTGGACAGCCTCTATCAGCGCATGCCCCAGAACTGGGTAGTGGCCCAGGAGTTTATGTTCGCCGACGCCAACACCTTCATCTCCTACAACGCCAACATGCGGCAGCTTGTGTACGACAAGCTGAAAAGCTGCGAGCTGGTGGTGCTGAACCGGTGCAAGCCCGCTGTGGATAGGATGGAGGTGCACAAGATCATCCGGGCCGCCAACCGCCGGTGCGACATCGCTTTCGAGATGCCGGACGGGAAGGTGGAGTACGACGACATCGAGGACCCCCTGCCCTTCGATTTGGAGGCGCCGGTGGTGGAGATAAAGGACGAGGACTACGCCCTGTTCTACGCGGACCTGTCTGAGGATTTTAACAAGTACGACGGCAAGACCCTGCGCTACAAGGGCATGGTGGCCAAGAGCCCCCGCCTCGCCGGGGACAACTTTGTCTTTGGCCGCCAGCTCATGACCTGCTGCGCCAACGACATCCAGTTCACCGGCCTCATCTGCCGCTGGGCGGACGCCGCCCGCCTCAATAAGGGCCAGTGGCTCACTGTCACTGCTACGGTGGAGGTGAAGTGGCACAAGGGCTATGGAAAAAAGGGCCCGGTGCTGAATGTAATAAACCTGGAGACCGCCGAGCCCCCGGCCCAGCCCGTGGCGACGTTCTATTGAGCTTCATTTGGATATGGAAAGTCCCCGCCAGAGCATCTGGCGGGGACTTCTTTTGTCAAACCAAGGTTTATCCCGGCCGCTTCAGGGCTACGTCGCCGCTGACGCTGGTGAGGGTGTAATGGGGCTCGCTCCCGTCGCCGCCGGGCCAGGCGCCGAAGTCGTCCATGTCCGTGTCACCGCTGACGGACCGGAGGTCCGCCTTAAAGGGGCCCAGGACCGGGATGTGGGCCTCCACATCCCCGCTCCTGGAGGAGAGGGCCATGGCCTGGGGCATGGTCATGCTCTGAATGTCTACATCGCCGCTCATGGTCACGGCCTTCACCCGGGCCACGGAGCCGGACACATCTATGTCTCCGCTGGCGGTGGTTATATTTGCCTCGCCGATGGGCCCGTCTATATCCACGTCGCCGCTGGCGGTCTCCGCCCGAAGGGACACGAAGTTGCCCCGGGCCTCGATGTCGCCGCTGGCGGTGGCGAAGGAGGCTTTGTCACAGCTCTCCACCCGGCACTCCACATCGCCGCTGGCGGTGCGAACGGAGAGCTCGCCCACCTCCAGGCCGCCGCCCATATCCACATCGCCGCTGGCGGTGGATACCGCCACGCTCTCCCACTGCCGGGCCGGGAGGGTCACCGACACCTCCCCCCAGGACATGCCCCGCAGAGAGAAAAACTGGCTGCTGGCGGTGGGCTTTTTCCGCACGGTCAGGGTCCCGTCCGGGGCCGTGAACACGTCCAGCTTCTCCATATTTCCCTCTATGCGGACAGGGCCGTCGGAGCCGCCGCCCACGTATAGTTTCACGTCCCCGGGCACATCCACGGCTAGGGCCGTGAGCCCCTCCGAGGGCACGGTGGTGTCCTGCCAGGCCCCGCGCCCGGCTTTTTCGCCATCATCTACGTTGATGGTGATGGTGGTCCCATCCATACCAGACCCCGTGAAGGACTTGAGCAGGTCGCCTACCTCCCGGAGAGCCTTTTTGCCCTCCGCCGCGGCAGAGCGCACCGCGTCGCTCTTGAGAAACTGGCCCGCGATGTCCACGGCCCTCTTCCCTACCTCCACGCCGGCGGCGCCCAGCTCCCCGGCGGCCTTGACGAGCTCGTCCAGGCCATCCAGGACCTCCGCTCCGGGCAGGGGCTCGTCCGGGCCCAGGCTGTTCAAATACGCCGTCAGCTCCTCCGTGTCGCCCAGCTCCTCCATGGCCCGGGCGAAGGCCTCCCCTTCGCCCATACCGCCGGAGGTCATGTCGCTGTATCGGCTGGCGAGATTTTCCGCCAGCTCCTCGATCATATCGGCTTTCGCGTCGCTCTCCGGGGCGCCGGAGAGGCGGGCCGCGATCTCATTTGAAAATCGGCGCTTTATATCCTCCATCACAGTTCCTCCTTCCATGATATGAGCGCGTCCATAACACGCTTTGTCTCGTTCCACTCCTGCCGGTCCTCGGCCAGTTTCGCCATGCCCGCTTCGGTGACGGCGTAATACCGCCGCCGGGCGCCGGGGCCGTCCTCCCCCCAGTAGGAGGTGATGAGCCCATTCTGCTCCAAGCGCTTGAACGCGGTATAGAGGGTGGCCTCCTTGAAGCCATAGGCCCCGCCGGTGCGCTCCGTCACCGTCTTGTTGATCTGGTAGCCGTAGCTGTCCCCGGCCATGAGCTGGGCCAGGATGATGGCGTCCGTGTGTCCCCGCAGGATGTCCGCGGATAGGGCCATACGCCCCGCCTCCTTTCGTCTCGTGATGTACTTCGCCTTGTAAGGTACCTTGTGCAGCCATAATAACATGATATACCTCGCCTGTCAAGGTGTTATTTTAAAAATTTCGTTTTTTCATTGAACCCGCCGCCGTTTCCGTATATACTGGACAGGCAGACCTCAATAAAGAGAGGATATATCCATGAACATCACGGAAAAGATGAAAAAGACCACCACGCTGTCCTTCGAGGTCTTTCCGCCCAAGACGGAGGTGGGCATGGGAAAGCTGAGGACGGTGCTGGACGACCTCTATAAATGGAGCCCCGACTGGATCAGCTGCACCTACGGCGCGGGCGGCTCCGACAAGGGCTACAACCTGGAAATATGCAAGGCCATGGCCGACGCGGGGATGACCACGCCCGTGAGCCACTACACCTGCATCCACCACACCAAGGCGGACATCGACGGGGATATGGCGGCCTACCGCGCCGCAGGTGTGGACCACTTCCTGGCCCTGCGGGGGGATTTCCTCCCCGGGGAGGACGCCACCCACGGTGACTTCGACCACGCCGACGGCCTCATCCGCTATATGCGCCAAACGCTGGGGGACGGCGCCGTCATCGCCTGCTCCGGCATCCCCGAGGGACACATCCTCTCCCCGGACCTGGCCACTGACACGGCGTTTTTGAAACAAAAGCAGGACGTGGGCGCCGACTTCATCGTGACCCAGCTCACCTTTGACATGGACCGTTTCGCCCGCTGGATGGAGGAGATCCGCGCCGCAGGGGTCACGCTGCCGGTGGCGGTGGGCGTCATGCCCGTGCTGGACCGGGACAAGTGCATCCGCCACTGTCTATCCATGAACGGCTGCGCCATCCCGAGAAAGCTTGCCCGTCACATCTCCAAGTACTATGACGACCCGGAGGGCTTCCGGGACGCGGGGATGGATTATACCGTGGAGCAGCTTTATGAGTACATCGCCCTGGGCGTGAACGACCTGCACATCTACGCTCTGAACCAGTCCGCCGCCGTGGACGAGATACTGCGGCGCAGCGGCCTGTTTACGAAGCACGAATAAGCGCCAAGACAGAAAAAAACCGCGTGACGTACATCCGTCACGCGGTTTTTGCCTTGTATTTTGGCTCAGTCACGAACCGAACACCGCCCGGGCCGCCTCCACGGACTGGCGGGCGTCCTTGGCATAGTAATCCGCGCCTATTTTCCGGGCATATTCCGGCGTGACCACCGCGCCGCCCACCACCACCGCCGGGGGCTCCGGCAGGGCATGGAGAAGGCGGATGGTCTCCTCCATGGCCGGGAGGGTGGTGGTCATGAGGGCGGACAGCCCCACCAGGCGGATATGCTCCTTCCGCACCGTCTCGGCGATGACCTGGGGCGGCACGTCCCGGCCCAGGTCGACGGTCTCGTAGCCGTAGTTTTCCAGCACGGTCTTTACGATGTTCTTGCCGATGTCGTGGATATCCCCCTGGACCGTGGCCAGCACCAGCCGGCCCCGCTTCACGCTCTCGCCGCCTTTCTGGGCGATGGCGGTCTTGATGACCCCGAATACCGCCTGGGCCGCCCCGGCGGCGCTCAAAAGCTGGGGCAGGAACGCCGTTCCCCGCTCGTAGTCCTCGCCGATCCTATCCAGCGCCGGGATGAGCCGCCCCTCCACCAGGGCCAGGGGCTCCTCCCCCGCCTCCAGGGCCGCGGCGGCGAGCCTCGCCGCGTCGGTTTTCAGACCCCGAATAATGGCGTCCTCCAGCGTGAGGGAGCCGGCGGCCGCCGGCGCGGCCGTCTGGGCGGGGGCGTCGGCGAACCGGGCGATATAGGCCCGGCTCTCCTTATCCTCTCCGGACAGCACCCGGAAGGCCGCCACCGCGTCCATCATCTCCCGCTGGCCGGGGTTCAGGATGGGGAGCGTCAGTCCCGCGGCCAGCGTCTGGGTGAGGAAGCTCTGGGTAATAAGACGGCGGTTCGGCAGGCCGAAGGAGATGTTGGACACCCCCAGCACCGCCTGCAGGCCCAGCTCCTCCCGCACGGTCCGCACGGCCCGGAGGGTCTCCGCGGCCTGCTCCTGCTGGGCCGACACCGTCAGCGTTAGGCAGTCTATCCACACGTCCTCCCGGGCTATGCCATAGGAGAGCGCCGCGTCCAGAATGCGCCGGGCGATGGCCACCCGCTCCGCCGCTGTTTGAGGAATGCCGCCCTTGTCCAGGGTGAGCCCCACCACGCTGGCGCCGTATTTTTTCACGATGGGCAATATGCGCTCCAGCACTGCCGGGTCGCCGTTCACGGAGTTGACCGCCGCCTTGCCGTTATAGACCCGCAGGCCCGCCTCCAATGCGGCGGGGTCGGAGGAATCCAGCTGCAGGGGAAGGGATACGACGCTTTGCAGTTTCTTCACCACTTCGGGCAGCAGGGTTTTCTCATCCACGCCGGGATAGCCCACGTTCACGTCCAGGATGTCCGCGCCCGCGTCCTCCTGCTGCACCGCCACATCCAGGATGTAGTCCAGGTCGTGCTCCAAAAGGGCCTGCTGGAACCGCTTTTTCCCGGTGGGGTTGATGCGCTCGCCGATGACGCGCACCCCGTCCAGGCGGCAGGGCGTCGTGGGGGTGCAGACAAAGCCCACCGCGTCGTATTTTCGGGCAGCGGGGCGCTTCCCCGCGAGAGCCTTACACAGCGCCTCGATGTATGCAGGCGACGTGCCGCAGCAGCCGCCAAAGATGGTCACCCCCGCGTCCAGGCAGGGCGCCAGGGCCGCGGCAAAGGCCTCCGGGCCCATGTCGTATAGGCCCGTCACCGGGTCGGGCAGCCCCGCGTTGGGCTTGGCAATGACGGGCAGGCGGGTGTTCTCACAAAGCTCTCTCAGAAGCGGGGCGAGGAGGTCCGGCCCCAGGGAGCAGTTCAGGCCGATGGCGTCCGCCCCCAGGCCCTCCAGCGTCCTGGCCATGGAGGCCACCGTACAGCCGGTGAAGGTCCGCCCGCTCTCCTCAAAGGACATGGTGACGAACACGGGAAGAGCCGTATTCTCCTTCACCGCCAGAAGCGCCGCCTTCGCCTCATAGAGGTCGGTCATGGTCTCGATCACGGCCAGGTCCGCCCCCGCGGCGGCGCCGGCCACGGCGATCTCGCGGAAATACTCATACGCCTTTTCAAAGCTGAGGGTGCCCATGGGCTCCAGAAGCTCCCCCAGGGGGCCTATATCCAGCGCCACGGCCGCGTCCTGCCCGGCGGCCTCTTTGGCCACGGCGACGGCCGCCGGGACCACCTCCGCCACCGTGTGGCCGGTGCGGGAGAGCTTGGGCGCGCTGGCGCCGAAGGTGTTGGCGTAGATGATCTGACTGCCCGCGGCCACATACTCCCGGTGGACGGAGAGCAGCAGTTCCGGGTCCGTCAGAGCCAGCAGCTCCGGCTTTGCCCCGGGAGGCAGGCCCTTTTGCTGCAAAACGGTGCCCATGGCCCCGTCCAGCAGGACGATATCCTCTTTCCAAGCGTCAGTCAGCACAGCTTCTTCCTCCCATGCGGATGGTGCATGTCCCGGCGAGGGCGCAATAGGCGCATCCCCGTATGCGGGCGGGCTGGGGCGCGTCCGCCAGGCCGATAACGGCGGTAACGGACTTGGTAGGGTTCATCAAAAGGCTCGACCCGACCTGGATGCCCAGCCGTTTTGATGCATCCAAGACAGAGCAGATGGCCTCCTGTATCCCCAGCGGCAAGTCCCCGTAGCCAGGGCTGAAGCGGTCGGTAAGGTACTTTCCGGGGCACCGGGCCGCGATCTCCCGCTCCGCCTTATCGCAGCCCGCCTCCACCAGGGCGCTGCCGCAGGCGTCCAATATCACCGCCCGGGCCATGTCCCTTGCCTGGGCCGCCCGGAGCATGGTTTCGAAGCCGGCCCCCAGGGTGCAGGCCAGCAGCGCCGCCTCATGGCACCCCGCCAGCATCCGCCCGGCCATCTCCCCCGGCAGGATGACGCCGCTGCCCTGGAGCACGACGCCCGACCGCCCCCGCTCCACGGGGAACAGTCGGTAGACATACCGGGGCCGGACGGCGGCGAGGAGCTTATCCGCCTCCTCCGCTACGGCCCGGACCGTCGCCCCGTCCGGGTCCTCCCGCACGCCCAGATAGCGCAGCACCTCGTCTATATCCAGTTTGAGCTCGTTTTCATCCATGTGCGCTTCCGGCCAGCAGTTACTCTCCGGTGAGCAGTTCATACAGCCACCGGCCGGACTGGGTCAGGTCCTCCGGCGTGAAGGCCGCGGTCTTCCCGCACCCGCTTTGGAGGATGGCGCTGGACTCGTCCTTGTTGGACAGATTCCAGTTTACATAACTTATCCCCAGCCCGTCCATCAGCGCCACCCATATGTCCGCCTGCTCCTCGTTCACGGCGCCGTTCCCGCTGGCGTCGCAGGTGCCGAACTCCGTGACGAAGATGGGCAGCCCCGCCTCCGCCGCCGCCTTCATCCGCTCGCGCAGGTCGTCCCGGTGGGTGTCGGCGTAAAAGTGCAGGGCGTACATGACGTTGTCATACTCCGTGATGGGGTCGGCCGCCGCCTGGTCCACCATCTGGCTCCAGTTGGGCGTGCCCACGATGATGACCGCATCCGGGTCGTTGGCCCGGATGACGGGGATGACCTCCAGGGCATAGGATTTCACCGCCGCCCAATCCACGCCGCCGTTGGGCTCATTGCATATCTCATAGAGCACATTGTCCTGTCCGGCGAAAGCGGCGGACATCTCGTCAAAGAAGGTGATGGCCTCGTCCTTGTGGGTGTTGGGGTCGCAGTCCGAGAGGATGTGCCAGTCCACGATGGCGTACATCCCCGCCTGGGTGGCATAGGCCACGCCGTCCTTTACAAGCTTCTTCAGGGTCTCCCGGTCCCCGCCCTCGCAGTAGCCGCCGTACTCGGCCGTGTACATGGCCAGGCGGATGACGTCGGCGCCCCAGTCATGGAGCTCCCGGAAACAATCTATGTTTACATAATCCGGATACCATGCCAGGCCGTGGGTGCTGACGCCCCGCAGCTGCACCGGTCCGTTCCCGTCGCAGAGCCGGGTCCCCTCCACGTGGAGCGGCCCCGGCGCCTTTTCCGCCGCCAGCGCGGGCGCCGGCGTCATTCCCAGCGCCAGCCCAGCCAACAGGCAGCAAATGAGTTTCTTTTTCATATATATCCTCCCGATCTGCCGTTACGCGGCGGAGGCCCTGCGGGCGCTTTTTCTGCCCTCCAGCCGGGAGAAGCACAGCGGATAGAGCACCATCAGCACCATGAGCTCCCCGAAGGTCAGCACAAAGCCGATCCATCCCCCGCTCACCGCGCCCGTCACGGCGGGCATGAACGTAAGCTCGTAGACCAGCAGCACCAGCGCGCCCACGCCGCAGCGGGTGACCTTCGTCAGCACCGGCACATCGGTGGAGAATCGGATATACCGCCGCTCCAGATACCACCCCAGACTCACGCCCAGCATGCGCCCGGCGTCCTTCCAGCCGTCCCTCATCATCTTGGCCGGGTCCACCAGCAGCTTGCCCGCCTCATCATAGTCCAGGGGATAGCTCTTGAGGGAGATGTAGACGAGAAACAGCGCGGTCAGCGCCACGCCCGCGATGGGGATGATGCGCTCCCTGCCGGGCTTTTCGTCGATCCACGCCCATGCGTGCATGCCGAGATACACCACGGCCAGGCCCAGCGCCGCGCCCACCACCACATCCTGGGGCGTGTGGACGCCTATGTAGTTGCGGGAGAACATGGTCAGAAGGAGCATGACGGCCATGAACGCGCCCAGGCCCCTGTGCTTTTTCCCGTACCGGGCCAGCACCGTGCCGTAGTTGGACGCGCTGGTCACGCTGTGGCCGCTGGGGAACGAGTAGCCGGAGGCCGTCTCCACGGGCACGATGTCCGGGTTGCGTATCCAAGGCCGGTACACGCAGAACGTCAGCTTCAATAGCTGCATGAGGAACCGGTTGACCGCGATGTTCAGGAACAGGTACGAGCCCGTCTTCTTGTCCGCCGCCCAGTAGAGGATGCAGGCCAGCATCCAGATGAAGACGCCGTAGGACAGGTCGCTGATCTGTAAAAAGAAGTCGTTCAGCACCCCGCCCGTGGCCTCGCGGAACTTTTGCAGAAAAAGCAGATATTGCAGGTCCATTGTTTCCACCCTCTGTTTCACTGAATTATTCCATGTAATTGTAACATCCTCCCAGAGGATTTCAACTCTTTTTCGGGTCCGGTTTTCCCCTTTTCAAGTCGATAAAGCCCCGGCCGCACAGAAAGGCAGCCGGGGTTCGTTTCATTGCAGCAGGCACAGGATAAGTCCGTACACCACGCTGGCGGTGAGGCCGAAGGTGATGACCGGGCCGGCGATGGTGAACATCTTCGCCGCCGTACCCAGAATGAAGCCCTCCGCTGCTGTCAATGAAGGACCAAACTTTTCGTGTCGAACGGAGGGCGCGTGGCGAGCTTTTCCGAACATCTTGTCGCTATGTGGCTGAAACCGCATTCAATTCCTCTTCTCGAAGAAACGTGGCTAGTTCGTCCTTGTTCCTAAGCTCAAGCTCAATCCTTTCCCCCGGATAGACCCTAATGACATTTACCATCTTTCGCACCACTGCCGGGTCGTACTCTCTCAACGGGCGAACCCGGTCTATCATCTGCTCCAGTTGTTTTGCTTTTTCTGTCTCTTGGTTAGCCTCACAAAGCTGCTTTTT
>CANRKN010000006.1 GCA_947631215.1 uncultured Oscillospiraceae bacterium | reverse complement strand
TCCACAGCATCCCCTCCAGTGTAGCACATGACCTTGGAGAGGGTCACTAATAACTACTACTTCATAATACAAGGAGCTAACGTGGAGTTTATGAGGCTTCCATCGAATTCTGAAGGACTTCTCAATGAACTAGTTCAGGCGGAGAACCCTGCTCGGCTGTTGTGCGAGCGCTTTGAAAAAGCGTCGCAGAAAGAAGATGATGAGCTTCGTGGTATAATCAGAGAACTATGTACAGAGGGATACATTGATGTGGCGTGGGCTGATAATGTTCCTTACTTTGTCACCCTTAATAATTCTGCAAGAACATATCAGGAACGGATAGCAGAATATGAATCCGGGCAACCAAAACAGGATGCAAGTATGGAACAGAAAAGACGTTCCCGTATATTCATAAGCCATCGATCAACGGATAAAGCAATAGCCGATATGTTGGTTGATTTCTTTTGTGGAACAGGTATTCCAAGAGATGCTGTGTTTTGTTCATCTTTGCCTGGTAATGATATTGAAGAAAAAATATCCGATGAGGTTAAGGATGCACTTAAAAGTAGTGCAATTAATATAGCAATACTCTCTCGTGATTATTACCAAAGTGCCTTTTGTCTCAATGAGGCAGGAGTTCTTTGGTTTCAGGATGACATTCGGACTGTTCCGATTGCACTACCGGAGATTACGTCAAAAAACATGTATGGTTTTTTGAATGATGAGTACAAACTTCGGAGGCTGGATTGCGATACTGATATTTCGTATATTTATGACGTTGTGTCTGAAGCAGTTACGGCGCAGCAGGTTAAAGCAAGTGTCATTACTTATGAGACTCAAAAACTCAAAGAACGATATGATACTTTTGTTAAATCAAGGGAAGTGCCGCCCGATATTCAAGCATCTGCACATATGCCTGTTCCTGTTTCGGATATTACAACCGATGATGAGAGGATAGTTCTGTATTACATACTTAAGAAAAATGTGCGCAAGGTTTCTAAGGCGGCCGTACTCGACTGGCTTTGCAAGAATGAAATTTTTGAAGTCAATGTAGATAATGCTTTTGACTTGTTATCCACTCTTGATGGCGGGACAATTGTAAATGACACATTAGAGCTTGGAATTGAGACATTCCGATATTATTCTTCTAATGCAGCAGAGGTACTTCCTGAATTAAGTTCATGTGTTGACGGCCATGTGAAGTTAGCTGCTAAAACATTCGGTAGCTTGTGGGCGTCCGGGTCGTTGGATTCAAAAATGAAGCTTTTCGTTGCGTACATTGTTGACAAAAAATCAAGTTCTTTCGGAGCTCGTTGGATGGCAGAAGGCCAGATTGAAAGCATCAAGCAATGGGAAATCGAAAACTCGCTGGATTCTGAGCTTTCAAGCAATTATGACAATTGTTTAGACTTCTTTGTCAAATATGACCTTGTTTATGAAAGTAGTTGGACGAGCTACGGTAATCCTCGTGAATATACATTGTATCCGTCTTTGCAATCTCTACTCTTTAATCGAACAGGAGAAATTTCTGAAGCAGTACAAAAGATTAAGAATGCACATCGCGTTGAGACTCCCTTTGATTAGCTGTTAATTGATGCTTTTTTCTTATGGAAGAATCGAATCCGGGTTGACAACAGCCCGGATTTTGATTATACTGAAACTACCATTCTATAAGGTGGTAATGCTATGAAGTTGCTTGGCAGCAGGCTTCGCGCTTTGCGCGAGAGCATCGGGATGTCGCAGATCAAACTGGCCGAAGAACTCGGCTCCACACAGTCCAGCATCAATCGCTATGAAAACGGACAGTCTGCCCCTCCGATTCGGTTGATGCGGAAGTATGCGGATTACTTTGACGTGTCAATGGACTATATCTATGGACGCTGTGATGATCCGCAAGGCAAGCTATACAGTGCCAAGCCGCCAGTGGCCGCAAGCAATCCGGAATTGCGGAAGTTCATAGATATGTGCTTTGACCCGGAATCGCCTATGAATGAGAAACTCAAAGCCGCGCTGCTTCAGATGTTGGAGGAGACAAAATGAGTACTTCTAAGAAGACCTCACTTATCACGGTTCAAAATGTGGCTGTGACGATCATGAGCGTGGATCAGAATGACTACATCAGCCTCACAGACATGGCAAAAGCCCGCACGGATGACTCGCGGGCGGCGGACGTTATCAAAAACTGGCTTCGCAGCCGCACAACGCTGGAGTTTCTGGGGACATGGGAGAGCATGTATAACCCGGATTTCAAAGTGGTCGAATTCGACCACTTTAAGAGCGAAGCCGGATTGCACACATTCACCCTCAGCGCAAAAGAGTGGATAGAGAAGACGAACGCCATTGGGATGTATGTGCAGGCTGGGCGCTACGGCGGCACATATGCCCACAAGGATATTGCCTTTGAGTTTGGTTCTGCCATCAGCCCGATATTCAAGCTCTACCTGCTGAAAGAGTACCAGCGGCTGAAGGATGAAGAGAATGACCGTCTGAAACTGGAGTGGACGGCAAAGCGGTTCCTCTCCAAGAACAATTACCTGATACATACTGATGCGGTTAAAAACTATGTGCTGCCGCAGAAGAATTATACGAAAAACACCGAATGGCTCGCTTATGCGGACGAGGCCGACCTTCTGAATGTAGCGCTCTTCGGTTGTACGGCGAAAGCGTGGCGGGATGCCAACCCAGAGTTGGCCAAACACAGCAACATCAGGGATTATGCTTCTATCGCGGAACTCACGGTGCTGTCCAATCTGGAAACGCACAATGCGGAGCTTATCAAAAGCGGCATGGGTAAAGAGGAACGGTTTGCCACACTGAGCCGGATCGCACAGTATCAACTACGGGTGCTTACCGAGGCAGAACGAATCAAGGAACTGCCGGAAGGCGGTGAGGACAAATGAAAGCGGTGATCTATGCCCGGTACTCGTCGGACAATCAGCGGGAAGAGAGCATAGAGGGACAGATACGCGAATGCAACGAGTATGCCGAGCGCAACGGGATCACGGTCCTGTGCAGCTATATCGACCGCGCCTTGTCCGCCCGCACCGCCGACCGTCCCGACTTCCAGCGCATGATTCGGGACAGCGAAAAGGGCCTGTTCGACGTGGTGCTGGTGTGGAAGCTGGATCGGTTCTCCCGTGACCGCTACGACAGCGCACACTACAAGCACATCCTGAAAAAGAACGGTGTCAAGGTGCTGTCCGCCAAGGAAAATATATCCGAGGGGCCGGAGGGTATTATTCTAGAATCCATGTTGGAGGGCTATGCAGAGTATTATTCGGCGGAGTTATCGGAGAAGATCCACCGGGGCCAGAAAGAAAATGCTTTGAAATGTCGGAACAATGGAGGCAATACCGCGCTGGGTTATGTGGTAAAAGACGGTATGCTTGCCATCGACCCGCTCACCGCCCCACTGGTGACAGAGATATTTACCCGCTATGACAGCGGCGAAAGTATGACCGAAATCGTCCAATCCTTTAACAGCCGAGGATTGAAAACAAAGAAGGGAAAGCCATTCACAGTAAGCGGCGTCAGCCTTGCGCTGAAGAACCGCAAGTATATCGGGGAATACAAATACGGGAGTGTAGTCGTTCCCAAGGGAATCCCCGCCATAATTGATGATGATATGTTTGACCGGGTACAATTCCGCATGGCAATGAACAAGAAGGCCCCGGCAAAAACCAAGGCAAACGAGGAGTACCTTTTGACTACTAAACTGTTCTGCGGGACTTGCGGCAGGATAATGGCTGGGGAAAGCGGCACCAGCCAAAACGGGGCTATCTACAACTACTACAAATGCGGTGGCGCGAAGCGGCATCTGGGGTGTAATCGAAAAGCCGTCAAGAAGAACTGGATAGAGCGGGCGGCGGTGCTGATAACGGTAAGACGGGTGTTGCAGGACGAGGAAATCAACCGTATAGCGGAGGCAATCGTAGCTTTGCAGGAGCAGGAGGACACCACGCTCCCCGCTATGCGCCAGCAACTTCAAGAGTGCGAAAAAGGTATTGAAAATATGCTGAACGCAATTCAAATGGGCGTTCTTACATCATCCACAAAAGAACGGTTAGAAAAGTTGGAGGCCCAGCGGGACGAACTGAAAACCAATATCCTGCAAGCGCAAATACAGCGCCCGCTCTACACAAAGGAACAGATAGTGGACTGGATTAGCCGCTTTAAGTACGGAAATGCGGACGACCCGGAATATCAAAAACAAATCATTGACACGTTCATCAATTCCATCTATGTGTTCGATGACAAGCTGCTGTTTACTTACAACTTCAAAGATGGCACGGAGCCGATTACCCTATCAGAGATAGAGGCCGCCTTTGGTTCGGATTTGGAGCAGGTTGCTCCACCAAAAAGGAACGGTGATCGTGATACGGTCACCGTTCCTTGGCGTTATTGATGAAGCACAATATACTTGGAGATATATGGCTTTTATGGTATAATGACTAAAACAAGCCCGCGCGGAGCAAAGAAAGGAGCAATAATATGTCTCTTGATCCTAACGGGGACGATATCCGGTCTCTCTGCAAAAAGCTGGCCGACTGGGATCGCCGGAACGAGGCGCTTTTGGAGAAAGTATCGGGTCTCCCCACAGATGACGGACATACACTTCAATGGTGGTCGGTGCTTACAGAAGCTGACAAGCTGTCGGCAGAAGGCTGTGAGCTGCTTGAGGCTTTAAGGAGAAAAATGGAGCGCGCCATTGAATTGCTCTGCCAGAGAAAGAACTGCGCCGACGGACTCATAAGCGAAATACAAATGATCGCTAATGAAAACTCTTCCGGGCATCTGGGTAAGGACTGGATTGACGCAGGAATACCAGAGCCTTACCCAACCGAAAAGCTCCGCGAATTTATAAATGTATGGAAAGAGCAGAACGCACGAATCCGAGAAGTCAGGATGGAACTCAGTTCACAGATGCCGCTGAAGCTCCAAAAAGAATAGAATATTGGCACGGCATAGCACGGGGAGCAGTAAGGGAGGATGTGCGGTGAGGTTTACAAATGTGAATGAAGTACTGGAGCTCAAAAAACAGCTGAACGGCTGTATCGGACAGTTACGGTTCTGCGGGGAGCTTTGGAGAGCCGTCGGTTCAGGGCAGGAAGCTGACTGCTTGGCAGAGGCTCTTATCAAGACAAAACACTGCATTTTTGATGCAAGATGTCTTGTTGAGAGCATTGACGATGCCGGCAATGTAAAGGCAGACCTCGTCACCAGGAGCATGGAACTTGTATCCACCATAAAGCGCAGCCTGGACAGTTTTCTGAGACCGTCGGAAGAGAGCGGGGATGTTTTTGAGCAAGAAGCGTTCTGCCAGGGATTGGCGTCGGACCTGGACGCCCTGTGCGGGATATTGACATCGCTGAATGACAACATGTCAGACGCATTGATGGCGTGTGTTTATGCCGCGCCGCCGTATTGACCCCGATGGCGTTGGAAGAGATGACATACAGCCTATCGTCATGCGTGTGGGAGATCACGCTGGCCTGCTGTTTCTCCTGTAAATACTGCGGCTCCAAAGGCGGACAGGCCAGGGAAAATGAACTGACCACGGAAGAATGCCTGCGTGTGGCTGACCAGCTGAGCGATCTCGGCTGCCGGTATGTGTCCCTCATCGGCGGCGAAGTATTCATGCGCCCGGATTGGGATATGATCGCCGGGCGGCTCGCAGGCCGCGGTGTGAAGGTGTCGGTCATCACCAACGGCTTCCTTTTTTCGGAAGAACTGACGGCACGGCTGAAAAACGCGGGCGTCGCGTCCGTAGCCGTTTCCGTAGACGGCCCGGAGAGCGTTCACGATAAATACCGCCAGGCCGGCAGCTTTCAGCGGGCGAAGGCGGCGGTATATGCCCTCGGCGCCGCCGGCATCCCCGTGTCTGTCATCACGACGCTGCATCATGAGAACGCGGGGCGGCTGGAGGAGCTGTACACGCAGATGAAGTCATGGCCTGTCTGGGCATGGCAGATACAGGCGTGTTCTCCCATGGGGAACGCCCTGTCCGGGATGGACTGCCGCTTCGATGTGGGGGCGGTCATTCGATTCATTTTGGAGCACGCCCCCTCCGCGCCCTTTGTGATCGGCGCCGCGGACAATATAGGTTATTATACCGAGGGGGAGGGATACCTTCGGGGGAATCTCAGCGGATTCGCCATGTTCTCCGGCTGCAAGGCCGGCCTCAGTTCCATTGGGATCGACAGCGCTGGGAATGTGCGCGGATGCGAGTCCATGTATGACGATGTGTTTATTGAGGGCAGTCTTCGCAGGCGCTCTCTTCGGGAGATCTGGGAGGACCCAAGTGCCTTCGCATATAACCGGGGCTTTTCGACCGAACGGCTTACAGGTCGCTGCGCCGCGTGCGCCTATGGGGAATATTGCCGGGGCGGCTGCCGCTCCTACAATTATTTCATGCACAAAAAGCTGTATGAATCTCCGGTATGCGCAAGACAGGGCGGCAAACTGTGACCGTTGTCCCGCAGCGGCCCGTTTATTCTAAAGACAGAGGCGAGATATATGAATCTCTTTTTGACGCTGGCATTTCTGTTTTTCATCGGCTCGGTGTTCGGATGGGTGCTGGAGCTTTTCTTCCGGCGGTTCATCTCCGCCGCCAACCCGGAGCGGAAGTGGATAAACCCGGGCTTCTGCACGGGCCCCTGGCTGCCCCTGTACGGCTCCGGGCTGTGCATCCTCTTCCTCATCGCGAGCCTGGAGAACATGACGTTCATCACGGACCCCGTCTGGGAGAGGGTAGCGCTGTTCGCCGCCATGGCCGTGTGCATGACGGCCATCGAGTACATAGCCGGCATCCTGAGCCTGAAGGTGGCCCATGTGCGGCTGTGGGACTACAGCCATGAGTGGGGCAACATCCAGGGCATCATCTGCCCCAAGTTCTCCTTCTTCTGGGCTGTGCTGGGGGCGGCGTACTATTTCCTCGTCCACCCCCACATCCTGGGCGCCCTCCACTGGCTTGCCCAGAACCTGGCGTTCTCCTTCTTCATCGGCATGTTCTACGGTGTGTTCATCGTGGACCTGTGCCACTCCGCCCAGATCGTGACCAAGCTCAAGGCTTTCGCCGACGAGAACGACGTCATCATCAAATACGAGAGCCTGAAATCCCACATCCGCTCCGCCCAGGACCAGGCCGCCCAGAAGTACCACTTCTTCCGCCCCTTCCAGTCTGCCCGCGGTCTCCATGAGCACCTGCAGGACAGACTAAAGGAAATGGAGGAGGCCGTCAGGGAGAACCGGGACCTGGTGTTCCAGCCCCGGCACAAAAGTGACATTTCCCGGGAAACAAAAAACGCGCCGCGAAAGCGGCGCGTTTCCCTATGAAACTCATTCGTCCTCATCCAACAGTCTGCCCGGCTGGATATTAAGGACGTCGCAGATCTTGAACAGCGTCTCCAGGGAGATCCCCCGCGTGGTGCTGGAGCCCTCCACCTGGGCCAGGAAGTTCAGGCTCCGCCCGATCGCCTCCGCAAAAGCCTCCTGGGTATACCCGGCCTTCTTCCGGTAGTAGGCGATCCGCAGGCCCATGACCCTATAGCGCTCCGGATACTCTGTCTGCATAACCGTCCCTCCTGATACTATGATTGTAACAGGAGGAGCAGTGAATTATTATGCGCTTAAACACAATGATTATTTACTTTTAATAAATATTGTGGTATACTGCAACAACAAAAACGCGCCGCATTGCGGCGCGTTTTTGTTGGCCGGAGCTCAGCCCTTGAGGCCGTTTTCCTGGCGCTCCATGTTCTCCACCACCACGTCGAAGATGTCCCCCAGGGAGGAGGCGTACTCCAGCACCTTCCAGGGCACGTTCGTATGGAAGTGGATCTTGATCAGGTCCTCGTCGCCCACCGCCAGCAGGCAGTCCCCGGGGATGTTCGCCATGATGTAGTCGTGGATGGCGTCCTCGTCCAGGTCATGCCCCTCGATGAGCAGCTGCGTGTCAAAACGGTATTCCAGCATAGTCATTCTCCTAAATATGTATATCCGTGTGTGGTCACATCCGTGTTGAAATCCCATAGGGACGTTTTATTTTACCATATGTATTCAGGCTTGTCAAAAAATAGTACACGCCCGGTAAGTTTGTCATAACTAACAACTTTTCGGACCCATGAGCCTGCCCAGACCGGCAAGGTGACGAAATCCCGCGACAGGAGCAGAAAATCCTTGACATTTTAGTTTTGACTAACTAATATGTCAGTGGTGTTAGGAATCCCTAACGCCCATTGTTTTGCCCGGCGGTTAGTGACCGCTAATACAAGGCGTATGAGGAGGATGACCTATGCCGCTTTCCCTGCTGCATACCGGTGAGAGCAGTCTCATCACCCGCATCGGCGGCGGCGCCGAGACCCGCCGCTTTCTGGAGAATCTGGGCTTCGTGGTGGGCAGCCCGGTGACCGTGGTGAACGACATCGGGGGCAACCTGATCGTCTCCATCCGGGACTGCCGGGTAGCCATCAGCATGGAGATGGCGAAGAAGATATACGTCTGAGGCGGGCAGAAAGAGGAAAGGAGAGAGCATCATGACGCTGAGACAGGCCCAGGTGGGCCAGACGGTCCGGGTGGCGAAGCTGGAGGGCGCCGGCGCGGTGAAGCGGCGCATCATGGACATGGGCATCACCAAGGGGGAGAGCATCTTCATCCGCAAGGTGGCGCCCCTGGGTGACCCGCTCGAGATCACCATCCGTGGGTATGAATTGAGCCTCCGCAAGGCGGACGCGGAAATGATAATCGTGGAGTAAAAGGTGGACAACATGGCGGAAAAGAACATAACTATTGCCCTGGCGGGTAATCCCAACTGCGGCAAGACCACACTATTCAACGCCCTCACCGGCGCCAGCCAGTACGTGGGCAACTGGCCCGGTGTCACCGTGGAGAAGAAGGAGGGCAAACTTAAAGATCACAAGGACGTGACAGTCACGGACCTGCCGGGCATCTACTCCCTGTCCCCCCACACCCTGGAGGAAGTGGTGGCCCGCAATTACCTCATCCAGGAGCGGCCGGATGTGATATTGAACATCGTGGACGGCACCAACATGGAGCGGAACCTGTACCTGACCACCCAGCTGGTGGAGCTGGGCATCCCCGTGCTGGTGGCCGTGAACATGATGGACGTGGTGAGAAAGGCCGGCGACAGGGTGAACGTGAAGGAGCTGTCCAAGGCCCTGGACTGCGAAGTGGTGGAGATATCCGCCCTCAAGGGCGACGGGGTGAAGGCCGCGGCGGACGCTGCCGTGGAGCTGGCCATAAGCGGGCGGAGGACCGTGCCCCAGCACCGGTTCGCCGGGTGCGTGGAGCACGCCCTGGCCCACATCGAGGAGGTGGCCGTGCATGGCCTGCCCGCCGAGCAGCAGCGCTGGTACGCCATCAAGCTCTTTGAGCGGGATGAGAAGGTGGCGGCGCAGCTGGGTCTGGACAGCGCCTCCCTGGCCCACATAGAAGAGGACATCAAGGACTGCGAGCGGGAGATGGACGACGACGCGGAATCCATCATCACCGCCCAGCGGTACGATTACATCGGCTCCATCATCTCCAAATGCTACGCCCGGAAGAGCCGGGAGAAGATGAATACATCCGACAAGATAGACCGTGTCGTCACCAACCGGTGGCTGGCCCTGCCCATCTTTGCCTGCGTCATGTTCCTCATCTACGCCGTCGCCATGGGCGGCTGGGGCTTCTCCATCGGCACCATGGGCACCGACTGGGCCAACGACGGCCTGTTCGGCGACGGCTGGTTCGTCCCCTTCACGGCGGATAAGGACGCCTGGGAGGAGGACTCCGGGGCCTTCGAGGAGGCCAGCGCTATCATCGGGGCCTATGAGGCCGGGGAGCCGGAGGCCTATTTCTACGACGACGAGACCGGCGAGACCACGGCGGTGGCCGTGACGGAGGCGCTCTATAACGACGCCCTCACCGTGCCGGAGCCGGACCCCAGTGACTACGGCACGTGGGTGCCGGGCATCCCCGTGCTGGCGGAGCGGGCGCTGAATGCCCTCGGCTGCGGCGAGGTGGTCAGCTCTCTCGTGCTGGACGGCATCGTGGGCGGCGTGGGCGCCGTGCTGGGCTTCGTGCCCCAGATGCTGGTGCTGTTCCTGCTGCTGGCCATATTGGAGGACGTGGGCTACATGGCCCGTGTGGCCTTCATCATGGATCGGATCTTCCGCCGCTTCGGCCTCTCCGGCAAGAGCTTCATCCCCATGCTGGTGGCCACCGGCTGCGGCGTGCCCGGCATCATGGCCTCCCGCACCATCGAGCAGGACCGGGATAGAAAGATGACCATCATGACCACCGGGTTCATCCCCTGCGGCGCCAAAATGCCCATCATCGCCCTATTTGCCGGGGCCCTGTTCGGCGGCTCGGCGTGGGTGGCCACCTCCGCCTTCTTCATCGGCATCGCCGCCGTGGTCATCTCGGGCATCATCCTCAAAAAGACCAAGGTGTTCGCCGGGGAGCCCGCCCCCTTCGTCATGGAGCTGCCCGCCTACCACGCCCCCCAGGCGAAAAACGTCCTGCGGGCCATGTGGGAGCGGGGCTGGAGCTTCATCAAGCGGGCCGGCACCATCATCCTTTTGAGCTCCATCGTTCTGTGGTTCCTCCAGGGCTTCGGCTTTGAGAACGGCTCCTTCGGCATGGTGGAGGACAACGAGGCGTCCCTTCTCGCGGCCATCGGCGGGGCCATCGCGTTTATCTTCTCCCCCCTCGGCTTCGGCAATTGGCAGGCCACCGTGGCCACCATCACCGGCCTCATCGCCAAGGAGGAGGTGGTCAGCACCCTGGGCGTGCTCTACCCCGGGGACCTGACCGCCCAGATCGGCGGGGCCTTCACCGGCGTCACCGCCTACTCGTTCATGATCTTCAACCTGCTGTGCGCCCCCTGCTTCGCCGCCATCGGCGCCATCCGCCGGGAGATGAACAACGGCAAATGGACCTGGGCGGCCATCGGGTGGATGTGCGGCTTTGCCTACTGCTCCGCCCTCATCGTGAACCAGCTGGGCGGGCTCCTCACCGGCGGCGGCTTCGGCCTCGGCACCGTGGCGGCGCTCATCGTGCTGGCGGGCATGCTGTACCTGCTCTTCCGGCCCGCGCCCAATGGCGAACGGCTGGCCGGCGGCAACGCCCGCAGCGTCAATGCGAGGGCGTAAGATATGGGACGCTTTCTGGCCCTTTACGGCGGCGATATCCTGGTCAGCGCACTGATCCTGGCGGGCGTCATCAGCGTGATACGTTCCATGCGCCGGGACAAAAAGGCAGGCAAGAGCTGCTGCGGCGGCTGCGACGGAAATTGCGCAAACTGTGCGGCACATTGCCACAAATAAGCGAGCATCTCCCTTTTATGTACAGGAACAGAGGCGGTCATCCGACCGCCTCTGTTTCCGTGTCTGCCGACGCGATATACAGCTCTTCTGCGTCGTACAGCGCCTTTTGCAGAACCGCCCGGCCCGGGCCGTTCTCCGCCGTGTCCGGCAGGGCATCCAGCGCCTCCGACGCCGCGGCACATAGCAGCGCGTACATCCTCTTATAATCCGGCATGATGATACACCTCCTATCCGCAGGAAGTATATCATATTGTGGGTATAATCACAATACTACGATTTTCGGAACCCCCCTATAATTTATACATCCGGTGATGTTTGGGGTGGTGGATTTGATAGATTACGGTCCCCTCTGGGAGACGATGAAGCGCAAGGGCGTGTCCCAGTACAGGCTCCTGCAGGAGGGCGTCGACAACAAGACCCTGGACTCCCTCAAAAAGAACAAAAACATCACCATGCTCACGCTGGAGAAGATATGCGCCATCGTCGGCTGCCAGCCGGGCGATGTGGTACGGTTCATAGAATAAGCCGCCGGTTTTTCCCGGCGGCGTTGCTTATTTTTCGCCCCTAAAAGCCCCCAGTTTTTCAGCCTTGGGAACCTAAAGAATTTCGCATAGCGCTTTCCACGAAGCTGTTGAGGGTCATCTGGTGGGCTGCGGCATAGGTCACGGCCTGCCGGTGCAGTTCCGGCGACACCCGCACATTGAAGCTGCCCTTATATGCCTTTTCCGGCTCGATGCCGTTTTCTGTGCACAGCGCCAGGTAGTCATCCACGGCGCCGTGGAAATCGTCGACCAGTTCCTTTGCGGTGGTCCCTTCATAGGATATCAGCGCCCGGATGCCCATGACCTTTCCGAAGAAGACGCCATCTGCCTCCGAAAACTCCACGCTGCCGATATAGCCCTTGTATTCCATCGTATTGCTCATATCAGACCCTCCTGTTCCAAAATCTCTATGAGCTGCCTGACCTGGTACTCCAAAAGCTCCTTTCGGGGGTGGGGCTTGTGGAGCAAGATCGGGGCGTATGTGTCGCTGACGAACATGACTCGCGAGCCGCTGGTGCGGCCCTTGTTGGAGCGCGTGTAGGAGAAGTACCGCAAAAGCGCTTCCGCGTCATCAAAGGTGAACGTCCGGGGCTTGGCTTTCAGCTTCTCTATCAGCTTTTCCTTTTGTCCCACGGTCATACCTCCGATCTGGTATCAGTATAGCATGGCGCAAGCGGCATTGCAACTAAAATTAGTTGCAATGCCGCAAAAGATGCTATGATCTTCCCTCCCGAAACACCACCCGGCAGAGGGCGAGGCCCAGCAGGGCGCTCAGAAGGTCCGCCAGGGCCTGGCTCACCAGAAGGCCCTGATAGCCCGCGAGGGCCGTGGCCGCGGCCAGCACTGCCACGAACACTACTCCCTGCCGGCTCAGGGACATGATAAGCGCCGGACCCGCCCGGCCGGCGGCCTGGAACAGGCACGTCAGCAGCAGCACCACGGCGGCGAACACGTTCCCCGCCGCCTGCCACCGGAGCATCACCGCCCCCTCGGCCACCACCTGGGGCAGGTCCATGAACCCGGCGAGAAGCCGGGGCGCGGCAAAGATGAGCACGGCGCTCAGAAGCGCCGCCAGCGCGCAGAGAAAGCCCAGGCAGAAGCCGGTCAGTTTTTTTAGCCTCGCCCGGTCGCCCGCGCCCCAGAGGAAGCCAAAGAGGGGCACGCCTCCGAAGGAAAAGCCCACCAGCAGGAGCTGGGCCACCATATTGACCTTCAATGCGATGCCCATGGCCGCCACCCGGACGCTGCCGTAGGCGGCAAGGTATTTGTTCATGACAACCAGGCTCAGGCTGGAGGTGAGGTTCGCGATGGCGGCGGTGAAGCCCACGGCCAATATCCCCCGCAGCTCCTCCCCGGACACCCGCACGTCCCGGGGGGCGACGGACATGTAGCGGCTCTTCCGCTTAAGGACGATGAGCAGAAATATATCGCTGGCGGCGTAGCCGATGACGGTGGCGATGGCCGCGCCCCGGGCGCCCCAGCCCACCACGGAGATGAGGATGGGGTCCAGGACGATGTTGAGGACAGTGCCGCCCATGGTGCCCGCCACGGCGGCGGAGGCCAGCCCCTCGCAGCGCAATAAATTGGAGTGGATGAAGCTGGCCACCACGATGGGGGCGCATATCGCGAGGACGGAGAAGTATTCCGAGGCGAAGGGCGCTGTGCGCGTGTCCGCGCCGATGAGCCGCAGCAGGGGCCCCCGGAAGGCCATGGACGCCGCCGCCAGCACCGCGCCGGTGAGGAGCGCCATGTAAAAGCAGAAGGCGCTGACCCGCCGCACGCCGGATTCGTCCCCCTTGCCCAGCATCCGGGAGATGAGGGAGCTGCCGCCCTGGCCGTAGATGTTGCCGAAGGCCATGAGGGCGGTGAACACCGGGCTGCACAGGGCCACCCCGGCCACCAGGTCCGCGTCCCCGGTCCGGGCGATGAACCAGGTGTCCGCCAGGTTGTAGATGAGCGTCACCACCATATTGAGGGTGACGGGCAGGGCCAGCCGGAAATAGGTCCGGGGCAGGTGGTCCAGGTCGAAAACGGACTGCTCCATGTTGGCGCCTCCTTTTCTGTCGCCGGTAGTATACCATGTCGTGCGGTTCCGGCGCAAGCCGGGAGCACGACTGGTATCTTGAGGTATAACAGCGCGAAGCGTCTGTTATAGCAGAGGCGGCGGGAAATGGAAAGGGCGGTTTTTAACCGAAGTTTAACCAACTGGCACTGTTCATTTTCCGGCGCTTGTGATATAATAGCAAAAATTGCTATTATATCAAAAAATACCGGTCGCGCTCCCGGCTGACGCCGAAACCGCGCGACATGGTATAGTAAAGGTACTATGAGTGCTTATAACTACAATTACACAAATTCCCCCGGGCCGGGACCGGGCTCCCCGGGGCCCAGACCGCCCCGGAAGGACGACTCCTGGGACGGCATAAGCTGGATCATCGACGTGGGTCTCATCTTTGCCACGGGGCCCATCGGCCTGTTCGTCACCATCGCCCACGCCATGGGCCACGACATCGTGGGGGGCATTTTGAGTAGCCTCTTCGGCAGCCGGAGGAAGAACACCGCCCGCTCCGCCGCCCAGGCCCGCGCTGCCCAGGCCAGGGCGCAGGCGGACGCCGCTTGGGCCAAGGTGAACCAGACCCAGGCCCAGGCCAATAAGGCCCGTGCCGCCGCGCCGCAGGACGAGGAGCCGGAGGGCGTGCGCCACGCGGACGCCGGCGCCACGGTGAAGACCGTGTTCGGCTGGATACTGGCCGCCTTCGGCCTTTTGGGCACGGCGGGGGCCGTGACCACCGGTGCGGGGCTGTGGTCCATCGTGAGCATGGTGGCCGTGGCCCTGGGCGGCGGCTCTCTGGTGCTGGCCGCCATGGGCTCCCGCCGGAAGGAGGCCAAGTTCCGCCGGTGCCTCACCGTCAGCGGCACCCGGGGCGTGGTGGATATCAAAAAGATCGCCAGGACCCTTGGGATGGACGCCGCTGAGGCGGACAGGACCCTGGAGGAGATGGTGGACCGGGGCTACTACGGCGAAAAGGCCTATATTGACCACGAGCGGGGCCTTCTGGTCATCGACGTGGAGGACATGCGGGACGTGTACCGCAAGGAGGACGAGGCCAAAGCCCGGGCGGAGAAGGATAGGATGACCGAGTACGAGCGCTATGTGGAGCGCATCCGCCAGGCGGACGTGGACATCGAGGACGAGGTCATGAGCGAGAAGATACGCCGGATGCAGGAGCTGACCGCCTCCATCTTTGCCGAGGTCCAGGCCCACCCGGAGAAAAAGCCCATGATCGACAGGTTCATGACCTATTACCTGCCCACCACCTTGAAGCTGCTGGAATCCTACGCCCGCATCGAGAAGCAGGGGGTCACCGGGGAGAACATGGCCAAGGCCAAGAAGGACATCGAGGGCATCGCCGACACCCTGGTGGCGGGGTACGAAAAGCAGCTGGACAAGCTCTATAAGACCGAGGCCGTGGACATCGCCGGGGACGTGAGCGTCATCGAGAGCATGCTCCGGCGGGACGGCCTTTCCGACAAGAACGAATTTGGACAGACGATGGGAGGACACTGATATGGCAAACGAGTACTATGAAAAGCTCATCCGCTGCCGGGATGTTATCCGGGAAAAGACGGACTTCCAGCCCCGCATCGGCCTCATCCTGGGCTCCGGCCTGGGCCCCGTGGCCGAGACCATGGAGGTGGTTGCCACCGTGGACTACAAGGACCTGCCCGGCTTCCCCGTGTCCACCGTTCCGGGCCACGCGGGCCGATATCTGTTCGGCTATATCGGCGGCGTGCCGGTGGTGTGCATGCAGGGCCGGGTCCACTACTACGAGGGCTTTGACGTGCACGATGTGGTGCTGCCCGTGCGGCTGATGGGCATGCTGGGCATAAAGCTGGTGTTTCTCACCAACGCCGCCGGCGGCCTGGACCCCAACATGGAGACCCCGTCCCTCATGGTCATCCGGGACCATATGATGTTCAACTTCCCCAACCCCCTGGTGGGGCCGAATCTGGACGAGCTGGGCCCCCGGTTCCCGGACATGAGCGAGATATACGACAAGAACCTTCGGGACGTGCTGCACACCACGGCGGCGGGCCTGGGCATGAAGCTGGACGAGGGCGTGTACATCCAGCTCACCGGCCCCAGCTTCGAGACCCCCTTCGAGGTCCGCTATTATGGCGCCATCGGCGGCAGCGCCGTGGGCATGAGCACCGCCTGCGAGGCCGTGGCCGCCCGGCATATGGGCCTGAAGGTCTGCGGCGTCAGCTGCATCACCAACAAGGGCGCGGGCCTGTCCGCCAATCCCCTGAGCCATCAGGAGGTCATCGAGGCCGGCCAGCAGATCGCGGAGCGCTTCTCCGCCCTGGTCACCGCCGCCATCCCGGCCCTGGACGCGGCGCTGTGAACCGCGAACCGATAAAAAACATCGCGCTCTCGCCCGACGGGAGCGCGGTGCGCATTCTGGACCAGACAAAGCTGCCGGGTGAGGTGGTCTATCTCGACCTGCGCACCCGGGAGGAGATGTATGAGGCCGTCAAGGCCCTGCGGGTCCGGGGCGCCCCCGCCATCGGCATCTTCGCCGCCTGGGGACTGTATATGCTGGCTCGTGGCTACAGGGAGGACGAGTTCTTCGACCGCCTGGATGAGGACTGCGGCTATCTCATTTCCTGCCGGCCCACGGCGGTGAACCTGGCCCGGCAGGCGGAGCGGATGCGCGCCCTGGCCCATTCCATGGCCGGGCGGCCCGTGCCCGAAATCGTGGAGGCTCTCGGCCGGGAGGCAAGGGCCATCCACGAGGAGGACGTCGCCATGTGCCGGGCCATCGCGGAGGCGGGGCTCAGCCTTCTTCATCCCGGGGACACGGTGCTGACCCACTGCAACGCCGGGCCTCTCGCCACCAGCGAATACGGCACGGGGCTGGGCCCGTTGCTATTAGCGGCGGAGCGGGGCGTGGACATCAGGGCCTATGTGGACGAGACGAGGCCCCTTCTCCAGGGCGCCCGGCTCACCGCCTGGGAGCTCATGAACGCGGGGATAGACTGCACCCTCATATGCGACAACATGGCGGCGCTCGCCATGAAGCAGGGGAGGATACAGGCCGTGCTGGCCGGGTGCGACCGCATGGCCGCCAACGGGGACGCCGCCAATAAGATCGGCACCTCCGGCGCCGCCATCATCGCCAAACACTACGGCGTGCCGGTGTACATCCTCCTGCCCTCCAGCACCATCGACCTCGCCTGCCCCACCGGGGCGGATATCCCCATCGAGGAGCGGGACGGGGAGGAGATACGCTCCATGTGGTACGAAAAACCCATGGCTCCCGCGGGGGTGAAGTGCTGGGACCCGGCCTTCGACGTGACGGACCATGAGCTCATTTCTGCCATTGTCACGGAAAAGGGCGTCATACGCCCGCCCTACGACGTGAATCTGAAAAAACTGTTTGGATAAAAAATATCGCCGCCCGCGGGCGGCGATATTTTTTTCGTCTCACTCCCGGCCCAGCAGATGGTCGGTCGAGACATCCAGAAGGTCAGCCAGCGCGACCAGCGTCTCGTAGGAGGGACGCCGCTCATCCTGTTCGTAACCCTGATATGTCCGCAGCGCCACACCTACCGCTTCCGCGGTCTTTTCCTGGGTCATCCCGCGCGCTAAACGCGCCGCACGCAATCTTTTTCCGAACATTTTTCCCTCCAGGCCCTTGACTACGCTCAAATTGTACGTTATTCTATGCAGGAGCGAAACGCTCATTTTGAGCGTAAATATAGAGGAGTTGGGCCGCTTTGGATGAAAAATGGTATTCATTTTTGCTCCGCATGACCGATGACAGGCTGTGGTGCGCAAACTGCAGATTCTTTTATCAGCACTACCTTAAGGACGGCAGGCCCCTGGAGTGGGGCCACTGTGTCTATCCAAAGGTAAAAGCTCGGAGGACATGCGACCATTGCGGGCACTTTCAAAGCAAAAAAGGGCCTGCCCGGTAGGGGGGTCCGTCTTGCGCGTTCCTGCCGCGGCATGCTATAATGGCGAAAATGACACATATAAAGGAGAAACCCCATGATACGCTTTTATAACGGCCTTGCGCTGGAGCCCGCCGGTGTGACGGAAAACGAGGTCTGGGTGGACGGCTCCGCCATATGCTACGTGGGCCCCGCCAAGGCGGATATGCCCGTCTTTGAGCGGGAGATTGACCTGAAGGGCGACTTGGTCATGCCGGGATTCAAAAACGCCCACACCCACTCGGGGATGACGTTCCTGCGCTCCGCGGCGGACGACCTGCCCCTGCAGGAGTGGCTGGAAAAGCAGGTGTTCCCCAACGAGGCGAAGCTGGACGGGGAGAGCCTGGCCGCCTTCGTGAAGGTGGCGTTCCTGGAGTACCTGGCGGGAGGCTGCACCGCCTGCTTTGACATGTACTACTTCCCCGACGCCTTTGTCCAGGTGGCGAAGGACTGGGGCTTCCGGGCCATCATGTGCGAGTCCCTGACCTTTGGGGACGACCCCATGCGGGTCTATGACCGGTACGAGAAGTATAACAATATGGGCCCCTTTGTGGGCTTCCGGCTGGGTTTCCACGCCGAGTATACCAACGGCCTGGACACCTTCAGGACCGTGGCGGAGGCCGCCCACCATTTCAAGGCCCCCGTGTGGTGCCACAACTCCGAGACGAAAAAGGAGACGGAGGAGTGCGTCGCCCGTCACGGGGCGAGCCCCACCCGCCTGTTCGAGGACATGGGCCTCTATGAATACGGCGGCGGCGGGTACCACTGCGTGTATTTCACCCCGGAGGACATGGATATATTTGCCCGCCACGGCTGCACCGCCGTGCTCAACGCCTGCTCCAACGGGAAGCTTGCCAGCGGCATCTTCCCCCTGAAGCTGGCCATGGAAAAGGGCGTGAACCTGGCCGTTGGCACCGACGGCCCCGCCTCCAACAACGCCCTGGACATGTTCCGGGAGATGTACCTCATCAACCTCACCGCCAAGCTCCGGGAGGGCGACGCCGCCGCCGGCGACCCGGCCCTCATCCTGAACGCGGCGGTATCCGGCGGCGCCCGGGCCATGGGCCTTGCGGACTGCGACGCCATAGCCGTGGGCAAGCAGGCGGATCTGACCGTCATCGACATGCACCGGCCCAACATGCGGCCCGTGAACAACGTGGTGAAGAACCTGGTCTATTCCGGCAACCCCTCCAACGTGCGCATGACCATGATCGCGGGCATTGTGCGCTATGAAAACGGCGAGTTTTTTGTGGGCGAGGACCCGGAGGCCGTGTATCGGGCCGCGGAGAAGTACACGAGGAAGATATTGGGGTAAGAGTCCCTGTTTACGCAAAAAGCCCCCCTTGTCAAAGGGGGGTGGCCCGTTAGGGCCGGGGGGATTGCTGTAGGTCTAACGACAATCCCCCAGTCAGCGCTTCGCGCTGCCAGCCCCCTTTCACAAGGGGGCCTTTTTATATCCACGGCCTTATATCGCCCCTTCGTGCTGCAGCAGCCAGCTCTTGGCGCCCAGGCCGCCGGCGTAGCCGGTGAGGGAGCCGTCTGCGCCCACCACCCGGTGGCAGGGGATGATGATGGAGATGGGATTATGGCCCACCGCCCCGCCCACGGCCTGGGCGGACATGCTGTACCGGCCCATGCGGCGGGCGGCCCTGTCCGCCAACTGCCCGTAGGTGGCCAGCTCCCCGTAGGGGATGTCCAGCAGCAGGTCCCATATGAGCCGCTGAAAATCGCTGCCCGCCGGGGCCAGGGGGAGCCGGACCGGGTCCGGCGCCTCCCCGGCGAAGTAGGCGTCCAGCCATGCCGCCGCTTGGGCGAATACGGCCAGGTCCCGCCGCTCCATGGGCGCGGCGGGGAAATATTTCTGCTCCGGCAGCCACAGGCCGGTGAGGCGCTCCCCGTCGCTGCCCAGGGTCAGCCGCCCCAGGGGCGAGGGGTATACGGCGCTGAACATTTGCCTCGCCTCCTCTCCCCGCGAGTATACCACAAGGGCCATAAGCGGCACAATTAAATTTTGTTTGTAGCCACTGTCCATATATGGTACAATGGGCCGAGAAAAATAAGGCTGCGAGGGATACATATGGGCTTTTTATACGCGTTGGAGAGCATCCGCGTCCCGGTGCTGGACAAGCTTTTGGGGGCGCTTACATTCGTGGGCGGCGAGGGCGTGTTCATCGCCGTGGCCATCATCGTGTTCTGGTGCGTCAGCAAGAAAGACGGCTACTACCTGATCGCCGCCGGCGTGGGCGGCACGGTGGTGAACCAGACCATGAAGATATGCTGCCGGGTGCCCCGGCCATGGGTCCGGGACCCCAGCTTCACCATCGTGGAGAGCGCCCGGGCGGACGCCGGGGGCTATTCCTTCCCCAGCGGCCACAGCCAGAACGTGGTGGTGGCCCTGGGCGGCACGGCTCGGCTGGATATGTCCAAAGGGATGAAGGCCCTGTTCTGGGCCCTGGCGGCCATCGTGTGCTTCTCCCGGATGTATCTGGGGGTGCACACCCCGGCAGACGTGGCCGTGGGCGCGGCCATCGGCCTGGCGCTGGTGTTCGGGCTCTATCCGCTGTTCCAGAAGGACGACTCCCGGGCCGCGGATATCGTTTTCCTGGTCATTTTGATATTGGCGGCCGCCGCCTGTGTTTTCTCCGGCCATGTCCCCGCGGGGGCGGACCCGGAGAATCTGGCGGAGTTTCGGAAGAACAGCTTCACCATGCTGGGCGTGGCGGCGGCGGTGGCTGTGGGCGCGCCGGTGGAGCGGCGGTATGTGCGCTTTGAGACCAGTGCCCCCTGGTGGGCGCAGGTCATAAAATGCGCCCTGGGCCTCGTGGTGGTCATGGGCCTGCGCATGGCCCTCAAATCGCCGCTGAACGCCCTGTTCCGGGGCGCGCCCATCGCCGACGCGGTTCGGTATATGATCATGGTCCTGGCGGCCATGCTGGTGTGGCCGCTGACGTTCAAATGGTTTTCCAGGGGCT
The DNA here is from genome assembly GCA_947631215.1 of uncultured Oscillospiraceae bacterium. The sequence goes on along the minus strand of CANRKN010000006.1, from coordinate 21,185 downwards.
GCCCCCTGGGCCGCCGGGGAAGGAAGGTGCTGAAAGTGATCGTGATCGTGCTTATCGTGCTGGCGGTGCTCATCGGCGTCGCCTGCTGGGCGGTGACGAAGGACTCCTCCATGGCGCCCCGGGACTTCCCGGGGGCCGCAAATCCCCTCATCACGCCTCTGGGCGTGACCATGCTGTCCGGTCACCGGGCCGGGGGCGGCGTGGCTCCGGAGAACACCATGATGGCCCTGAAGGCCAGCGCGGAAAATCCGGACTATCACCTGGACGTGTTCGAGTTTGACGTGCACCTCACCGCCGACGGCGTGCTGGTGCTGCTCCACGACGCCACGGTGGACCGCACCAGCGACGCGGAGGCCGTTTTCGGCGAGAAAGACGTGGACGCGGGCACCAAGACCCTGGCGGAGCTCAGGCAGCTCAACATGGGCGCCAAATTCACCGCGCCGGACGGGTCCATGCCCTACGCGGATCTTTCCGGGGAGGACGTCCCCGATGAGCTTCGCATCACCACCCTGGACGAGGCGCTGACGTATCTGGAAAGCGCCGGGCCCTTCCGCTACATCATTGAGATCAAAAACGGCGGGGACGAGGGCTACAAGGCGGCAGACGAGCTCTACGCCACCCTGGTGGCCCACGGGTGCCTGGACAGGGCCGTCATCGGCACCTTCCACAACGAGGTCACCGCCTATATGGACAGCACCTACCCTGACATGCCCCGCAGCGCCGGCGTCAACGAGGTCATAAAGTTCTACTTCTCCGCCCTGCTGGGGCTGAAACTGGACAAGGACAGCATCAACTATGACGCCCTGCAGATCCCCACTACGGACTACTTCGTGAACCTGGGCACCAGCCGTATCGTGAACTACGCCCACGAGCGGGATGTGGCCGTGCAGTATTGGACCATCAACGACCCCGCCGAGATGACGCGGCTGCAGTCCATCGGTGCGGACGCGGTGATGACGGACCTGCCGGATGTGGGGGCCACGGTGCTGAACCAGCCGTAATAGGGGTCGTGCGAGGCCGCCCATTGAGGACGCAGGTTTTGCCCGGACGGGCCCGACAGTATGCCTGCTGCTAAAGTTCGCTTCGCTCACCAACCGCATCCGGCACACTGCCGGTTCCCGCCGGGCGTCGGGTCGGCGTAGGGCGGCCTTGCCAGCCGTAAAAAATTTTGTAACGAACGGGAGACGCACACGTCTAACCATCGGGCCGGGAGGTGAGGGCGCTGGACTACGAGGGGCTGTATGAGGCATATTACATGCAGGTCTACTCCTTCCTCATGGCCCGGTCCGGGGACCGCGCCCTGGCGGAGGAGCTGACGGCACAGACCTTCTATAAGGCCATGACCGGCCCCGCCTTCCGGGGCGAGGGCTCGCCGCTGACATGGCTGTGCGCTATCGCCAAAAACCTCTACGCCGACGAGCTGCGCCGCCGGGCCCGGCAGGGCGACGCCGCCCCGGAGGCGGCGGCGGAGATGCCCGCCCCCGGGGACATGGCGGCGGAGGCCCAGGACCGGGACGAGGCCTTTCGCATCCACCTCATTTTGCACGACATGCCGGAGCCCTACAAGGAAGTGTTCCAGCTTCGGGTGTTCGGTGAGCTGCCCTTCGCCCGCATCGGCCAGATATTCGGCAAGACGGAGACCTGGGCCCGGGTGACCTACCACCGGGCAAGGCTCAAAATACAGGAGAGGATGGTGGAGGACGATGGATAACTGCGGCGTGGTGCGCGACCTGCTGCCCCTATACGTGGACGGGGCCTGCAGCGAGGAGAGCCGCGCGCTGGTGGAGACCCACGTGGCGTCCTGTTCATCCTGCGCCAAAATGCTCTCCCGGCTGCAAAACAGCGCCTGCGAGGAGAGCCTCCGCCGGGAGGCGGGGACGGTGCTGGCCTCCCGGCGGTGGGGCAACCGGGCCTTCGCCATGAGCTGCGCTCTGGCGGCGTTTTTATGCGTGCCGGCCTGCGTGCTGGCGGCCCTGGAGCCGGAGATGCTGGCCGGGACCGACAGGCCGTGGCTCTTCTGCCTCTTCCTGCTGCCGCCGTCGCTGCTGGTGGTCATGAGCGCCGCCATGCTGCCCCTGCGGTGCCGCCGGTACACGGTCCGGTGGACGCTCTTGGGGTATACGGCGAGCCTGCTTTTACTTCTCATGGCCTGCGCCCTCTACTCCGGGCGAATGCTGTTCCGGGTGGCTGCGGTGGTCCTATATGTGCTGTCTGCCTGTTTGATCGTGCCCTGGGCGGTGCGGGAGCTGCCCCTGCCGGGGGTATTCGGAAAAAAGAGATCTCTCGCGGTGGCTGCCTGGGCGGGGGCGTTCGCGTTCCTGCTGCTGACGGCCTGGTGCATCCTGGCCCGGCCGCCCCACTATGTGCGCTCCGCGTTGGGAGCCGCGGGACTGGTGCTGGCTCTCGCCGGGGCGGAGGCGCTGCTCATGAAAAAGCTGCCGGTGAGCAAATCCGTCCGGGCGGGGATAGGTATCGCCCTGGCCGCGTCCTCATTGGTATGGCTCCTGCGGCCCTTCGCGGTGCTCACCGGCGCGGAGAAAAACGCGATGAACGCCGCCGCCACGGTATGCGCCGTGGTGTGGTGCCTGGGTATGGTCCTTGGCGCGGTATTGGCGGCCCGGGGGGCGTGGCAGTCCTACCAGCGGGACACGAAAAAGCGGTAAGACCTTTTTTCGGGGAATTTCGCCCCGGGAATTGCAATACCGGATAGAATGTGCTATCATAGCTCGGAATATTATGTCAATTACACCCGGAGGACCTATGGAGTCAGTACGCACCGCCGCCGTCATCCATCTGGATGCTCTGGCTGCCAACGTGGAAAACATCAAAAAGCGCCTGGGACCCGGTGTGGCCCTGACGGCGGTCCTGAAGGGCGACGCCTACGGCCACGGCATCGCCGGGGTGTATCCCACCCTGCGCCGGTGCGGCGTGGCGGGCTACGCGGTGGCCTACTGGGAGGAGGGCGCCGCCCTCCGCGCCGCCGGGGCGGACACAGAGCCTATCCACCTGCTGGCCCCCATCATGGACGGGGAGCTGGGAAGGTGTATCGAGTATAGGCTGGCGCCCTCCATCTTCTCGGTGGAGCAGGCTCAAAAGCTGGACGCCCTAGCGGAAAAGGCCGGGACGGTGGCGCCGGTGCAAATTAAAATAGACACCGGCATGCGCCGCATCGGCTTCGACGCCGATGACGCGGCCGGCACGGTGAAGGCCGTCGCCGCGATAGCGGCGTTGCCCCATATCCATGTCGCGGGGCTCTTCACCCACTTCTCCCGGGCGGACGAGCTTGACTGCCCCGAGACGGAGAAGCAGCTTGCAAGATTCAACGCCGTGCTGGACGGTCTCAAAGCCGCGGAGGTGGACATGCCCCCGGTGCACGTGTCCAACAGCCCCTCCATCCTGCTGCGCCCGGAGGTGCAGATGGACGCGGTCCGGGGCGGAGACGTGCTCTTCGGCCTGTGCCCGGTGGACGAGGACAAGTGGCCCGGGATGGGCCTTCGCGAGGTCATGACCTGGGAGACATACGTGGCCATGGTGAAGACCGTCCCCGCCGGGGAGCCGGTGGGTTACGGCGGGACATACGTGACAAGCCGTGAGACGGTCATCGCCACGGTGCCCGTGGGCTTCTGCGACGGATACAGCCGAAAGCTGTCCAACCGGGGCAAGGTCAAAATCCGCGGGCAGCTCGCCCCCATCATCGGCCGGGTATGCATGGACCAGTTCATGGTGGACGTGACCGACATCCCCGGCGTGGCGGCGGGCGACCGTGTGGAGCTCTTGAACGGGGAGGACCTGTCCATATTGTGGATGGCGGACACGCTGGACGCCAACGTGGACGAGATCGTCTGCGGCGTCACCAAGCGGGTGCCCCGGATATACGTGGACTGACACGGGACAATACCGGTAGAAATACAAAGAGAGCGGGAAGGAAACATGCCGGACGTAAAGTATTATCTGCACAGGATACGCAACATCAACTTCGACCACCTGAAGGGGGCCATAAACGCCGTCCATGAGCGGACGGGGAAGAACAAGGCGGCCATCTTCCTGGACATGATGGGCTGCACGGTGAAGTACGGGGCGGGGTACTATGACTACCTCATCTTCGGCTTCGCGGACCTGACCGCCGCCCAGCGGGCCACCTTCGTGACCCGTGGGGTGAGCAAGAAGCTCAATGAGTACCTCAATGACCCCAAGTACACGGACCTCTTCGACGACAAAGCCCAGTTCAACAAGCTCTTCGCGAAGTTCATCCGCCGGAAGTGGCTGGTGCTGGCGGAAAGCACCAAGGAGCAGGTCCGGGATTTCGTCCAGGGGAAGGACGAGGTGTTTGTCAAGATACTGGACGGGGAGTGCAGCCACGGCTGCGAGCGCATCCACATGAAGGACTGGCCGGACTTCGACGCCCTCTATGACCACATCCAGAAGGGAAAATTCGGCCTTCTGGAGGACATCGTGGACCAGCACCCGGACGTGGAGGCCCTGCACCCCGGCTCCGTCAACTGCCAGCGGGTCATCACCCTTCTGGATGACAACGGCGAGCCCCACTGTCTGTATGTGGTGCAGAAGATGGGTCTGGGCGACAGCTTCGTGGACTGCAACTGCCTGTACGCCCCGGTGGATACGGAGACGGGGAAGATCAAGTACCCCGGCCACTCGGGCAACACGCCGCTGGGCATCGTGTACGACGAGCAGCCGGACACCCATGTAAAGCTGGTGGGCTACCAGCTGCCCTTCGTGAAGGAGGCGGTTCAAATGTGCCTGGAGGCGGCCAAGGTGGTGCCCCAGGTGCGGTACGTGGGCTGGGACGTGGCCATCAGCAAGGACGGCCCGGAGTTCATCGAGGGCAACACCTACTGCGCCCATGACTTCTGGCAGCTGCCGCCCCACACCCCGGAGAAGATCGGCAAGCTGCCGGAGTTCCAGAAATACGCCAGGGGATTCAAGCGCTGACCAACGCCGGCGCAGAAAGGATATAAAGAGGATAAAGGATATGCTGGAAGTATTTGAGAGCACAGAGAGCCAGGTACGCTCCTACTGCCGGAAGTACCCGGTGGAGTTCGACCGGGCGAAGAACGCGGAGATATGGTCCGTGGACGGGGCCCGGTACGTGGATTTCCTGGCGGTGGCCGGGTCCATGAACTACGGCCACAACAACCCGGAGATCAAAAAGGCCGTCCTGGACTACCTGAGCGAGGATAGGATCATCAACGCCCTGGACATGTATACCGCCGCCAAGGAGGACTTCCTCGCCACCTTCAAAAACGAGATCCTGGCGCCTCGCGGCCTGGACTACAAGGTCATGTGCTGCGGCCCCACCGGCACCAACGCGGTGGAGGCGGCGCTGAAGCTGGCCCGGAAGAACAAAAAACGCAATGGCGTCATCGCCTTCGGCGGCGCCTTCCACGGCATGAGCCTGGGCAGCCTTGCCATGACCACCGATAGGACCAGCCGGGAGGGGGCCGTGGTGCCTCTGGAGAACGTGTCCTTCGTGCCCTATGACGGGACGCTGGATTCGCTGGCCTATCTCAACTGGGTCCTCACCGACGACCACTCCGGCGTGGACAAGCCCGCGGCCATCGTCCTGGAGACCGTCCAGGCGGAGGGCGGCATCAACGTGGCCAGCGTTGAATGGCTCAAAGAGGTCCGGCGCATCTGCGACGAGAACGACATCCTCATGATCGTGGACGACATCCAGGTGGGCAACGGCCGCGTGGGCTGGTTCTTCTCCTTCGAGCGGGCCGGCATCGTGCCCGACATGGTGACGCTCTCCAAGTCCATCAGCGGCTTCGGCATGCCCATGGCGCTGCTGCTCATAAGGCCGGAGCTGGACATCTTCCGCCCGGCGGAGCACAACGGCACCTTCCGGGGCAACCAGCTGTCCTTCGTGGGCGGCGCGGCGGGCATCCGCTACTTCAAGGCCCACAAGCTGGACGAGGAGTGCCGCCGCAAGGGCGCCATCATGGAGAAGTTCATAAAAGAAGAGATCCTGCCCATGGATAAGAGCCTCACCATGCGGGGCCTGGGCATGCTCTGGGGCATCGACTTCTCCGCCATCGACGGGGCCCTGGCCCTGAAGGCGGTCCATGAGGGCTTCGATAGGGGCATCATCATGGAGGTGGCCGGCCGGGGCGACAGCGTGCTGAAGCTCATGCCGCCGCTGACCATCGGGGACGAAGTCCTGATGGAGGGCCTTAACATCGTGAAAGAAGCCGTCAAGGCGGTTTTGAAATAAAAGCGTCGGAGTACGCAGGGCAGCCACCCTGCCAGCCCGACGCACGGCTGGAACCGGCAGTGTCCCGGACGCGGTTGGTGAGCGAAGCGAACTTTAGCGGCAGGGATACTGTCGGGCCAGGCCGTGCTATACTTGCCTTCGTTGATATATAGAAAGGGTGCGCCCCGCAGGGCGCACCCTTTTCACATCTTTTTTACGCCGCGTGCTTGCGGATAATAATAAACGGCGTCAATTGCGTGGAGTTGCCGGTGGGGTTGTCCTGGATGAGCTCGGCGCACTGCGCGTCCGTGAGGGTCAGGTCCGGGCTCTTGCCCAAGATGTCCCGCTCAAAGTCGTTGGCGTCCACCAGCATGCAGGTGACGCCGGTCTCTTCTTTAATGCGCTTGCACACCCCGTTGGGGTCCTTGGGCAGCATCATGCAGAAGTCGCCGTAGACCTGGAAGGAGGCGGTGTAGAACCCGTCCAGGCCCGCCACCTCGGGGCCGGCGATGTCGTAGAACACGCCCTTCTTGCCGAACAGCTTGCACACGCCCGCGGCGATGGAGGCCCAGATGATCTTCAGCGCGCCGCAGTGGTCGATGGCGAACTGCATCTTCCAGGGGTTGTCCACGCCGATGCCGGCGGTGCTGTGGGAGGCGAACTTGGACAGGAACTTCGCCAGACCGGACAGGTGCATATCCTTCTTGTAAATAATATTCTTCTGGCACAGGGAGATGATCTTCTCCGCCACGGAGAGGATGTCCCCCTCCTCATACACGGGCAGGACGTACTTCTTCACCAGCTCGCAGTAGTCCTCGCCGATCTCCACGAAGTGGGTCTTGATGGCGCCCCGGTCAAAGTCGCCGAAGCTGGTATGGATGGTGAGGGATTTATTCTCGTTGGGCGTTAAAACGGCTCCCATGGTCTCCTCCCGGAAGGCTCGCGCCTTTCTTTTTCTCTTTGTATTTTGGATAAGCGGTCTCCAGTTCTTTAGGATACCACAATTCCCATTGGTTGGCAAGATGCTCTCCGTCCCGACAGTTTTATGGTGCCCGTCCGCGCGGTCGATTTCCCCGTGGAAAAATCTTTTCCCGGCCCGTTGGCGGCTATTGACAATCCGGCCGGATATGGTATAATGTTTGTAGAAATCAGGAATTATTCCTAAAAATTTACGGAGGTAACGATATTATGGCTAAATGGGTTTGCAGCGTCTGCGGTTACGTTCATGAGGGCGACACGCCCCCCGAGTCCTGCCCTGTGTGCAAGGCTCCCGCCGCGAAGTTCAACAAGCAGGACGGCGAGATGACCTGGGCTTCCGAGCACGTGGTCGGCGTGGCGCAGGGCGCCCCCGAGGAGATCATGGAGGGCCTGCGCGCCAACTTCAACGGCGAGTGCACCGAGGTGGGCATGTATCTGGCGATGGCCCGCGTGGCCCATCGCGAGGGCTATCCCGAGATCGGCCTGTATTGGGAGAAGGCCGCCTGGGAGGAGGCTGAGCACGCCGCGAAGTTCGCCGAGCTTCTGGGCGAGGTGGTCACCGACTCCACCAAGAAGAACCTGGAGATGCGCGTGGAGGCCGAGAACGGCGCCACCGCCGGCAAGACCGACCTGGCCAAGATGGCAAAGCAGCTGAATCTGGACGCCATCCATGACACCGTGCATGAAATGGCGAGGGACGAGGCCCGGCACGGCAAGGCTTTTGCCGGCCTTCTGAAGCGCTACTTCGGCAAGTAAGAGGTGCGCAGAATATGAAGAAGTATGTGTGCCCCTGCGGGTATGAGTACGACCCCGCCGTGGGCGACCCCGAGCACGGCGTGGCCCCCGGCACCCCCTGGGAGGACGTGCCCGCCGATTGGGAGTGCCCCATCTGCGGCATGGGCAAGGACGTCTTTGAAGAGGCGTAAGGAAAGTACATAAAAGAGAGGACAGCGGCCGCTGTCCTCTCTTTTTTGCCTGCGGGGCAAAATGTGATTTGTGGATGATTAGTTCTTGGCGTTACAGCCTTAAGCCTCCTGATCTGATGAATTCTGGTCCTTGGTCCTTTCAAAGTTCTTCCGGACGGCATCCTTACTAGTGCCGTCAATGTAGTAAGAGATTGCCGCGTTTCCTATGGCAGATGTCCCTGTGGCCGCTATGGTGCTGCTCACGGCGGAACCTGCTGCCGGCCAGATAGCATTTAAAAATTTTGCTGCCTGCTGTGCGGCCAGACGAAGGGTATATCCTGTCCCCAGAATGCCACTCACACTGAAAATAAACTCTTTTGCAGTGTCGAGCGACACATCCCGTCCGCTGAGCGAGGCGATCAATGACACCAACACAGCCTGTAGGATCAGGAGTATGTATATGTCAGACACAGGGATCGGCGTTAATGCAACAGTTGCGGAGATCCCTGAAAAGATCTTAGTCAGGCGCTTGGAGATCCTGCGCACCACTTCGTTGAGTCTGGCGGCCATCCTCAATCCCATCTGCGCCTCAAAATCAGGGATGGCCTGTTCCAATATATCAAGCAGATTCTCAATATTATATCTTCCGTCAAAGGCGATTTGAAGACCATCTATCTCATGTTTCGGAAGGTTATCTATCTCTTCGGCTCCGATCTCTGTTCCATCCGGCGTTTTCCAATCGATCAGGGACGAAACAGCTATGATATCGTCGATCTGCAATCTGTTTTCGGTGATTATCTTCTTGTAGTAGCTGACGACCTCATTGATCCCTTCGATTTTCTTTTCAGAATACTCCGAAGGCGTCTTGATCCTTGCGGGTGCCATTTCATCGCACTTGTTGACCACCACAACGATCGGCAGCCGTATTTTGTTTACCGCTGCATATTTTTCTGCGACTTTTTTGAGAAAAACTACGTCGGAGACAACATCGTCACGATGGGTGCAGTTCAGCATAAAAACTGCAACATCCGGGGAGAACTGATTGATATCGTTGATAAGGGCGTCCTCTGCGGACGTTTCTTCACATACCCGTTCAGACTCAGCGATCCCGCGGGTATCTAAGATCTCCATAAGAACGCGGTCATTATCTTTGCACTGGTATATTTCTGCGTTGGGGGTGCAGCTCTTAACGTTGCTTACTTTAGCTAGGTATGAACCACAGAGTGCGTTGATCAGACTGCTTTTTCCCACGCCAGTTCTTCCGATCAGAAAGATACGGGGAGGTCTATGGGAGTCGATGCCCTCCATCAAGGTCTTTAATTCCTTGTCTCCAAGGATAGCGTCTTTCAGCATCGTCCGTATTTTTTCCGGGATAGCATCAGGCAAACTGTCCAGCAGTTTTCCTACCTTGAAATAGAATTTCTTCATATTCTGCAATCGCCGTTCGATCTTTGCCGCATCGTCTTTCATATCTATGCCTCTTTTGCGATTTAATACATACAGTATATCACGCTCCCGGTGCCTTTACAAGCGGCATCTGCGGCATGGGCAAGGACGCCTTTGAGGAAGCGTAAAGCAATACATAAGGGAGCGGCTTTTGCCGCTCCCTTTTTTGTGTTCAGAGGCCCCAAAGGCGGATGACCCACCGCATCAAGGTCAATAGAACTATCTGCGGTAGCCTCGGAAATCGGGGCAGTCCTGCCCGCCCAGCTGCTCAAAGGCTTCAAAGCCGCTGCTGAAGCGACAGGAGCTGGCGGCCTGGCAGACGGCGCAGTTGTTGGCATTGAATTTACCATACGCTTCCCCATCCCGATCCCAGTTAAACCCGCCCGTGACGTCCTTCACGGTCTCGTCGTGCAGTTTCTTTTCGTCGTTCATGATGTCCCTCCTCAATATAGAATATCACGCTTTCATAATACTAGCGGACAGCCGGATGGCCGTCAACCGCTCTGCCGCGAATCCACAAAATTGCGACCCGAATCGCGTCTGTAGACCCGCAGCATTTCCGGCGGGCGGTTGACAAACCGGGTTTTTCCGCTATGATAGACATATACTGTAGGATACGCGGGGAGGCGGGAGAAATGGAAAAGCGGCGGTACCACTTCATCGACATGATGGAGTTCGTGGGCATGCTCTGCGTGCTCATATACCACGCCACATTGTTCCCCTATAACTTCCCGGCGGCGCCGGGGGTGGGACTGTACCGCTTCTACTATGTCCTCCGGGGCTTCCTCTCCGTATGCGTGCCCCTTTTCTTCTTCGCCAACGGCTTTCTGCTGCTGGGGGCGGAGATGGAGCTTAAAAAGCACCTCTTGAAGATGCTCCGGCTGGTGGCCTATACCTTCCTGGGCGGGGCAGTCATATTGGTGCCCCTCATGTATATCCAGCATGAGCCCCTGTCCTTTTCGGAATACCTCACGGCCCTGTGGACCTTCCGGCAGGGGTGGATCAACCACCTGTGGTTCATGGGCGCGCTCATATGCATCTACGTGTTCTTCCCCCTCATCAAGACGGCCTACGACAACAGCTTCAAGGTCTTTCTCTGGTTCATGGCCGCGGCGGCGGTGCTCACCTTTGGGAACGTGTTTCTCTGCTCCTGCGCCACGGCGGGGCTGGGCCTGCTGGGCCGGGCCGACCACGTGGTGGAGTTCAACGTGTTCAACATGTTCAACCCCTTCTGGGGCATGTTCGGCTATGCTTTCGTGTACTTCTGCGCCGGGGGCCTGGCCCATCGGTACCTGCCCAGGATAGAGGCGCTCATGGCCCGCGCCCGGTGGAAGATGAACGCCGGTGCGGCGGCCGTCATCGTCCTGTCCACCGTGTGCCTGGGGCTCTGGGGGATGTACTGCACCCGGGTGGGCCATGAGCTCTGGGACAACGTGTGGGAGGGCTACGACACGGTGTTCACCTTTGTGAACGTGCTGGCGGTGGGGGTCCTCTGCCTCAACTATAAGGCCGCCCACGGCTGGGGCCGGGCCATCCGCCTGGTGTCGGAGAACACCCTGGGGATATATATCTTCCACATCGTGTTCAGCCGGCTCATGCGGGGCCCGGTATGGCGGCTGACATTCATGCGCAATCCCATCGGCAACATCCTCTTCGCCCTGGTCATCATGGCGGCGACCCTGGCCTTCGTCCTGGCCCTGAAAGCGGCGGGCGGGTTTATTAAGGGGCATCTTCCGAGGAGAACGAAAAAGTAAAAATACGCGCCCGGAGGCCATAGGCCTCCGGGCGCGTGGTGCACCACGGCAATCCAAATCCGAACCCGCGGCCTGTTCGTCCAGTGCCGCTTTCATCTCGTCAAAGGTGACGGTCTTTGTCCCGTCCTTGTAGTTGATATGCAACGTCAGCTTATCATCGAATAAGTACACCGAATTGACGAACGTGTCTATGAGCTGCTGCCGGTGTTCTTTCTTCCTCATGTCCAGCTTCCGGAACCGCTCCAGCCACATGGTCACGAAATCCGCCGTCAGCTTCGGCTTCGCCAGCTTCTCGTTGGCGATCCTGATCTCCAGGTCCTCTTTCGTCGCCTCCAGTTCCTCCAGGCGGCTCTTGGTGGATGGCGTCAGGATTCCCTGCTGAATGGCATTGAGCAGATTATTGATGCCGGTCTCTGCTTCTTTCAACTGCTGCTCGTACAGCGGGAGCTGGGTGTTCTCTTGTTCCTGCAAGTCCATCACTGTGGAGACGATGGCTTGGATCACCTTATCGTCCCGTATCTCCTTCATCGTCTCGTGGATGATGAAATCCTCAATAAACGCCTTGCTGACTGGCTTCTTGTGGCAGCTTCCGCGCTTCTTCTTCACCGTGGCGCACTTGTAGTAGTGATGGACCTTCCCCGTGTGGCTGGTGCCGCTCTCGCCACACATATAGCTGCCACAGTAGCCGCAGAACAGTTTGGTGGTCAGCAGATAATCATCTTCAGCCTTATGTCGGGCTGGAGCTTTTTTGTTCTTTGCCAGCTTTTCCTGCACCCGGTCAAACAGGTCCTGGGGGACGATGGCCGGGATTCCATCAGGGATGACCGTATCTCGATAGCGGAACTCCCCTACATACCGGCGATTGTTCAGTAGGTGCTGGATGCTGTTGTATGCGAAGGGTTGTCCGCGGGTGTTCTTCACGCCTTTTTCATTCAGCCAACTGCATATCTGCGTCATGGTATACCCAGCGTCGTATTTCTTGAATGCCTCCAGAACGTAAGGTGCCGTCAGCGGGTCGATTTGGAAGTGCTGCTCGCTGTCAATGACGTAGCCAGTAGGCAAAGTGCCGCCGTTGAACTTGCACTTGAGGGCGTTGTCCGTCATGCCCCGAATGACCTTTTCAGACAGGTCTGCCGAATAATACTCAGCGTAGCCCTCCAGCACGGATTCCAAGATAATGCCCTCTGCGCCGTCCGAGATAACCTCGGTTGCCGACACCACTTTGACGCCGTTCTTCTTGAGCGCGGCCTTGTACCTGGCGCTGTCATAGCGGTTCCGGGCGAAGCGGTCCAGTTTCCAGACGATGATCATATCAAACAGCTTCTTGCCGCTGTCCTTTATCATGGCTTGGAACTCAGGCCGATTGTCGGTCTTGGCGGAGAATGCTCTGTCTATATAGTGGCGCAGAACAGTGATGCCGTTTTTCTCCGCAAAGGCGGTGCATTCACGGATTTGCCCCTCGATGCTTTCCTCCCGCTGGCTGTCGGAGGAATAGCGGGCGTAGATAACTCCTGTCATTTCACTTATCCCTCATCATCTGTAGAAACAGCACTTTCGGCTTGCTGGTTCATTTCAACTTTTTTCTTTATCTCTTTGACTAAATGCTGCACAGTCGTGCACGGGCACATATCAGAAGGTTTGCTTACGCCATCATTAACATATTGCTTAAGCCTTCGCTCCGCGATTCTGATCGCTTCATCCTCATCTCCATAGCGGTTAAGAAAGGTATAAATCTGCTGAGAAGCCTTATCATATTCCTGGCCGGTTCGTCTCTCAAAGGTGCCAGCGAACCCACGGCAGCAACTTACCGAGTCCATATAGTTGTGCATTGTCCCAAAATAAGCATCAAACCAAATCTCAATGCACGGATTTGACCAGCCCACGTCGATTCCCGCTTGGTTGGCTTCGGTAATGATCGAATCGAATTGTACGACCTTGTCTCTGTCAAATATGATCCAAGGTTGCCTATATTGCGGGTCCATTGCAGCGAGCTCTTTACAGGTAGAGACAAGTTGGTCTGTTTTTGCTTTCGATACTTTGATCACAATGCGCCCTTGCAGCTCATCAGGAAGCGAATCCCGAAGACCTTCCATATAGTTTTTCTCTGTTTCCTTTGTATCTGTAACGATAATATAATAGCCCAAGTCCGGTATCCGCTTCTGCGAGGACTCCCTGGGACTGCGTTTTCCCGTTCTATCTGACCTTGCCATTATCACCCCTCCTTAAACATGTCGAAGTATTTTAAGGAGGGTATTGCTCCATATTTACCTAGAAGATAGTTCTTCTCGTAACTTTCATCTTTTCGTATTTTTGTCCCATCCTCGCTCACAAAATCAGCAAGGGAATACAATGATGACACTCCAGAAGGTGTCTTCTCTGTGAACCAGACCTCATCCCTGCGCAATAAATTGTTTGAAAGCTGCCATGAATCGTGAGTAGAAAACACCAACTGTGCATGTTTCGGATTTGTTTCGGGATTCAAGAATAAAAGTATGAACCCCCGAACCAAGAGAGGATGCAATCTTGCGTTCAATTCGTCAACAAGTAAAATGCTTCCTTTGCTCATTGTTTCCTGTAAAGCCGGATATAGCGCAAACATTTTCAACGTGCCGTCTGATTCGTCCTGCAGAGGTATTGAGGCTGTTCTATCTGTACCGATTATTGAATGAATCGCATCGATCTTTACATGTTCAACATCGTCATCACCGCCTTTTATAACTTCTGTATGAAAGCCAATGATCGATGGATCAAACGCAGAAAAATAATTAAGAACTTTCTTTTGGACGGCTTTATCATCTGCAAATCCAGCTGGTATCAAAGAAGAAAGAAAGGCGTTTTCAAGAGGGTTGCCAAAATTCGTGAAACTTACATTGTAGAACCAGTCTCTGACCATCCGCAGCTTGGTGATCCGCTGCATCGCACCAAGAGAAACGATCAGAGCTTCATCGTATAGGGACATTTTGATAATATCTTGGTTCTTAGTAGGGAGACCAGATAAATCTAAATCTCTCCCGCTTCGATAAAATATAGATTTGTATTTTCTGGCGGTTTTAGACTTCGTGTTGAGCCATTCCTCAACAACGCCGTTTTGATTCAGTGTAAAGCCATAGTTATATGATTTGCAGCCATCTTCCTCTGCGGTAATAAAATAAACCTCAAAAGATGACTCTGCGTTTTTACTGGTGTTATCAAATAGAAACGGGGTGAGTTTGGGCCTTTTTGTTTTTGATTTCTTTTCGCCGCCTTCTCCGCCGTAGCCAAACGAATCTAAGACATATGTTGACATATAGCGAAAAGCCTCTATAACATTGGACTTACCACTGGCATTTGCTCCATAGATAGCGGCAGTAGGTAGAATTCGTTCGTTTCCAATTTGAACGACATGATCAGCATGCTCTGTGATCTTTGTCGCAGAAAGATCCAAAATCGTATCATCTCTGAATGATTTGAAGTTTTTGAATCGAAATTGAATCAACATGTTACATCCCTCCACATGGTATTATACTCGTCTTTGCGTGAAAATCAACAACAAAATGAGATTTTTTCTCATTCTGTTGTTGATTTTACTGTCTTTTCATCTTTTTTCTCCCCATACGTCAATAGGGACAAGTTTGTTTTGAGACACATTTGTGGACAACCGCAGCACCCACTGCGTAAAAAACGTTCCGGAGAAAACCAGAACGTCTTTTCTGTTAGTCATGGGATTATTATGGAAATGGTTTATGTTGCTTATTGCCCCATATGGAGCGGAAAGACAGGCTTATTTAACTTCGCAATGCTTATTTTACCTCCTGCTCCAGATCATCAAAGAGCGGGGAGGCAAAGAACTCGGAAATGCCGATGTCCAGGCCGTCGCACAGCTTCTTCACCGTGGCGACTGTCGCGCTGTTGTTGCGGAGGCTGACAATGTTGTTCACCGTGGACTGCGTGACGCCGCTGATCGTGCACAGCCGATTGACCGAGATGTTCCGCTCCCGGCACAGTTCCAAAATTCGTTCCGCTACCGCTTCTCCCACATTCATCTTTTCCACCTCATTTCACCTATGAGGATAGCCAATTCCTGTTGACAAGTTTAACTCTTTTGGGTTAAAATAACCCAAAAGGGTTAGCGCGTAGGAGGCGAGGAAATGACGGATTACAAGCGGGCCTATCACATCCTCTGTGCAGCGGCGTCACATGCGCTGGACGTGCTGCCGGATACGCCGGAAAATGCTGCTGGGCGGACGGTCATTCAAGAGGCGCTTTTAGAGGCAGAGGACGTGTGTATCGAGAGTATGGAAGAAGATGAAAGGGGTGCCAAACGATGAAAAAGCTGATCTCCTGTGAGTTCAACATGGACACGGGTCGTGTGGAGCTACGATATGCAGACGGCAGCATGATCGCCATCGACTGCACTGCTGTGGAACGCGAGGTCGCAGATAACTTGTATCAGCGGTCCGAGTTGGATTACCTCATCTACAATGATCCGCTTAGCTATGCCGAGCTTATCCTGAACGGCGACCAGGCCTTGTATCTGAAGGCAGTCACAAAGTACGACCCGCTGGACTAATGCCAGCGGGTCGTAGTCTTTCTTTCTATCTTTTCCGTTTTCCCTTCCCGTGCGTCATGGGTGAATTGCTCCGACCGCGCTGATTGTAGGGGCTTTTCAGGAGCTTGGACCTCTTCAATATCCCGATGAGCGTCACAAACTCCTCTTTTGTCAGGCCGTCATAGTCGATCCCGAGCTGGGCAAGGAACACGCGGGCTTTCTTCTCGTTCTCGCTGCCCTCGTAGCCCATGGCCTCCTGCAACTGTTTCTGGGCATCTGCGGCCGGGGAAACCGTGTCCGCCGTGGTCGTGTCCTTCTTGTGCCGCTCCCGGATGTCCTTCAATATCGCGCCCATATCGCCGGCAGCGATATGGCTGAAGTACTCGTCCTCTTTTACCTGGGCCACTTCCAGCGTCCGCACATACAGGTCGTTCTCGCCCGGATCGTATTTCTGAATGACCTGCTCCCGCGTCGCCGCCAGCATGGTGTTCATATCGTTGACGCGCATATCCGCGATACGGTCCACATAGATCTCCGCATCCACCAGGAACCGCTGGAACCCCTCATGGGTCACCATCTCGCAAAGCAGCCGGTTATTGAGCTGGCCGCTCTTTAATACGTCGATCATCCCATCACTCAAATGCAGTTCGTGCAGAGCTGTATTTGGGTGATTTTTTGTTTCCGTCAGGCCCATCAGATAGTCTGTGGACACCCCATAAAACTTGGCCAGCTCCGCGATGGCAAAGGGGCTCATATCCTTGTAATCGTCCGATTCATACTTGCCCAGAGCGGACTTGGAAAGACCCGTCTCCTCGGCCAGCTGCTCCAGCGTCAGGTGCCGCTCCACGCGCAGGTCCTTCAGCCGCTCTTGGGTAGATAACTTCGCATACATGGCGACTCCCCCTTTTCTGGGGCTATTATAACACATTTCCACGTTCGTGGAAATTTTCGTTTTTCAGGCGGATTTCCATCCTTTGAGACATACGGGAGAGGGCGCGTTTTTTCGCTAGAATGGTCATGTCGTAAGACGATGCAACTTGAAAACCACATGACCGTCTGAAAGTGATATGTTCTCCGGGGAAGTCATCGCCATGATATGAGCGGGCCAAAGAGACAAAACGCCGGGGTGAGAGTCCCGGGCAGGAACGGCTTTCAGATAGAACGGCAAAATATGACGTAGGCGCACATGAACAGGAAAAAGGAGGTTAAACCTATAGCAAACTACGGTTATATCCGCGTGAGCACCCGGGAACAGAACGAGGACCGGCAGCTCATCGCGCTGCACGAGCTGAACATCCCGGAGAAAAACATCTATATGGACAAGCAGTCCGGCAAGGACTTTGAGCGGCCCCAATATAAGCGCCTGGTGCGGCGCATGAAGCGGGACGACCTGCTCTACATCAAGAGCATCGACCGCCTGGGCCGCAACTATGGGGAGATATTGGAGCAGTGGCGCGTTCTCACGAAGGAGAAGGGCATCGACATCGCGGTGCTGGATATGCCCCTGCTGGATACCCGCCGGGGCAAGGACCTGATGGGGACGTTCCTCTCCGACATCGTTTTGCAGGTCCTGAGTTTCGTGGCGGAGAACGAGCGGGTGAACATCCGCCAGCGGCAGGCGGAGGGCATCGCGGCGGCCAAGGCACGGGGCGTGCGGTTTGGACGGCCGCCAAAGCTGCCGCCGGAGGATTTCGGGCAACTGGTGGACCTCTGGGAGCGGGGCAAGGTCTCGCTTGCCGACACGATTCGCCGGTGCGGCATGAGCGAGGCCACGTTCTACCGGCGTCTGCGGGAGTATCGCGCGGCACAGGGGATAAAAGAATAGCTATCAAAAGGTGTACCTTCTGATAGCCGGACAGTTTTACATAGTATAGCGTGTTTTCCACCTGTTGGCAACTGTTTTCGGGGATTTTGCCTGTCAAAAAGCATGGTTTTGAAGGACAAAAGTCGGTTTCCGAGTGGGAACCGGCTTTTGTCAAATAGTACACTTTTTGACAATCGTTGGGAGGAAAGTCCATGAGTACAGGTTATCCGTCTATCGACAAACCCTGGCTGAAGTATTATAGCCAAGGGGTCGAAAAGGCTCCCATACCGGAGCTTTCGATCTATCAACTGATCAAACACAGCAATGCCAAACGATTGGACAAGATCGCGCTCGATCTCAGGAACAGCGCCAATGATTACAAGAAGGGCATTGAGATCACCTATGGGCAATTCTTTTCCAGAATCGAAGATATCGCAAAGTCATACGCACAACTGGGCGTCAAGGAGAACCAGATCGTTATAACCCTGCTGCCGAACATTCCTGAAAGCAGAATGCTTATATATGGCCTGAACATTTTGGGCGCTACCGCCTATCCCGTGTCGCCCATGATCGCGGCTCCCCAGTTGAAGAAAATCATTTCTGAGTGCAACGCGAAGCACATTGCGATATTTGCCGGTTTTTACGAGAAATTTGCCTCTGTGATATCCAGTGCAGGATTGGACAGCATCCTTTATCTCACCGGCATGGAGTCTGCTCCGAAGCCCTTGCAAATGCTCGGCAAGATAAAAATGGGCGGCAGCAAACCGCCGCTTAGTGGAAACCTCATGCTTTGGGCGGAATTTGATAGGCTCAAAAAGAATGTGACCCACGATATAAAGCCCTATTATCATCCCGATCACGTCGCTGTCATTGTAGGAACAAGCGGGACAACAGGCGTACCAAAAGGCGTTTGTTTGACAGATAGGGCTATGAACGCCATAGCCATCCAGCATCTGTTGAGTGGGATTCTTGACGAGGAAGAAGTCGTACTGGACGCTCTCATCCAATCCATTGCTTATGGCATTTCCACCATGCACTATTCCACATACTGCGGGTGTAAAAACATTCTCATTCCAGAACTTCTGACCACCCGTTTCCCCGAAGTGCTATGCCGGACCAAGCCCGACCATTTCACAGGCGGCCCTGTCCACTGTCAGTACCTAGCCATCAGTGAGGAATTTAAAAATCATGATCTGCCAAAGCTCCGGAATCTTGTATCAGGCGGTGCGACCTTGCCAAAGGATTTAGAAAAGCGACTGAATGGCGTAAGCGAGGGATTCTCAGAAAATGGTTCTCTCGATTCGCGTATTCTCGTCCGACAAGGATTCGGCGCGACAGAAAACGGGGGGTGCGGTGCTTATGCAAGACCGGGCGCGTATAAGTTCGGCGGCGTAGGCATCCCGCTTCCGTTAGACACCTTTGCCGTGTTTGAACCGGGCACAGACAAAGAACTGCCATATAACACGGAGGGAGAGCTTTGTATCTGCGGCCCGACCATCATGAAAGAGTATTTCAATAACCCTGACGAAACACAGCTTGTTTTGAAACAACATCGTGATGGTCAAACCTGGCTTCATCTTGCAGACTTGGGAACAATGGACGAAGATGGACAAGTGTATATCACAGACCGCATCAAAAACATTTTCATGCGCACCGGCTTCAATGTTCATCCCTCAAAGATCGCGGAATTCATTGAAACGATACCCGGCGTAAAAGAGTGCACAGTCATCGGCGTACCTCACCCGGAGGAACAGATGGTGCCCGTTGCGTTTGTGATTTTGGACCGCTCTGTGTTTGCGGAGAATACCATTGCAAAAGAAACCTTAAGCAAAGCATGTGCCAATAATCTTAGTGAATCTGATATTCCGCTTGATTGGGTCTTTGTCGATGAATTTCCGAGGAACCTGGGTGGGAAAATCGATGCTAAACTGCTTGTGCAAATGTCAGGTATCAATTATATGGTTGTAACAGAGCCGAATTCCATGCAAACATAACTAAAAGTCTTACAATTGAATTGCAATTTACCAATTCTGCCAAGATTGAAAGTGGAGAAGAAGTTATGAGAGAGAAAATAAAAGAAATAGCAGCCGGAATAGTAATAGTTGTCATCCCAGTACTTGTATTTATTTTTGGCGAGGGAGTATTTTGGCGATTCTTTCCCAAAAACGAAGACCAAGTTACCCCAATAGTACGTCCGCCGCAACCGAAGTTGCCAATAGCAATGCATTGGATGATAGTAGTGACGGGGCTGTGCCGCCTGTAATCCAGCCCGGTACAACAGATACTGTGGTCATCCCCGAAGTTTCCAATGATGATAGCCAGATGATCCCCATTGAGACGATCCAGACAAATACCACGGCAAGTGGGCTTTCACTTATCATTAATGATTGCCAATACTTCTATGACGGCTTCTATCATCAGATGCCGGAGTCGGGTTCATCCTACAGTTTTGTCGAATACGACCAGGGCATATCCGGGCATTTCTCATATTCAAGGGAGTTAACTGACATTGAGTATGAGGATTGGGGACATGGAGGAAAAATCTTAGACGCAAATGGAAATGAACTGGACATAGATGCGTCTTTCTATGCCACAACGGATGGGGTGTTTGCAGTAGGGCTTCCGAAAGATATGCCCAGCGGTACCTATACATACCTCTTATACTTGTTTGTACGCGATGAATACTGCGAGGCGCGCATTCCCTTCACTTGGTAAACGATTCGGACCAGCATCATTCCCACCTTGGAACAAACCGCGCACATATATGGTCGCCAGACCGTGTATGTGCGCTCTGTGGGCGTGTGTCCCGTTCACATGGTAGGTATTATGACAGAATTTGAGAGAATGAAATCCGGGGCACTGTTCAATCAAACTGATCGCTCCCTTATTTTCAAAATGGCTCGGACATACTGCCTTGTCCGAAGGTTTAACCGCACGTCATTACTGAATCAACCAAAACGTAATCGGCTGCTTCGCAAAATACTTGGTCACATAGATGGGGAGGCGTATTACGTTCAGTCGCCGCTGTACATCGACTACGGGTTCAATACCTTTGTCGGCAAGAATTTGTTGTCCAACTACAATCTTGTGATAATGGACGAGGAAGAAGTCCACATCGGAGACGATGTTATGATCGGACCAAATGTGTCCATCATCACGAATCTTCACCCCGTCACCGCCGGGGAAAGATGCGTATGCTGGGTGCCAAACCGTTTTCCGCATGACCACAAGGGGAACTACGTTTATGCAAGACCTGTCCATATCGGAAACCGTGTGTGGATATGCACCGGGGCTGTCATTTGCCCCGGCGTGACCATTGGCAATGAGGCGATCATTGGCGCGGGTAGCGTAGTCACACATGACATTCCACCCGGCGTGTTGGCCTACGGCGTACCCTGCCGCCCTGTACGCGCTGTCTCAGATGTGGACAGGCTGGAAACAGAAATATATGGCAGGAGATAACACCCTATCCCTTTGGAACAAGTCCAGCTAATAATAATCAAGAGGAAAATAGTATTTTTCAGGAACGAAAAAATGTACAGCCAAACAGAGGCTCGGT
>CANRKN010000005.1 GCA_947631215.1 uncultured Oscillospiraceae bacterium | reverse complement strand
GGGTCAGCAGATTAAAATTGCTGATATTCTATCCGCTTATGATGACCTAATCGAAAACAACCAAAGGCAGATAAAACACCTTGAAGAAGCGGCGCAGCGGCTGTATAAGGAATGGTTCGTTGATCTGCGCTTTCCCGGATATGAGGAACTGCCTGTCGTTGATGGTGTACCGGAGGGGTGGGCAAAAGCTCCTCTCGGAAGAATAATTAACTATGAGATCGGCGGCGGATGGGGAGAGGAAGCCCCAACGGAAAAATGTGAGAAACCAGCATATGTAATTCGCGGAACAGATATGTATGGTATGATACATGGAGATATGTATGGGATTCCGTATCGCTATCATGAAATGAACAATTTAAATGCGCGGGAACTCATAGATGGAGACATCATATTTGAAGTGTCTGGTGGAAGTAAAACCGAAGGAGTAGCAAGAACGCTTCTCATACGGCAGTCACTTCTAGAGGCATTTCACAGTCCTGTTATTTGTGCGAGCTTCTGCAAATTGATTAGACTTGAAAGTAAAGAATACGTCCAATACCTATATGATACTTTTAAGTATTTGCGCAACAGTGGGAAGACAACCGAATTCGACAAACGAAGTGCAAGCAGTATCGTGAATTATAGATGGAAAGATTTTCTGAGCCAGCAAGAGGTATTACTGCCATGCGCTGAAGTATTAGAACAGTATAATGCTCTCACTGAAATACTATATAACGAAATAATTGTTAGGTCAAAACTGATTGAAGTTGAAAAGAAATCCCGCGACCGGCTACTGCCAAAACTTATGAGTGGGGAATTGGAGGTGTAAGTGAATGGACGAAGCGGAGAGAATGAAAGAGGCCAAGGAAGCCAAGGAAGTATATGACCTTATCAGCAGCTATTTGAAATTGCAGGATCAACTGAAGAATCCAACAAGGTTGGGAATGATAGAGGCATTGTCAAGCGCCCAAAATGTTGCTAGGAAAGAAATAACTGATCTTGAAATACAGCAAGGAGATACTTATCCAATGCCATGGACAGAATTTCAAGACCGTGATTTATACCGAAAGCTAACGCAGTATCAGCAGGGGCTATACAGGCGTGCTGTTATAAGATTGGGCGAAGAGGCCTTCAAGGAGCTACTCAATCAATCTACTCAGTCTAATTAAGGTGTCAGGGTCTGTAGAAAGGATTATTGATATGAGTGACTTTGCAACAAAAAGAGCGCAGGCGTTAGAAGCGTGCGACAAAGTTATCAATGGGATTGAGGATGAAACTATTTCTGTTTCGTCAGCGCTCCTTCAATGCATGAAAATTGCCCGACTTGTAAACGACGCCGATGGTCAAGAGTGGCTGCAATATGAGTATGGCGGATATCCGCGCACAGAGGATGGTCATATAGTCCATTCAGCTTGGCTTATAGCAGCATCACATGGCCGTAGTTACATATCGGAAAAGCAGCAGTTCATTTTTACAGAACTTGCTTCCGAACTAGAAGGTATAATAACTAGTTCAATGTCTGCACAAAACAATTTTTCAACTCAAGGGTTTTCTGCAGCTGGTGATCATGCCCTATTAGCAACGGAAAGAATGATGCGTAGGGCATTCGAAGCTACTGATATTTATAACAGCAAAATTCAAAAGAGTTTGAAGAATTTGTCCATTTTAAAGTCACAGTATTATGAATATGCTGTCAAGTGGAAAATTGATTTACAGTTCGGAAATACCGCCAAAAGTGTATTTGAAGAATATCAGGACGAGGTGGATAATTATTATTCTAAACTTTCGACACCAACACTTCAAAAGTTGAACGCAATAGAAGGCTTGATGGAAGATGGAAATCCGGAAAGATACTCGCAGGTTCTTACTTCCTGTCGGAGATTATGGGCCGAAACAGCAAAGCAACTGTTTGATGAAGTTTTGCCTAGGTATAATCAGAAGACATATAAAACTAAATCCGGTGCAGAGATTGATGTGTCTGGAGAACACTTCAACAATAAATTATCTGCGGTAATAGAAATGCTCCAGGGAAAGGCTGTGAAGAATTCCATCACCGGCAGTGAAGTAATTTACTTGGTTGATTGGATAGAACAAATTAATGCTCTGCAGAGTTCTGGCGTTCATTCAGACATTTCACGCGGACAAGCCATGCAATGCATTATCCATACTTATATTGCTTTGGGCGACATTTTGAAACTAAAGGAAAGTGCCAAAACGGTCTGAAAGCTACAACTGCAGGACGAACAGTTTACGTGGGATTATGTAACAGGAATGAGGGAGATTTATGAGCTACGATTACTCCGAAAATATCCTCGTGCAGGAGAGCGCGGGCAATCTGCTGCGGGCTGAGCTGGGCTGGGACGTGGCCTTTGCCTATAATACAGAGGTCTTGGGCCGGGATGGAACCTTTGGACGGGAGAGTTATAAGGACATCCTGCTGCTCCGCTATTTTCGGGAAGCGCTCAAGCGGCTGAACCCCTGGATCAACGATGGCCAGATCTCTGAGGCACAGAAGGTATTGGAAAACAGACTGTCCACTGCCTCCCTGCTGCAAGTGAACGAGGAGAAGTATTTCCTGCTGCGTGACGGCATCCCTGTTACGGTCCAGAAGCCAGACGGCCAGACGGAGACCAGACGGGCTGCCGTCATAGACTTTCAGAATTCTGACAACAATTACTTTCTCGCTATCAAGGAACTGAAGATACACGGCGACCTGTACCGCCGCAGAACGGACATTGTGGGTTTCGTGAACGGCATCCCGCTGCTGTTCGTGGAACTGAAGAAGAACACCGTGGACGTTCAGAACGCCTATGTGGACAACTACACGGATTATCTGGACACTATTCCCCATCTGTTCCACTATAACGCTTTCCTCATGCTCTCCAACGGGGCGGAGGCCAAGGTGGGGACTCTGGGCAGCAAGTATGAGTTTTTCCATGAGTGGAAGCGGCTGGCCGAGGCAGACCAGGGCAGCGTGGCGCTGGAAACGATGCTTCGGGGTATCTGCAAAAAGGAGAATTTCCTTGACCTGTTCGAGAATTTCATCCTCTATGACCACTCCGGCGGCCACACGGCAAAGATACTTGCCCGCAACCACCAGTATCTTGGCGTCAATGAGGCGATAAAAGCTTATGCTGCGAGAAAGCTGAACGACGGGAAACTGGGCGTGTTCTGGCATACACAGGGCTCCGGGAAGAGCTATTCCATGCTGTTCTTTGCCCAGAAGGTGCGCAGAAAGTTTGCGGGTTCTCCTACATTCGTCATCCTGACGGACCGGGACGAACTGAACACGCAGATCAGCGATACCTTTGAAAACTGCGGCCTGCTGGGGCAGACGAAGGCCTCGCAGTTCATTGCGTCCAGCGGGGATGATCTCATTGCGAAGCTGCATGGGAACCCCAGCTTTATCTTTACGCTGATCCAGAAATTCAACCAGCCGAAGGCGGAGCCAATCTTTCCCGACCACGACATAATCATCATGTCCGACGAGGCACACCGCAGCCAATATGGCATCTTTGCGGACAATATGATGCGGCTTCTGCCCACGGCGGCCCGCCTCGGATTTACCGGGACGCCGCTTCTGTCCGACGACAATATAACTGCCCGCACCTTCGGCGGATATGTCTCCGTATATGATTTCAAGCGCGCCGTTGAGGATGGCGCCACGGTGCCTCTTTACTATGAGAACCGTGGTGAGAAGATCCTCAATCTGCACAACCCGGAGATCACAAGCCAGATACTGGACGCCATTGAAAACGCGGACCTGGATGTGGACCAGCAGGACAAGCTGGAGGCGGAATTTGCCAAAGAGATACATCTGCTCACCGCTGAGCCGAGATTGAGGTCCATCGCCCATGATTTTGCGGGCCACTATTCTGATCTGTGGACCAGCGGAAAGGCGATGTTCGTCTGCCTCAATAAGGTGACATGCGTCCGTATGTATAACTTCGTCCAGGAGTATTGGGCGGAAGAGATCGAAAGCCTCAAAGCGAAAATCAAGACGGCGACCCAGCAGGAGGCCCAGGAGCTTGCACGGAAGTTACAGTGGATGCAGGAAACAGAAATGGCCGTCGTAATCAGCCAGGAGCAGAACGAAATACAGACCTTCAAAAAGTGGGGCCTGGACATCAAGTACCATCGAACCAAGATGGAGAAACGGGCGCTCGACAGGGATTTCAAGGACCCACAAAACTCGCTCCGTGTTGTATTCGTCTGCGCCATGTGGCTCACCGGATTCGATGTGAAATGCCTGTCCTGCCTGTATCTGGACAAGCCTCTGAAGGCACATACGCTGATGCAGACGATCGCTCGTGCGAACCGGGTCAGCGAAGGCAAAAGCAACGGACTCATTATAGATTACATAGGTATCGTCAAAGCGCTCAGGAAGGCCTTGGCGGATTATACCGCAAATGTGGGTGGCGATGAGGGCACTGATCCAACCGTGGATAAGGAAAAACTCATTGCCCGCATCCTTGAGACCATTGACAAGGCAAAGGCTTTTCTGGCCGAGCGAGACTTTGATCTGCAAACGCTCATTGATGCCCAGGATTTTGCGAAGCTCTCTTGTCTGCAGGAGGCCGCAAATGCGGTGTGCGGTACGCTTGAGGACAAAAAGGCGTTCACTACATATGCCGCCGAGTTGAACCGCCTGATGAAGTACACTGACCGCGATGACATTGTAGACCAGAGCCGCAAGGAATATGAGGCGATAGCGGCCATCTATGCGGAGCTTCAGAAGAAGCGGAAACACACAAACACCACCGATTTGATGATCGAGATCAACGGTATCATCAGCTCCTATGTGAAAATCGAGCATATGCCGACGGATACCGGAGCGGAACCAAAGCGGTTTGATATAAGCGCCATTGACTTTGATCTGCTCCGCAGGGAGTTTGCCAGGACCAAGAAGAGAAATTTAGTCATGCGGGATTTGGAGGATCTCATCCAGCAGAGATTGGCCGAAATGTTGTTTACAAATCCGGAGCGTATAAATTACTATGAACGCTATCAGAAAATCATTGACGAATACAACAGTGAGCAGGACAGGGCAACAATAGAAAAAACTTTCATGGAATTGATGGACCTGGCAAACCAGATGAACAAGGAAGAGCAACGATATGTGCGGGAAGGGTTTGCCAGCGATGAAGAACTGTCGCTTTATGATATGCTGTTCCGTGATGACCTGAGTAAGGGCGATATAAAAAAGCTCAAGCAAGTCGCCTCCACGCTGCTCAAGAAGATCAAGGAGAAAATCTCTGAACTGGACCATTGGACCGATAAACAGGAAACCAAGGCGGCCATTGACAATCTGATCCGGGATACGCTTTGGGCAGAGTTGCCGGAGAGTTACGATGAAGTGAGTATCTCTGCATACCGCCAGAAAATCTATGAGTATGTTTACACAAGGTACAAAGAGGTGGCGTAATAAGCAGGGTCAAATTGTTGGTATGGAGATCAGCAGTTTATGAATCGGGTAAATCATCGGTGCGGAAAACAGAATGGACTTGGCCAGTAGCCCTAGTGGAGCGGATTGTCAAGCTGCAAGAAACTTTGGTCCGCTGGAGAAGTACGGTTTCTGCTATAAGAGATTAGCGTGGATGTAGTGGAAATAGATAAAGAAGATCAATTCGTTAATTATAATTTGATAACCAATTAAATGAGGGCAACTTATGGGAAAAAGAAAAATAGAGACAATAGTTGCAGAAAAAATACAACCATTCTTCCTCAACGAAAAAGGAAAATCCGATATTTCTCAACTTGCTGCTAGATACCCTTATGATTTGTTGGTAGAGTGTATAGACATTGGAGTAGCTACATATTTTCGGTATGATGAAGATGGATGTGTTACGAAAGACTCCGTTAATACCTTTCTATCAAAACTCGGAGGCATTGCTTATAATAGATTACAGTCCCCGCTTGAGCAGGAAGTGAATCATATTAAGAACAAGTGCAAAAAGACTTATCCCTATTGGAATGACTCCACAGCAAGTGAACTTCTAGTAAAATATATAAACGCGCTTCGAGATGTAGGTTGGACAGATGATCAAATCATTCGTGATTTTCAGACTGAAGTAAGTCGTATTAGCAGATCCTCACGAAATTGGACACAGTGGTCATCAACAATCGAAAAGTGGATTGATGATATCATGCACTGGGATGATGAAGATGATACAAAGATCACGCAGAATGAATCAATACTCCCAACTGCTATATTTGAGGGACTTTCACCTAATCTCCAATCACTATGCAAACAAATTAACGCGAGTTATGAACACAACTTATATGACTGTACAGCTGTAATAATGCGTAGGCTGTTAGAGGGGCTTCTTGTTCTCTCCTATCAATACAACCGCATAGAAGCTGATATTACTGATAATAATGGCTATCATTATGTACTTGACAAAATCATAAAAAACGCAGAGAATAATCCAATCTTAGCATTATCAGCTAACACAAAGAAAGACATGGCGCTATTTAAGAATCTTGGGAACTATTCAGCACATAAAATTTGGTATAATTCTACTAAAAGCGATATAGAGCCACATATTTTGAAATATAGGGCGATTATTGAAGAACTAATTTATAAAGCTGGACTTAAAGGATAGGCGCAGTGAAAGCAAGCCGTCTGCTTGTTGCAGGCGACTTGCTTATATTACTAAAATAGCTATGTACTTTATCTCCGCTTCATGCCCTACTGCATTCCTGTCGTTTCGCCTGAATTTCACAGTTCGTATGGGACAAATGTTTTTGACCATCTGGCCGCCGACGGAACCGGCCTGCTTGCTGGTCAGGTCGCCGTTGTAGCCCTGCTTCAGGTTGACGCCCACCTCGGTGGCGGCTTCCATCTTGAAGCGGTTCATCGCGTCGCGGGCATTGGGGTTCACAAGCTGATTGGAATTCTTAGCCATTTTCGTTTTTACTCCTTTCCGCTGCATTGACAGGCAGAGGCTCGGCTGTCCAAAACGGCCTCGCGGCCATTTCGCAATGCCGCCCTGTTTGCTTGTCGGCTATATGTTCTGCACTTTTCCCCCGATTATAAAAGCCAATTTTTGTCGGTGCGGCAGGGGATATATACCTTTTGGTCTCACTCCGCCGCATTATCTCTTTTGGGAAGCGTTTGGGAATGCGCCCCCGTTTTGTGTAGAATGGAAGCACTACACGAAACGGAGGGCGTTTTTTATGCGCAACATCACAGAGGGACAGATCGAGATGTTCACCCGGCATATGGAGGAGGAAGAGCGGGCGCCGGCGACGGTGAAGATGTACGTGCGGAACGTGGAGGAGCTCGCGGCCTGGCTGGCCGGGCGGACGGTCACAAAGGAGCTGGCCGTGGCCTGGAAGGAGCATCTGCTTTCGTTTTTACTCCTTTCCGCTGCATTGACAGATAAATGTCGTCTCAAACCAGGCACGATCAAGTATCGGCGTGTGGACAGTTTCCTCTAAACTGGAAGCACCATCGACAGACAGGAGGAAACAGAATGAACGAAAGTATATATGGGTATGCTCGCGTCTCCAGCAAAGACCAGAACACGGACCGCCAGTTGATCGCCATAGAGGAGTTCGGCGTCCCCGCCGGCCACATTTTCGCAGACCGACAGTCGGGAAAGGATTTTGAGCGGCCGGGCTACAGACGGCTCCTGAGAAAACTGAGGCCGGGCGACACCCTTGTGATCAAGAGCATCGACCGGCTGGGGCGAAACTATGATGAGATCCTGGAGCAATGGAGAATGCTCACGAGGGAGAAGAAGGTGGCCATCGTCGTGCTGGACATGCCTCTGCTGGATACAAGACGGGGCAGGGACCTGACGGGCACCCTGATAGCGGACATCGTGCTGCAGCTGCTGAGCTATGTGGCCCAGACTGAGCGGGAGTTCATCCGGCAGCGTCAGGCGGAGGGCATCGCCGCGGCCAAGGCACGGGGCATCCGCTTCGGGCGCAAGCCGCTCCCGCTGCCGGAGGGTTTCGCGGAAATACGGACACGGTGGAACAGCGGGGAACTCTCGGCCAGGAAAGCGGCGGAATTATTAGGAGTCACACACAAAACGTTTTTAAAATGGACGTTAGTTTATGAAAGCGGCGCAAAAAGCACAGTTTTATCTCCACCGGATCAGGATGCCGAAAATCCCCCTGATACCACTGTACATAGTTATGGTTAATTATAGCAAAGTGATTTCTCCTGGTCAATAGCCTCTGGATAAAAAACTGTACGTTGGTAACCACTTTGAGGAAGATCAAAGAGGAGGACATAAAAATGAAGATGCTGAAGAGAGTATTCAGCGTGGTGATGGTGCTGGCTATGATTTTGTCTTTTGTTGGCGCAGCACCGTCGGATACGGCTGAGGAGCAGTCGGCCGGGACCGCCGAGGCGGCCAAGACCGAGTCTGCCCCTGCGGCGACCTCCGCGCCTGTGGCGGCTTCTGCGCCCGCGGAGAAAGAGGCTGCCGTGACCGCCGCGCCTGACGCGGCAGAGGAGCAGGAGCCCGCGGCCGTGGAGACGGGCTCGGGCGATACATCCTCTACTGAAGAGGTATCCGAATCTTCGGAAGGATCGGCCGACGCTGACACCGCGGATGAGCAGACCCAGACAGAGCCTGCCGCGGATGCGCAGGCCGAGGGCGACGGCTCTGCCGACGCGGATGCTTCTGAGCCCTCCGATACGGATGAGACGACCGGCGACGCCACTGACAACGAGGCCGGCACCGATGATGAGACCGGCACCGGCGATGAGACCGGCGAGGAGACGCCTGCCCCGGACGATGACGCCCAGGAAGAGCCTGAGCCCGACGTGGTCCCCGAGAATGTGACGGTCCAGTGGAATGTTTCCGGTGGTCTTACATACAGCGGCAGCCCGAAGGCGGTCACCGCCACGCTGTCCGGGACCGGCGCGGAGGCTTATGCAGGCGCCGAGGTGGCCTATGAATATGTCGGGGCGGACGGCACTTCCTACGGCGGGACAGCGCCGATCAATGCGGGCGACTACAAAGTGACCGCCACCTGGACCCTGGATGGGCAGGCGGCGATCAGGCAGTCCTATGCGTTCACCATCGCGCCCAAGGCCGTGACGTTCACTGTGAGCGCGGTCAAGACCTATAACGGCGCCCCTGTCGTCCTTTCCGGTGAGGACGTCAGCGACGGCGGTCAGCTCGCGGCCGGCGACGCCGTGGAGAGCATCACCACGAATGCGGTCGATCGCGGCACCTATGCGGGCGGCACCGGGGTCACGGCTGTCAGCTGTGTCATCAGAAATGCCGCCGGCGAGGCAGTGCAGAGCAACTATACCGTCAGCCTGTCCGGCACGCTGACGATCAACGCCCTCACTCTGACCGGCGAGGCCGTGAGTGCAGAGGACGTGACATACAACGGCAAGAGGCAGGAAGTGGAGCCCACCGTCACCTATGACGGGCACACCCTGCCCGGCTCTGACTTCCGGTTCACCTGGTCCTGGAATACTACCAACGTGGGCGAGGTCCAGGTCACTGTACGCGCGGCCTCGGGCAACTGCGTTTTTGAGGGCGGTTCCGTCCAGGTCACCTACAACATCCTGCCGCTGGATATCAGCGAGGCCGAAGTGGCCGGTCTTGACAGCGCGACCTATACCGGCACGGCCCATTACCCCCAGCTCCGCCTCACCTATGAGGGCACGCGGCTTTACGAGCGCACCGACTATACCGTGACCTATGACGGCAAGGCCCTGTGGGAGGCCAATTTCACGGACGTCGGCGACATAGAGGTCGTTATCACCGGCCAGGGCAACTTTACCGGCACCCGGACGGAGATATACACCATCGCCGGTATATCCCTGGAAGACGTGACGGTCAGCGAGCCTGAGAACGTGGTGTTCAACGGCGAACCCCATACGCCGAAGGTAACGGTGAGAGACGGATACAGGACTCTGACCGAGGGCACGGACTATGTGCTGGAGTATGCCGACAATATCGAGGCGGGCACCGCGACCGTGATCGTCAAGGCTGCCCCCGGCAGCAATTACAGCGGAACAAAAGAGGCCAATTTCACCATCGAGCCTCTGGCTCTCACCGCCGACAGCCTTGTCAACGCGGACGAGAATGACGCAGGGTATGTATACGACGGAGCGGACCATGCGTGGAAGCCCGAGCTCGTCTATAAGAAGGGCTATGTGGAGGGCAGCGAGCCCGGTACGGATGAGATCGTCCCTGACACCGGATTCACCGTCTCCTATGTGCGCGAGGGAGAGGAGACAGAGACGGGCGACCTGGCCAGTGTTGGCGTCATCCATGTGACCGTCACCTGCCAAGGCAGCTTCACCGGTGAGTTTACCGATACCTATGAGATCGTGCCCAGCCCCCTGACCATATCTGCCGCCGGCAAAAAGCTGTTCGGCGCTGCGGACCCCGCGGTCCAGGTTGTGGCGGCTCCTGAGGAGGGGACCGAGCCTGAGGGGGACAACTGGTTCTATGTGATGGTCGACGGCGTAGCGGCCGGCGATGAGGAACTGTTTGACGGCGTGGGTGACGATGATATCCTTACCGTTCAGGCCGAGCGCGTGAAGGGCGAGGATCAGGAACTGCCCGGCCAGTATGACATCAGCGTCCAGGTGGCGGCCGCCGCCGAATCGGCCAACTATACCGTGACAGCGGCCGATCAGACCTTTGCGGATGCGTTCACCATTTCCCCTGAGCCTGCCTTTGATGTGGTGCTGGGCGACGCCGAGGATGCTGCGGAGATCACGACCCATACGGTGGGGAAAGTCGCTTACCAGATGGTGGGCGGGGAAGGCGCGGAACTTATCCCCGATCTTCAGGAGTATGTGACTTTGTCCCTTCTGACCGATACGACGGCAGTGGAGAACAACTACGTGACGCCTGACGCCGAAGATGCGGCCGTCCCGAATATCCCCACCTCCATCCCGCAGGATGAGCAGTCCGGGGAGGAGGGCGGTCTGGCCGGTTCCTTCACGATCCCCGCCATCAATTACTCTGCCGCCGGGGAGGACGGACACACCATGACATGGCAGTCCGGCCTGCCGGCCGGCACCGTGCTGACAATAAAGGCCGTAAGCAATGACGGCGCCGTGGAAGCGCTGTGCGGAGAGCCTGTGACCGTTACGAGCGTGGATGCTTACATGACGATCAGTACGGCCGCCGGCGCGGGGATGGTCCCCTATCTGGACGGCGATCCCTATGGCTATGGCCGTGTCCTTCTTGACGGCAATGGCACCGTGACGGTCAGCCCGTCGGCGGAGTCCGCAGGGGCTGTCGGCGCCGACGATTGGATCGTTCTGAAGGTGGGCGGCAGGACTTACCATTACAGCGGCGTCTCCTACAGTGAGCTGATGGGCGTCAAGCCTGCGGAGGACGGCTCCCTGGTGCTGACGGTGGGTCAGCTCATGGCGCTGGCGGGCGCTTCCGGCGCGGAGGGCGGCTGGTTCGGCGGCAACCCCGCCGGCAGCCTGACAGTAAGCGCTGTGCTTTTGGATGGTATCAACCACCTCACGGCCACGGCGGCTGTGAACACCGCCTTCGACACCGCCGGGGTCAACACCACCCAGACGGTGGAGAACCGGACCACAGACGAGATGCTGGCGCTGACCATCGGTGATTCTGTCAATGAGATGCCCATATCTGTCAGCGGCACGTTCGGTGGGGTCAACATCCAGGAGGATGTGGCCGCCGTCACCGGCATGAACGGCACGATGACCTGGAACAACGTGAACAAGTGGATGACCCAGCCCTCCACGCTGCCCCATTCCGGCAGCACAGTCACGATCACCTATCATGACTGCGTGGGCAATCCTGTCACCCATACGCTGAATATCGTTCCCAGCGCGGCTGTGACGCAGAATACGGTCTACGTCAAGCCCATAACCGACTCCACAGTGCCCAGCGGCAAGCTGGTGTTCTATGGCGATACCAATGTGTGGGAGCAGCTGGAGCTCTCTGTGGGCGGCTCCGTCTATACGATCGCGCCCATTGCCGGCGGGGAGGCCTATGACAACAGCGTCAGGCAGTGGACGCAGACGGTGGATCTGTCTGATACCAGCTTCCCTGTGGGCAAGCCCACGGCTGTTTCTGTCGGCTACAGTGATCTGACCGGCGGCGACGCCACGATCGTGATCACCTATAAGGACGAGGCCCAGACGCCTGTTCTCGGCAGCGAGGCTGTCGTCGGCAGCGGCGCTGTGTGGGGATATGTGGAATCCAGCGCGTCCGTCATTGTCGACGTGAACCACGCGGACGGGACGGTCAGCGCCGTGCCGGCCTCCAATGTGGCGGTGGACCAGTTTGGCTACTTCTATGCGCGCCTCGACGCGCCTCTGGCGGAGGGCGACGTGGTCGCGGTCACGACGACCGACTTCTGCGGCAACTCCAAGCGCGTCGATGTTCCCGCGAAGGCCGAACTGGCGGGCGGTGCTGTGGCGGAAGTCCTTGGCGCCAACATCATCGGCCGCACCGCTTCCGGTGCGATGGCTCATCGGTTCGCCGCTCCCATCGACCTGTCCGGGCTCCAGGCGGGCGGTCAGGGCTTTGAACTGCCGATACTGGCCTATAAGGGCATCGAGATCGGCCGCGTGAAGGGCGCGCTGACCGAACAGGGACAGCTGCAGCTCACCTACAGCATCAGCGCGGTGGATTATGTGCCCGCCGGCGGCCATGCCCGCGTCAGCACCTATAACAGCATCCCGTCGATCGACGATCTTGTCAGCGGCACCCATGACACCGCTGTTGCGGACCTGAAGGCTGTGCCCGAGGGAACGCTGGCTTCCATCGACGTGTCGGCCAAGCGGAACGCTGACGGCTCTTACAGCGGTCTGGTATGGCTGTATGCTGACTTTGATGTGGACATGGATGAGGCCGGGTATATCAGCCGCGGCGGCCGCGGGACGAACTTCTACCGCTGGCTCACCGAGTCCAAGCAGACAGAGGGCGTTTTGAACGCGGCATACAGCTCCACAGCCGCTTATACGGATAACGTGGCTTTCTATGACGCCTACCAGCGCTATGAGAGCATTGCCAGGCAGTTCAGCTGACGGCTGTCACAGAATAACGAATAACGAAAAACGCTGACCAACCAAAGCGGCGGGACGATCCGTCCCGCCGCTTATTTAAAAGCTGTGGGCCTTGGCCCCTGAAGAGAGGTTCAAAAATGAAACGCTTTGTGCGGAAAGAGCTGATGATATTCCTGGCAGCGGCGCTCCTGGCGATGCTCATGCCCAGTGCCTACGCCTCGGGAAACGTGAGCGAGGTGAAGCTCAACCAGGTACAGCAGACGGATGCGGACCTGACAATGTACGTCAGTCTGGCCGACGCGGATGGCGCTCCCTGCACCCCCGACCTGGCCGGAGACCGTTTTTTCGTGTCTGTGGACGGTCAGACGCTGGACGTGGACGGCGTCCAGCCCTTCGACCCTGAGACACAGGGCGTCCACTATGTGTTCGCGGTGGATGTGTCCACCTCTCTGACGGAGGAAATGATGACGAGCATCCGCGGCGGCCTGAGCGCCTTTGTGGATGGGCTCGGACCCAAGGATACGGTCTCGATCCTTACCTTCGGCACGCAGGTGAAAAAGATCCTCGCCAACAGCGCGGATCAGGCCGCCATCAAGGAAACGATCGCCGGTATACAGCCGACCGATGATAAGACAGCGCTCTATAAGGGCGTGAACGACGCCGCGCAGCTTGCCAGTGACGCCGCGGGGCGCAGTGCCGTCATCTTTATCACGGACGGATGGAACGATCCCCCCGAGGACCTGCAGGCGTTCACCAAGGAAAGCGTCTATGATACGGTGAAGACCGCGCAGGTGCCGCTTTACTGCATCGGTCTGAATGACGCCGGCAGCGTGGATACGGAGAGCCTGGCGGATTTTGCCGTGATGACGGGCGGCAAGCAGTTCGTGATCGTTTCAGGCTCTCTGCAGGAGCGCCTCGGCCAGGTGGGCGATATCATGCGCGGCGCCGTGTCGCTGCACGCCGGCCTGGTGAATGTGGGCGGCAAGTCCGGATTCGGCGAGGCCAGTACCTTTGCGGTGCGGTATGAACCGGCAGGCGGCGGGTACGTCGAGAGCAACGAGCTGGAGCAGAAGGTCAACTGGACGAATGTACCGCTGCCCTCCGATCTGCTCCCGCCGCAGCTGCTTCTGCGCCTGGATGACCAGCAAATAGAGGTCCCCGCGGACGGGACCGTTACGCTCACCGGCTATATCG
Organism: uncultured Oscillospiraceae bacterium; assembly: GCA_947631215.1. The sequence goes on along the minus strand of CANRKN010000005.1, from coordinate 27,910 downwards.
ATGTGGAGCAGGGCACCGTTGCCGACAGTGACCTGACGATCACGGTCAACGGAGAGGTTTGGCCGGCGGAGATCAGGCACAACGGCGCCGGGTATACCTTCAGCGCCACCGGTATGGCATCCGGCGGAGAACTGCGCGTGTGCGCGGAGATCCCGGCGCAGAATATCGCTTCCGGCTATCAGAGCGTGACATTGACCATGCCGGAGGCCACGCCCGTGCCGAAGCTCTCCCTGGTGCTGGACAGCGGCGATAAGAAGCAGCTCGTGCCGGGAAAGACGGCGACGATCAGCGGCGAGATCGACGTGCAGGGCGAGGTGGACCCGAATGAGCTGGTGCTGTATGTGAACAAGACGCCGGTGCAGATAACGCCGCAGCAGGTGGACAGCAACCAGTATGCGTTCCAGGCGGCCATACAGCTGCCGGCCGACAGCGGACAGGAGCTGGAGGTGCAGGTGCGGCTGGGGGAGACGGCAACCTATTCCAGACCGCAGGTGCTGGTCCTGTCTCCTGCTGGGTCCGGTTTTATAGGCGAGGTCAGACAGACCGTGGAGAAGCTGGTGGACGATGGGACGATCTGGTGGATCGCCGGAGGAGCGGCGGCGCTGCTTCTTCTCATAATCATCCTGGCCGTCTCGAAGCGGCGGAAAAAAGTGATATCGACGGATAAAGAGGAAAGAAAGCAGAAAAAAGATCGTGATGTCCCTGGCGGCGATAGCAATGGCGGCGGCACAGAAGGCGGCGATGGCGGCGGCACAGAAGGCGGCGATAACAGCGGCAAGAGAAAAACGCGCCGGATCGTTAAAGGAACGGAAAACGGCGGGACGGCCGGCGGCAGGCGCACTGTGCGAAAGGTCAAGGCCTTGGAAGCGGTGGACGTCATCTTTGAGGTGGAGTTCAACGGCGAGAAACTTGATCAGCGCAGCATATATATAAAAAAGGGAGAATCCGTTATCCTCGGAGGGAGCGGCGGCAATGTCGGAGCGCAGATCGAATTCAATGACGGAGCTATATCCGGCCGCCATTTGATGTTCACCTTTGACGGTCAGAAGGTGCAGGCTGAGGATATGGGTTCCTCTAACGGCACAACGATCAACGGCAAAGCGATGACTGCGTATGTGAAGCAGGACGTCAAAAACGGTGACGCCATCGAACTGGGCGATACGGTTTTGAGAGTCCATCTTCCCAGTCAGAATCCTTGACGGTCAGACTGAGGTCCTGCAGGCTGTCAGGCAGGAAGGGCCACAGCGGCCGGACCAGCCTGCAGGTGTACAGGAAGATGGGAGCGTGCGCTGTTTTTGGGGAGGCTAGACGTGGGGATCAAGATCGAGGCCGCGGCTTACAGCAGCATCGGCGGAAGAGAAAACAACGAGGATAATTTTTATTTGAACGGCATTTTTCTGGAGCGGGATAAAGTTGACCGCGGCGGAAAGGTGACGGTAAAGGACAGCCATCCCCATCAGATATACGGCGTCTTTGATGGGATGGGCGGCATCGACTTTGGCGAGGATGCATCGTTTTTTTCGGTGAGCAGCCTGAAAAAGTACCAGAACACCTGCGACCAAGCCGATGACGAGCAAAATCTTCGGCAGTTTTTCACCCAGACGTCCAGGGGGGTCGATCAGATCTCTCTTGACCGGGGAGAGCCCAGCGGTTCCTGCGGCAGCACGGCGGCTATATTGTTCATTGGCGATAGCTGGTACCGCACGGCCCATGTGGGGGACAGTCGGATCTATCTTCTGCGCGGCGGCACGCTTGAGAGGATCACCGAGGACCAGTCCTGGGTCCAGTGCCTGGTGAACGAGGGCAGGATCACCCAGGAGGAGGCCTGGTCCCACCCGGACAAAAACATCATCACGCACCACCTGGGCATGCCCCTGGAGGGGGAGGAGCTGGAATCGATCATCGGCGAGCGGATGCCTCTGCAGGAGGGCGACTGCTTTCTGCTGTGCACCGACGGCGTGAGCGACAGCATGCGGGACGAGGATATACGCGGCGCATTTGCCGCAGCGGAGAGCGCGGCGGATAATGCCGCCCATATCGTCAGACAGGCGCGGCAGAGCGCGGACGAGATGGGCGAAGAAGCGGACAACATCACAGCAGTCGTTATCAGAGTGCTGAAGGCGGGAGCGCGAAAGTCAGGATTTCTCCGGTGGCGGTGACGGCCGCCGCTGAGCCGGCAGTACATGGGGTTTGTGGGAGTTACAGGTGATCGATCTAGAGGCAGTAAACAAGCGAATGCTTCAATACAGCGCGGAGGGCATCTTCGGAAAATGGCATCTTGACGGCGATTCGCCGGTAAAGGCATTTCTCGGCGAGGGCAATTTCGGCTGTGTTTACGCGATCTATTGCGAGGTGGGCGACGCCACCGGCAGAGAAAAACACCGGGAGACCGCCGCCGTGAAGATCGTGCCCATAGATCGGGAAACGCTGGGGCTCTCTGGCCTGAGCGGCGAAAAGCTGCGGGAGGAGATGCAGAAAGAGCTGCGGAAGGCCCAGGGCGAGATCTCCATGCTGAGCCAGTTCCGGGGAGAGAAGCACATCCTGAACCTGCGGGATTCCCAGGAGATCGTGCGGCATGAGCCGGACGGTTCCGTGTGCTGGGATCTGCTGATGCGCATGGACAAGATGGTGGGACTGGGTCAGGCGCTGAGAGACATGGGGCTGACGGCGGGCACGAAGGGCTATATGGTCGAAGTGCTCCGGATGTGGAACCATATCAGCAATGCGCTTCATGCCTGCCAGCGGCATGGGATCGTCCATGCCGACGTCAAACCGGAAAATATACTTTACCAGCCGGACTACAGCGCGGACCCGGGCCGGGGCTACAGACCGGGCCAGGGGGATTACTGCCTGGGCGATTTCGGCACGGCTATCGACAGAGGCTCCTTTAATATAGTGTTCTTCGGAACGGAAGATTACATGTCCCCCGAGATGTTCTATCAACAGGGGGAAGGAGATAAGCGCGCCCCTGAATTCAGCCAATGGGCGGACAGCCGCGCGGATATGTATTCCCTGGCGGTGGTGGTCTATGAGCTTCTCAACGGAAATAGGCTTCCCCTGCAGAAGGGGGATGACCGAGACGACCGCATTGCGGCCTATGAGCTGCGGCTGGACCGCCAAAAGCCTGTTCCGGAGATCAAAGGCGTTCCCAAGGACATAAACCGGGTCCTCCTCCGATGTCTGGCCCTGCGCCCTCCCGAGCGATATGAGTCGTGCGGGGAGCTGGAGGAGGCAACAGAGGACCTTTACAGAAAGTACAGGAAGAACAGCGGTTCCGGTGCGGGTGCAGACGGAAACGTAAAGGGAAAGGGAAAAGGAAAGGGAAAGGGAAAGACGGCAAAGGCTGCCGTTGGCGTCTTGGCGCTGGGAGGCGCGGCTGCCGCGGCGGTGCTCTTGTGGCGGACCATAGGCCCCGGCGGCTCAAGCGCGGAAAACCGAGGCGACCTCCCCGTCACCGTGATCGACGGGCCGGCGCAGGTCACGCTGGCGCCTACCGAGGAGCCGGTCGCGATCCCTGCCGTCGTGCAGACGGATGTCCCTGAAGCTGTGCAGACGGCCGCTCCCACGGCTATCCCCACGGTCGTTCCCACAGCTGTCCCCACGGCGGCGCAGACCCCCGAACCGACGCCGGAGCCCGTGGAGACGCCGGAAGCGGGGTTCGCCGGGATCAGGATCGACGATGCGGACGAAAACGGCACATGGATCGGCTCTGACAAGATCCTGTCTGTCTCGGGGAGCGCTCAGCCAAATGCCACGCTGGAGGTGGCCGTCAACGGCGAGCATTTCGGGTACTATCGTGCCGACGGGGACGGGGGCTTTGCCCTGGAGGTACCGTCGCGTCTTTTGGCGGAGGGGGAGAACGTCGTCTCTTTCTCCTATTATGCCCCGGACGGGGCGGTGGAAGAGCAGGAGGCGGCAGCCGCAGCGGCTGTGGATATGGTCGTGCGCTATGACGCCGACGCGCCTGTCATAGGCGTACAGGAGCGGATCGACCAGTATACCCGGCAGCTCGACGTGAGCATCTCCGACGATGACAACGCCTGTTTCGTCCAGCTGATCGTGGACGGGACCGTCGTGCAGCAGGCTATCGCAAGGGACGGGACCGCTGTGTTCACGGGCGTCGATGCCCTGGGACTGACAGGAATGAGCCGCATCACGGTGACGGCGGCGGACAGCTCGGGAAATACCAGCGAGGCGGCTGTGACCTATCGGCGGCAGCCGGCCGATATCGTTTTGGACGATCCGGCGGCTCTGGACGGCTTTGTGATAGGGACCGGAGCCGAGGTCGATATGGGCTTTTCTGCGGAACCGGGTTCCGTTTTGCGTATCCTCTGCGGACAGACGGAGGAAAGGGCCGAGGTGGACGCGGATGGCCGGGGAAGCCTGACCATAAGCGCGGCCAGCCTTCAGCCGGGCCAGAATACGGTGACGGTCGCCTATTCTCAGGTCGAGGGCCTGGCGGTGGAGGACGACGGCAAGCCGGTATCGTTCTCTGTGATCTATGACGGCGAAGCGCCTGACATAGCTGTGTCGCCCGCGCAGATCGTGCACCGGGATACGCCCATCCAGGTGGAGCCTCAAGGCGAAGAGCCCCTCCGGCGGATAGAGCTGGCGGTGGACGGGCAGGCCGTGGCGTGGCTGGAGGATGTGCAGCCTGGCGAGGCCTATACACTGAGCATCCCGGCGGACACGCCGCTGGAAAAGACGAGCCGGATCCTGGTCTCCGCGTGGGATGCGGCGGGCAATTTGACGCAGGCGGCGGTGGATTATGTGTCTGTCGACCCCATCGTCATCGACGATGCGGCCGGAGTGGAAGAGCCTCTGCACAGCGGCGATGAGCTGGTGGTCGCCGGTACGGCGGAACCGGGCGCCACGCTGCTGCTGACCGGCGGCGGGATGGAGGCCTATGGCCGGGCGGACGAGGCCGGACGGTACAGCTTCGCTTTGGAGGCGGACTCCCTGCCCCAGGGAGAGAGCACGCTGACGGTGGCATATGACGCCGGCAACGGTTTCCCGGAAGAGGCGCTGGAAGGAACTTCTGCGGCTGCCGCGGTCTATTGCGATACACAGCAGCCGGCAGTCGACGTATCTCCCACGCTTCTCACGAGGGATACGGCGGAGCTGACGGTCAGCATCACCAACGGAGAACCGGGGGCCTGCGGCGTGCGTCTGCTCGTCAACGGGGCGCCGGTCTGGCCCTCCCGGAACGGGGAGCCCGCATATGAGCAGGCCGTGGACCAGGTCGTAATCGACGGCCTGCGGAGCCTAGGCCTGCGGACAGGCGATGACGTCGCCGTTGAAGTGACGGACTATGTCAATGACCCGGTGCGGGTCACACTCACTTATGAAAATACCAGCACGCAGTGGGAGTCCTATGCGTTTTCAGAAACGGACACGCTGGGCCCCGTAAATGCGGGAGACGTGATAGAGGGCCTCCAGGCGTGGGCCATCTGCGACAGCTGGGATATGGGCGAAGGAAACCGGGTGCATATGTACCTTGTGGGCGGCGGAACGCAGAGGAGCGTCAGTTTCGAGCCGGTCGCAGTGGAGGATGCGCCGACGATCCCGTCCGATGTGAGTCTGGACAGAAACTATGCCAAAACCGTATACCGGCTCGAGAATGTGCGTATCCCGGAGGATTGCCCCAGCGGCACGTATGCGCTGCAGGTATACGCCGTGACGGACAACGAGGAACGGCGCTTTGACCTGGGAACGGTCACGGTGGAGGGCTCGGCCAATGAGAGCGGCGTAGGAGAGGCCTATGTAAATGCCTCCCAGAACTACGCCATCGGGCTGGATGAGCCGATGCAGCCTTCTTTCCCGGCGGAGTCGGTCGTGCTGACAGGCTGGGTATACCGGGAGAGCGGAAGGCCGGCGTATTTTGACCGCTGTGTTCTGTTTGACCCCAATGGGCGGGAGATCACGGGGTCGACCGTTTATATCACGGACGAGATCGTGCAGTATCCCCGCAATGGCGTAAAGGCCGAGGCGGAGGGACTGCCGGGGGGCGACCGGCTGTCCGGCGGCACCGAGGAGGACGCGGGCTTTGTGATGCGTCTGGACCTGAGCGGGATGGGCCTGGCGGACGGGGCATATACGCTCCGCCTGTACGCGGCGAACGTGACGGGAGAGGCGTGGGAGACGGTCTGGGCCAAGGTGATCGTAGACAGCGCAGCCCCTTCGGTGACGGAGGAGGATATATCCAATGTAACGACGGCCTGGGCACCGGTGGAGGAGCCCCAGCCGGAGGACGCCGCGGAGCAGGCACAGCAGCAGGCGGCGGAACAGTAACAAGGAGTAGCAGACGATGAATCAATTGGTTGCCAGCGGCATACTTACCGGAAAAAACTGCGGCCCGGACTTTACCTATCTGCTGCACGATGAGAGCGTATTTCTCCCCTTCGAGTATAAGGTCCTGCAGAGCCAGCCGTCCGGACGTTTTGTCCGGTGCATGAAAATGCTGAACAACGGGGAGATACAGCTCTATTATCTTACGGGCGGGTATAAATCAGTGTCCGACATGCTGCCCCGCTGGGACGCGAATAAACTGATGGATGCCGCGGTCGACCTTGTCAGGGGGATCGTCTCGGTCAAAAGCAACGGCTTTCTGTCCTGCCAAAGCATCGACATCTCCGCGGAGCATGTATATGTGGACCCGAGCTCCAACAGCGTCAGACTGATATATCTGCCCCTGGCTGTACGGATGTTTGAAGATTATCCGGCCTTTGAGACGCATCTGCGGGACTGGATGGTCCAGATCCTGGCCCGTTCCGGCCACGGGGAGATCCCCGCTGTGGCGCAGCTGTCCGCGGACATAGGCGGCAGGACCCTGACGCTGGAGGAGCTGCTGGAAAAATACGGGCGGGCCGGTACGACGCCGACGCATCGTGAACTGCGGCGCAGAAGTCTGCGCATCGCGGGGGAGGGCCCCGATACCCCGGCAAAATTCGTTGTTGACAGGGATCTCTATGTCATAGGGAGAGATCCCGAACGGGCGGATGGCGTGGTCACATTTACGGATACGATCGGCCGTGCCCACTGCCAGATCAAATGGACCGGGAATGGCTACGCCGTGACCGATCTGGACAGTACGAACGGCACATATGTCAACGGAATAGCGCTTCAGCCGCATCAGCCTGTCCCTATCAAAGGCGGCGATATGCTCCGGCTGGCCGATCATGATTTTCGCGTTTCGGAGGAATAGGGGGATCTGTATGCCAAAGCTGCGAGTGATCATTGCCGATACGGACGCCAACTATATCGAGCGGCTGCAGAGCGCCCTGGCGGGAGAACTTTTCGGACACGCGGATCTGGAGGTCATCACCGACGAGGGATACTTCCGGGAGCTGTTCTCCTCGCCCCAGGACGCGGAGGCTCTGGTGGTATCCGACAGCCTCTATGAGCCGTCCCTTCAGCGGCACAGCATACACAATATCTTTCTCCTCACGGAGCGGGACGACGCTGAGGCGGCCGATAGGAGCGCTATCGGCATCTTGAAATACGCAAGCCTGAAGGAGACACTCAACACGATCGTCAGCGAGAGCCCGGGGCTCCGTTCCAGCGGCAATAAAAGGACGTGCCAGATCGTGGTGGTCAGCTCCGCCAGCGGCGGTGTGGGAAAGACCATGGCGGCGCTGGGGATCAGCGCGTGCCTGGCGAAAAACTACAGGCGGGTCCTGTATATCAGCGCCAGCAGACTGCAGGCGTTCCGGCGGGTCATGAAGGACCAGACGCCGCTGACGGACCCGGCCGTATACGCCGGGCTGGTCCGCGGATCGGGCTCGGCCTATGAGCAGGTGAAGGGCTCCGTCCGCACGGAGAGATTCAGCTATCTGCCCGCGCTGAAGGCCGCGGCGCTGTCGCTGGGTCTGCCCATTTCGATATACAGGGACATTGCCGTCGGCGCAAAGCAGTCTCAGGAATATGACTATGTCGTCGTGGATACGGACACCGCGTTCGACGAGGTGAACGCCGGCCTGCTGAGTCTGGCGGACAAGGTGATCGTCATGACCAGACAGACGAAGGCCGCCGCCTACGCGACCAATCTTCTCGTGTCGAACCTGAGCGGCGTGACGGAGGATAAATTCAGCTTCGTGTGCGGCGACTATGACTCGGAAAAGGATAACGCATATGAGGTGCCCGATATGCGGCTGAAGTTTTCCGTGAACAATTACATCGAGCATATGAAAGGCTTCGACGAGCTGGGGTGTGAGGACTATGCCAAAAACGTCGGCGTACAAAAAACGGCGTTTTTGGTGATGTGATCCGCCCGCGGGCGATATTACAGTGGAAGGTGTGACAGACTGTGGCAGGGGATAAAGCGATCGTGATATTCGATATGATGAAGCGCGGTCAGTCGGTGGATCTGGAGGTGCCGTTGGATATATCCGCCAACGACCTGGTGACAGCGCTCAATAATGCGTACCACCTGGGCATTGATACGAGTGACATCAAAAAATGCTTTCTGCGGATGGAGGCGCCCATCGCGCTGCTGCGCGGGGAGAAGACGCTTGCACAGTTTGGCATGCGGAACGGAAGCGTGATCCGGTACACAGACTGAGACAGGAGCGGAGTATGGACAGCAGATATAAGATCATCGTTTCCGGCAGGAACGTCTATAAAGAGATCGAATTGGCGCCCGACGCGAAGGAGATCAAACTGGGGACGGACATCCGCTGTGATGTGCGCCTGCATAAATCGTTGTTCTTTGAGCCGATAGAGCTTGATTTCTTCAAGGATGACCAGGGGTGGTCCGTGCTCTGCTCGGACAATATCTATCTGACGGTGGGCGACGTGCGCAAACTGGCGACAAAGCCGCTCGTCCACGGCGACGACCTGACAGTGAAGTATCAGTCGTCGGACATCGAGGTCTTTCACATCGATTTTCAGGTCGACTTCTATAACGGCCTCATCAAGTATGAGCGGGTGATCGACCTCTCCAATGTAAACGAATTTACATTGGGCGCCGCGGACAACTTCAACATCGTCCTGAAAAGCGCTTATGTAGAGAGTGACGTTATCCGCGCGGTGAAAAAGGGAGAGGCTCTGCGGCTCGAGGTGGAGCGCTCCCGCTACGGCGTATGTCACAACGGGAACCGGTTCGAGGGCAGCGAGGAGATCAGAAGCTATGACTTCTTTTCCGTGTCCGACTTCCTGTTTTACTACAAGGGCGATGAGCTGTGGACGCAGATACGCGGCGACATGCATATCAACGGCCTGCGGTATGAGGACAGACCCGTTCCGGAGCAATACCCTCGGTTCAGCCGGAACACACGGCTGAAAAGTACGCTGTGCGAAGACGCTATAGAGGTCCTCGATCCTCCCAGCAAGCCGGAAAAGCCGAAGACCAATCTTCTGACCCGGCTGCTGCCGTCAATGGGCATGCTCATAGCGTCCGGCGTGATGGCTATCTTTGGCGGGGCGATGATCGCGTTCGGCGCTATCTCCGGCGCTATAGCGATCTTGACTACGCTTCTGACCCTTCGGGACGATAAAAAGGGATTCAAAAAGAGCTCAGAAGACCGCATTCGGAAGTATACCGAATATGTCGGGCGCAAGCGGGAGGAGATAGAACAGTGCCGCGAGGACGAAAAAGCGGCCCTGGCGGATGTATATATCTCCCAGGAGGAGGAAAAGGCGCGGCTGGATGCGTTTTCTCCCATGCTGTTTGACAGACGGCCGGAGGACGAGGACTTTCTCTGTGTCAATTTTGGCGACGGGACCGTGCCGGCCAGAAGAAAGATAAACTATAAAAAGCAGGAGCGGCTGGAGGTAGAGGACGAGCTGCAGCTGATCCCGCAGCAGCTCGACGAAGAGTATAAATGTATCGAGCAAGCACCGGTCACCTGTGACCTGAAAACGCTCAACGCTATTGGTGTCACGGGCGGCGAAGCATTTCGCTTTGATATTTTCAAGAACACGGTGATCGACATCGCCGCGAGGCATTACTTTACAGATGTGAAGATGGCGTTCGTGGCCTCGGAGGCCAACGCGGACAAGATCACATGGCTCCGCATGCTGCCTCATACCTGTGATGAGATGACCCAGACCCATCTGCTCGTCACAGATACGCCCAGCAAAAACCTCGTTTTTGAATACCTCTACAAAGAACTGACCGCCAGGGCACAGGGAAAAAAGGACCCCCGCCGGATCGTCGTATTCTTTTACGACGAATGCGGGTTCAGGACCCATCCGCTCTCCCGGTTCGTGGACAGGGCGGCGGAGCTGGGCGTCGTGTTCGTATTTTTCGGCAGCGCCGCTGCGGATATCCCTATGGGCTGCGGCTATATCATATCGGAGCAGGACGGTGGTCAGGGGCTCCTCACGCCGGTCGGAGACAGTGGCGGCGGTGTGGCGTTTTCCTACCCCCATCTCAGCGACAGCGATGCGAAAAAAATAGCCGGCCTGCTGGCGCCGGTATACAGCGAGGAGATCTCCCTTGAAGGGACTCTTACGAAAAACATAACCCTGTTTGGAATGCTGAATATCCTTGCTGCCGATGACCTTGACCTGGAGAAGAGATGGGCCCAGTCGCAGGTCTATAAGTCGATGGCGGCGCCTATCGGCGTGACGACAAAGGGGACGCTGTCGCTGGACCTGCACGACAAGGCGGACGGCCCCCACGGACTGGTGGCGGGCACGACCGGCTCCGGCAAATCCGAGCTGCTGCAGACTTACATCCTGTCCATGAGTACGCTGTTCCATCCGTATGAGGTGGGATTCGTCATCATCGACTTCAAGGGCGGCGGCATGGTCAACCAGTTCCGGGACCTGCCCCACCTGCTGGGCGCCATCACCAATATTGACGGCAAGGAGATCGACCGCTCCCTGCGATCCATCCGGGCGGAGCTGCAGAAGCGTCAGCGCCTGTTCGCGGAGGCTGAGGTCAACCATATCGATAAATATATCCGCAAATACAAAAGCGGCGAGGTGACGACGCCTCTGCCGCACCTCATCCTGATCGTGGACGAATTTGCAGAGCTGAAGGCCCAGCAGCCGGACTTTATGAAGGAGCTCATCTCCGCGGCCCGTATCGGCCGAAGCCTTGGCGTGCATCTGATCCTGGCGACCCAGAAGCCTTCGGGACAGGTGGACGATCAGATCTGGTCCAACTCCCGCTTCAAGCTCTGCCTGAAGGTGGCTACATCCCAGGACTCCAATGAGATGATAAAATCCCCCTTGGCTGCGGAGATACGCGAGGCGGGGCGGGCGTACCTCATGCTGGGCGAGAATGAGAGTCTGTCGCTGTTCCAGTCCGCATACAGCGGCGGGCCTGCCCGCGTTGTGACAAGCGGTGAAAGAGAGTTCTCGATCTATGAGGTGCGGCCCTCAGGCGAGCGCACGCTGGTATATACCCAGAAAAGGAAAAAGGATACAGAGGAGAAAACGACGCAGCTGGATGATATCGTAGAGCATATCGCCAGATACTGCAAGCAGACGGGGCTGGAGAAGCTGCCGGATATTTGCATCCAATCGCTGTCGGATGTCATCGTCTGCCCGGATACGCCCATGGAAAAGACGGCGTCCTTTGAGATCCCGCTGGGTATCTATGACGATCCTGACAATCAGTATCAGGACATTGCCTCTGTCCGTCTGGGCGAAAACAACGTTCTGATAGTCGGTGCATCGCAGATGGGCAAGACGAATTTGCTGCAGGTTATGATCCGTCAGCTGGCCGAGGCGTATACGCCGGAGGAGGTGGCGATTTACATTGCCGACTTTGGCGCGATGTCTCTGAACAATTTTGGGGAATTGGCCAATGTGGGCGGCGTCGTGACCGCATCGGATGAGGAAAGGTTCAAAAATCTTCTCAAGCTGCTGGATGAGGAGATAGAAATAAGAAAGCAGCGGCTTCTTGACTCCGGGCTGGGCTCGTTCCATCTGTACCGGGAGGCGGGCTATACGGATCTCCCGTTCATCGTGTTCATGCTGGACAATTTCAGCGTATTCAAAGAACTGTATGCGGAGGAATATGAAGGAAATCTTCTGCACCTTATACGCGAAGGGCAGACCTACGGCATTTGCACAGTGCTGACGAGCACCCAGGCCAGCGGGCTCAGCTTTCGGTACCTTTCCAGTATCGGCTGCCGCATCGCGCTGACGTGTAACGACAGAGCCGAGTATTCGGAGATTTTGGACCGCTGCCGAACGGAGCCCAAAAATGTCCCGGGAAGAGCCCTGTTCATGAAGGACAAAGCTATTTTTGAGTTCCAGTCTTATATCGTATTTGACGGAGAGAAGGGTATCGATAAGGTCAATGCGGTCCGGGCGTTCGTCAAGGCGACGAATGAAAGGTATGCCGGTATGCGGGCCAAGCAGATCCCCAGCATTCCCAAAACGCTCAGCCTGAGCTATATCCGGCAGAACCATCCGAACATCGATGTGGCAGAAAACATTGCAATAGCGCTGGATTACAGCACCATCGACTGCGTAATGCTCAATTGTTACGAGCAGTTGGTCCTGGCGCTGGCGGGGAAAAATACCGCAGCGCGCGCGGGCTTCCTGCATGCGTTGATGAGCGACATCAGGATCAATCTCTTCCAGCGGCCAGTAAAGCTCTACGTTGTGGATAATTTCCGCAAAGAACTGGAGAAATATAAGGATCTGCCGTATACGGATACTTATACGATCAGTACAGACGGGCTGTTGGGCATCATTGACTCGCTCTACGAAGAACTGCAGAGCCGATTTGAAAAACTGGAGGACGAAGGCGTCGAGGCGTTGTATAAGATGCCGCTGCTTGTGGCGGTCATCAATAACAGACAGGCGCTGGATGCCATGGCAGGGTCCCGGGAACATGAGAGCCAATTTGAAGAGATCTGTAAGATGTACTCCAATCTGAAGGTCCTGTTCCTAGTCACGGATATCAATGATTCCAGCGTGAATTCGTTTTCGCCGCAGATCCTCCGGAAGGTCAAGGAGGACAAAAAGATACTGTGCTTTGGTCCGCTCAAAGAGCTTAAGATCGTTGATATATATGGTTCGACGGTCAAAGGCGTCGGGATGCTCAACTCGCCGGATGACGCGTATTTTCTGAACAGAGAAGATATATATCGGGTAAAAACGATACAGGAGGTATAACGTCGTTATGGATAACTTTTATCTGGACACATCAAAAATGGATGGAGTTATCGGGAACATCCAGCAGCTCGCGAAAACCACTGAAGATATGCGCGGAACATTTCAGAAGGCAATAACAAACACTGCAACTGACTGGAGCGGTGAAGCGCGCACGATGTTTGACAAAAAGGCGCATATGCTCATGCAGCAGCTTACCGATGTGAGCCAATCCCTGTTTGACATCGCGGAGACGCTGATAAACACCGCGACTGCCTATATGGAAGTCGATACCCAGGCGGCAAAGGAGCAGGACGGAAAAACAGAGCGCGTATGGAGTGTCGACAAAAGTAGTACAGACCGTTTTAACGCGGTATTAAAGTAAAGGAGGGGACTTAAGGTGTCAGATGAACAGGCAAGGCTGACAAGTCTGATCTCAAGCTTATCGGGCAGACTGAATACGCTTTCATCAAGAAAGAAGAAAGTGGACAAAGCGATCGGGTCCATAGACGATCTGTCGTCCGACCTCTCAAAGATCGACAAGAGCGTATCAAAGACTTCAAGTGATCTGAGCAGCGCGATCAAGGGGTCATCTGGTATCGATAAGACCGTCAGCAACCTGAACGAGAAGCAGTCGGACAAGTTTGGCCTGAATAAGACGGGGGACAAAGAGAATCTTCGGGATGAATCCGTCCGTTTGTCGACGGAGATCAGTTCCGTTTCAAGTTCTATTTCAGACGCCAGATACGATCTTAATAACCTTAAGACCGAGGAGGGTAAGACATGAGCTTGATCACGATCAAATACCAGGCGCTGGAGGACGCGGCCGGTGAGGCCAAGACCCTCTCAAAGGATCTGAGATCGTATGCCGATGACATGGATTCGGTCACAAAGAGCCTGTCCGATCTGCCGGGCAGTGATTCAAGAGGATATGTGAGCAGCGCGCTCAGCATCGCCAGGAAAAAAGCGCAGGATGCCAGCGACGCGTCATATAAGTACTCGAACTTTTCTGAGAAGCTGAAGAACATGAGTTCCTATGCCAAGGAAAAGGACAAGAATGCTGCCTCCGGGATACAGATGACGGTCGAGTCCTATGTTGGCGAGAGAAGCTTGTTCCAGAAACTCAAGGACGGGCTTTATGAGGGGTATGTCAATTTTGTGAACCGCCTTGAAAACTCCGGTCCCCTGGGAAAGCTGTTGGCCGAGGCGATCCGCAAGGGCGTGGATGGGATAGGCTCCATCTCCCGTAAGGTGATCAACTTCTTTAAATATGGGGACGGTAAATATTGGCTGAACATATTTGATGCAGTCAAGGATGCGCTGCTGGCGGTGGGCGTTTTGGCATCAGCGATCATTGCCTTCGTAGGCGGTCCGGCTTGGCTCGTGGTCATCGGCGTGGTGGCGATCGTAGCTGGAACGATCTATTTAGTGCAGCAGGTGACAGATTCAATAATCAGGCTGGATGAAAACTTTAAATCGCTGGATCTCAGCGAGGGAGGCAATATCACTGCGGCGAGGTACTACGGTGAGATCGAGGGCGTAAAGGATAAGACCACCCACTATGATTATGGCGACAGTGAAGAGAACAACGCAATAGAGAAGTTTGGCGAGAACTACGACAAAGCGAAGAAGATCAATAAAATGACGGCGAAGACGTTGACAGCCTTTGAGAACTTCTTTGCCGGCGGATTGGTCGTCAATCCGGATGGCACCAAATCGAACAACTTCGACTTTAGTCAGGCCGTCAAGAACATATTGCACAAAAAGAAGGGGGACAGCGGCTTTGAGGCTGGCGGATATAACGTTGATAAGGGGTGGAATCCCATCCACAAGATCATATCCCATAAGTATGAGGATTATGGCGTGCTCCCGAAGATAGCGCTTGACGGGTCTAAAACGGTCGATAATATCGAGAAGATATTTAAAGGCGTGAACGACCTGCGCACCGGGGACCTATCCGTATATGATACGGCCGACAAGGCGATGGATATCGCAGGAAAGTTCCCGTTCATCGACAGCTATCTTGGAGATATCTGGAACACCATAAAGAACGGAAAGACCCTGGGCGATATCTTCTTCCCGAAGAAAGTAGAGACTGTCAATCCGTTTTCGGGCCTCCTGCCGACGCCGGTCATGGGCGGCCGTTGAGGTGCGCGGCAAGGCGGTATGATGAATATGATCTTGCATGTTGACGAAGGCAGAAAGAAGGACGTCGTCCGGCAGGCGAAGAAGCAGAACAGCCGCTATTTCGTACAGTCCCTTTTCAGAAAGATCTTTGGCATAGCGCAGTGGGCGCTGCCGGCGCTGCTCTGTGCCGTCAGGGCAGGAAAGGTGTTGATGGGCGTCAGCTTCCAGAGATACCAGTGGGCGTCGCTGGCGGCCCAATGTGTGATGATGGTCGTGGTGTTTGGGTTCGGAAAGTGGGCGCTGCGATTCTTCAATACTCTCTTCACCGGCGGCTTTACCCAGGACAATCGGGACGAAACTGTGGAGATACCCGGCAATGGGAGCTTGATCTATTCCTATTCGGCTTCCGGGAAAAAACGCGAGATGTGCATATGGCCTATTGAGATCCGGTCGTTCGACGGGCCTCCGCGGGCTCTTATCCGGGGAAGGGTACAGACCAGCGTATATCGGGGAGACAAAAAAAGAGCGACCTCAGATCGCAACGGCGGGATAATACTGTATGACTATTTTGAGCCTCATCTCATCGAGGGGCTGAATACGATTTATGATTCAGGGGTGATCGATTATGGCAACGCAAAATGAAAAAGCGCTGGATCTCATCAATATGGGCATAGGGCTGATGAGAGAAGAAAACTACGGGGCGGCAAAGGAGACATTCGGGAAAGCATTGCAGGCCGATCCCACGAACTATGACGCGTTCATCCATTTGGGCAATGCCTGCGTGAATCTTGGGGAGATGGATGACGCGATCATGGCCTTCACGAACGCGCTGGCAGTAAAACCTGACGCGGGCGAGGCGCTGTTCAGCATCGGCAATGTCTACTATCTCCAGGACGATTTTCGCCGGGCGGTCAAGTATTACAACAAGACCGAGGCTGCCGGCTATAAGTCGGTGGACATGTATCTCATCATGGCGGAAATATTCGGCCGGGTGAATGATACCGAGCAGGTGCTTCGCTGCCTCAATCGGGCGCTGAAGCTTGAGCCGCTGCGGGGAGATATCTGGCGGAGGAAAACGGTCGTTTTGATCGATGCGGGCAAGTTCGACGATGCGCAGGAGACGCTCGACCAGTTCCTTGAACTTCTGCCTGACGCCCTGGACGCCTACGATCTGCAGTCAAGGCTGCTGTGTGCGCAGGAAAAGTACGACGAGGCGCTGCAAAAGCTGCAGCCTGCCAAGGAACGTTTCCCGGACGATCCGCAGATCAAAATGGTGGAACTGTATATCTGCTCTGAGGCTGGCCGGAATGAACAGGTGAAAGCACTTATCGGCGAGCTGAAAGAAAAAGGACTGGACACGGGGCGGAGAAAGACCCTGGGCATGGAAGAAGCGCGCATGTACCTCACAGAAGGAAAGAACCAGGAGATGGTAAGCTCCCTGGAGTGGGCGCTGGAGGAGGACCCGGACGACTCGGAGCTTTTATACCTGCTTCTGAGCGCGTATATACAAACACTGGATCATAACAAGATCGTCGTCACGGCGGACCGGGTGGTCGCATCCAAGAACCCCGCGCCGTCGCTGGTCGCCTCCGCGAAGTTCTACCGGGCCATGTCGCTGCGGGAGCTCGGCAAGGAGGAACAGGCAAAGGCAGAATTCCGCAGTCTGACGAAGGAGCTGCGCGATCTAACTATCCAGAACCCGGGGCTGACGGAGATATATATGCTCCGGCTGCTGACCCATTGCAATCTGGGAGAGTATGACCAGGCGTTCCAGCTGGCGGATTACCTTCAGAATATCTCTCCCGACAGTGCGGATGGGCACGCTTACCGCCACCTGATCTACAAGCAGATGGGAGACGAGAAGAAGGCGGCCGAGGAGCTGGCGGCGGCCCGGGCGATCAATCCTGATATACCGGATTGAAAGCGGGGGTGACAGACGATGTTGATTTCTATGATGCTTGGGTCCTTCAAGGCGCTCAAGCTGGTCTACGACTTGGTGCTCCCGGAAAACCGGGGCAGAGAGCTCTCCTTTGACGTGGATTCCTTCCGAAAGATAAAAACAGAAACGGAGAATACTATAATAAAACTGCAAAAGGCCAGGAGCGATACGATGCAGTCTATTGAAGAGCTGCGCAGTTCGTGGAAGACGCCGGCAGGAGAAGTGTTTTTTCAGGAAATGGACAATAGCTGGGTCACTTCGGTAGAGAAGTATGAAAGCACCTTAAAAGTCTTTTCAGACATCTTGGATGAGCTGATAGAGACCTTTTCAGGATTGGAAGAGCGCATAAATGCCCTGGATGGGACTGTTTAAATCGTCAATTGCCCGAAAGGGTAAAATAAATTATTGATAAGGAGAAACAAAAATGGCGAATCTATTTCTGGACAAAGCGGGAGCAGACGGGGTCGTCGCTGCGGTTAAGGGCGAGATCGAGGAACTCAAAGAGACGGCAAAGAGGATCGACAACTCCATACTGAAGGATCTGCCGACGTATTGGCAGGGCGAAGCACACGATAAGACTGAGATGACATATCTGGACAGCTATCAGAAGTTCCTTTCTGTTCAGATCCCTGATATGGTCGATCAGCTCAAACAGTACATGGAGCAGTGCGTTCAGGCGATCACGGATGTGGATCATCAGCTTGCCGGCAAGTAAATTGTATGGACTTTCCGCAAAAGACGAGTTTTGCGGCAGAGCCAGAACATGAACAAAAGCGCATGGCACCCTGTGACCATTTGGTCATGGGGTGCCATTTGCCTGCGTGTCATGTTCTCCAAAACGCGATCCCGGGGCTTTTTTGCCTAAATGACCAGCACTGCTATGTATCGGACCGGTGTTTCGTGTCCCTCTGCATTGACAAGACTCCGTTTCCCTGCGATATAATGGAGGCAGACGACGGAGGGATGCATGTGAAATAACATATTTTGCTGTCGGCTGTGCTGGCGCTGCTGATGACGCTGACAGCTTTCTGGGCCTACACCCGCCTGGGGCATATCACGGACCGGGACGCGGATGGGATGCGCGCTTTTTTGAATGGCGGCGTGACCGTCACCATCACAGCGGAATAGGGAGGCACTTATGATATATCGCGTTCTGCCCGGCGGGATCGAATGGGGCCTTATCAACAAAATCGCGTAAAACAAGTTTGACATACGTTCCGAACTATGATATAGTGAACCAAATATTTCGTAAGCGAGGAACTCCCATGCGTCGCCTTCCCGCCGCCAGCCTGCTGACCAGCGCTATGCTTGACCGACTGTGCCCGGTCAACTATAGCGCGAAAAGTCATGCTGAAATCACTGGGTGAGGGCGAGCCGGGGAACCGGAACAAATCGTGAACTGAGCCGTGCGGTCTGACTTTTCGGACCGCACGGTTTTTTTGTTATCATCCAAATCGAACAATTCAGAAAAGGAAGGAAGAATATGGATCGCATCATCGTCTTTGACACGACCCTCCGGGACGGCGAGCAGTCCCCAGGCTGCTCCATGAACCTGCGGGAGAAGATCGAAGTGGCCCGGTGTCTGGAGAAGCTGCGGGTGGACGTGATAGAGGCGGGCTTCGCCATCTCGTCCCCGGGGGACTTCGAGAGCGTAAAGACCATCGCCGGCGCCGTGAAGGACTGCACCATCGCGTCCCTGGCCCGGGCCAATGTGAAGGACATCGACGCGGCCTGGGAGGCGGTGAAGCACGCCGCCGACCCCCGCATCCACCTGTTCATCGCCACCAGCCCCCTGCACATGGAGTATAAGCTGCGCATGACGCCGGATGAGGTGCTGGAGGCGGCCTCCGCCATGACGGCCTATGCCCGGAAGTACTGCTCCAACATCGAATTCTCCGCCGAGGACGCCACCCGCAGCGACTGGGATTTCCTCGCCAAGGTCATCTCCGCCGCCATCGCCAGCGGCGCCGCCACCGTGAACATACCCGACACCGTGGGCTATACCACTCCCGCGGAGATGCGCGCCCTGTTCGAGTACCTGCGCGCCCATGTGGAGGGGGCCGACAAAGCCGTCTTCTCCACCCACTGCCACGACGACCTGGGTCTGGCCACCGCCAACACCCTGGCGGGCATCCAGGGCGGCGCCCGGCAGATCGAGTGCACCGTCAACGGCTTGGGGGAGCGCTCGGGCAACACCCCCCTGGAGGAGGTGGTCATGGCTATGCACACCCGTCCGGGCGAATACCCCTTTGACACGCGCATCGACACCACCCAGATCGCCCGGGCCAGCCGTACCGTCTACTCCATCATCGGCCAGAGCGCGCCGCTGAATAAGCCCATCGTGGGCCGCAACGCCTTTGCCCACGAGGCGGGCATCCACCAGCACGGGGTGCTGGCCAACAAGCAGACCTATGAGATCCTGACGCCCGAGTCCGTGGGCGTATCCACCAACAACCTGGTCCTGGGCAAGCACTCCGGCAAGCACGCCGTGGACGACAGGCTCCGGGATTTGGGCTATACCCTGACACCGGAGGAGCTGGCCGCCTGCTTTGAGGAGTTCAAGGTCCTGTGCGACAAGAAAAAGCAGGTCACCGACGCGGACCTGGAGGCCATCGCCGAGCACCGGGCCGTCATGGACGAGAGCCAGGACGAGCACGGCTATAAGCTGGACTGGTTCTCCGTACACACCAGCAACTTCACCACTGCCACCTGCACCGTGAGTTTGGAGAAGGACGGAGAGAAGTTCGAGGACGTGTGCCTGGGCGACGGCCCCATCGACGCGGCCTTCAACGCCATCGACAAGATCGTAAAGCCCATCGATCACTCCTTCGACATCTACAACATACACTCCATCTCCGAGGGCAAGGACACCTTGGGCGACGTGACCATCAAGCTGACCGCCGGGAACCGGACCTACACGGGCAAGGGCCTTTCCACCGACATCATGGAGGCCAGTATCGTGGCCTATATCAAGGCCGTCAACAAGCTCTGCGCCGCCACGGCGCGAAAGGAGGCGTGAGCCATGGGCATGACCATGACCCAGAAGATCCTGGCCGCCCACGCGGGCCTTGACAGCGTGAAGGCCGGGGACCTTATCGAGGCGAAGCTGGACCTGGTGCTGGGAAACGACATCACCGCCCCCGTGGCCGTCACGGTGTTCGACAAGGCGGGCTTTACGGAGGTGTTCGATAAAGATAAGATCGTCATCGTCCTGGACCACTACACCCCCTGCAAGGACATAAAGTCCGCCCAGCTGTGCAAACAGGCACGGGAATTTGCCGCCCGCTTCGGCGTCACCCACCTCTATGACGTGGGCCAGGCGGGCATAGAGCACGCCCTCCTGCCGGAGAAGGGCCTGGTGGCCCCCGGCGAGTGCGTCATCGGCGCGGACAGCCACACCTGCACCTACGGGGCCCTGGGGGCCTTCTCCACCGGCGTGGGCTCCACGGATATGGCCGCCGGCATGGCCGCCGGGGAGAACTGGTTCAAGGTCCCCGCCGCCATCAAGGTGACCCTCACCGGCGCGCTCGGCCCGTATGTCAGCGGCAAGGACGTGATCCTGCACCTGATCGGAAAGATCGGCGTGGACGGGGCGCTCTATAAGTCCCTGGAATTCACGGGCCCCGGCGTGGCGGCCCTTTCCATGGACGACCGGTTCACCATCGCCAACATGGCCATTGAGGCGGGGGCGAAAAACGGCGTCTTCCCCGTGGACGAAAAGACGGTGGAATATGTAACCGGCCGGGTGGACAGACCCTGGACCGCCTATGAGGCGGACCCGGACGCGGAATACGAGAGCGAAGTGGTCATCGACCTTTCCTCCCTTGCGCCCACCGTGAGCCTGCCCCATCTGCCCAGCAACGCCCGGCCCATCGATGAAGTGAAGGGCATGGCCATCGATCAGGTGGTGATCGGCTCCTGCACCAACGGGCGCATCTCCGACCTGCGGGCCGCGGCGGAGATCCTGAGGGGCCGGAAGGTGGCACCGGGGGTGCGCTGCATCGTCATCCCCGCCACCCAGGAGGTGAGCCTGCAGTGCATCCGGGAGGGTCTCGCGGAGGCGTTCATCCAGGCCGGATGCGTGTTCTCCGTGCCCACCTGCGGGCCCTGTCTGGGGGGCCACATGGGCTGCATGGCCGAGGGGGAGCGATGCGTGTCCACCACCAACCGCAACTTCGTCGGCCGCATGGGCCACACTCAGAGCGAGGTCATCCTGGCCTCCCCGGCCGTGGCCGCCGCCAGCGCGGCGGCGGGCGTGCTTGCCTCGCCGCTGGACATCATGAAGGAGGGCTGAACCATGAAAGCCGGAACTGTGTTCAAATATGGCGACAACGTGGATACGGACGTGATCATCCCCGCCCGGTATCTGAACGCCCCGTCCCCCGCGGAGCTGGCAAAGCACTGCATGGAGGACATAGACCCCGCCTATGCCGGGAAGGTGAAGCCCGGGGACATCGTGGTGGGCGGCTGGAACTTCGGCTGCGGCTCCTCCCGGGAGCACGCCCCTATGGCCATCCAGGCCAGCGGTGTATCCTGCGTCATCGCGGCCAGCTTTGCCCGTATCTTCTACCGCAACGCCATCAACATCGGCTTTCCCATCCTGGAGTGCCCGGAGGCCGCCCAGGCCATCCAAAACGGCGACAGGGTGCGCGTGGACTTCGCTTCCGGCCTCATCACCGACGAGACCACTGGCGCCGTCTTTCAGGCCACGGCCTTCCCGGAATTCATCGGCAGGATCATCGAAAACGGCGGCCTTCTGCCCTATCTGAAGGCCCGGCAGAAAGGCAAGGAGTAAGATATGGAATACAATATCGCTTTGGTGAAGGGCGACGGCATCGGTCCCGAGGTGGTGGACGGCGCCGTGGCCGTGCTGGAAAAGGTGGGCGAAAAATTCGGCCACACCTTCCGTTTCAAATCCTATCTGGCCGGCGGCTGCGCCATCGACGCCACCGGCGTGCCCCTGCCCCCGGAGACGGTGGAGGGGTGCCTTGCCAGCGACAGCGTGCTCCTGGGCGCCGTGGGCGGCCCCAAGTGGGACACGCTGCCCGGCGAAATCCGGCCGGAGCGGGCGCTGCTGGGCCTGCGAAGCAAGCTGGGCCTTTACACCAACCTGCGCCCCGCAAAGCTCTATCCCGCCCTGGCGGGCAAATGCCCCCTCCGGGCGGAGACCGTGGCGGACGGGTTTGACCTGCTGATGGTCCGGGAGCTGACCGGCGGCATCTACTTCGGCGACCGGGGCCGCCGGGACGGGAAATACGGCCCGGAGGCATACGACACCGAGGCCTACTCCGTCATGGAGATCGAGCGCATCGCCCATGTGGCCTTCGCCGCGGCCCAAAAGCGCCGGGGCAAGGTCATCAGCGTGGACAAGGCCAACGTCCTGGAGACATCCCGGCTGTGGCGGGAGACGGTCCACCGGGTGGCGGAGCAGTACCCGGACGTGACGGTGCAGGATATGCTGGTGGACAACGCCGCCATGCAGCTCGTCCGGGGCCCTGCCCAGTTCGACGTGATCGTCACCACCAATATGTTCGGTGACATCCTCTCCGACGAGGCCAGCCAGATCACCGGCTCCATCGGCCTGCTGCCCTCCGCCTCTCTGGGAGACGGGACCCGGGGGCTCTATGAGCCCATCCACGGCTCCGCCCCGGACATCGCCGGCACCGGCAGGGCCGACCCCATCGCCACCATCCTCTCCGGGGCCATGATGCTGCGCTATTCCTTCGGCCTGGGCGCGGAGGCGGACTGCGTGGAGGCAGCGGTGGATAGAGCCCTGAACGACGGCTGCCGCACAGCGGACATCGCGGGGCCTGGAGACGAGGCCCTCTCCTGCGGCCAGATGGTCCGGGCCATCCTGGACAGGATATAACGCACAACAGCCGTCCCCAAAAAGGTATGATCCCTTCCAGGGGACGGCTGTAATAAAATGAAGGCAGGCAC
Source organism: uncultured Oscillospiraceae bacterium (assembly GCA_947631215.1). The sequence goes on along the minus strand of CANRKN010000005.1, from coordinate 4,848 downwards.
AAAAAGTGCCTGCCTTCTGAAAAAACCTTTGACAAATGGACCAGAGCGTGCTAGAATAACGCCAACAATTTAAAACACTAAACCGTTGACGCGGAGATAACGGCGGTGATGCCCGCACAGAGAGCCCCCTAAGCTGAGATCGGGGTGGGAAACAAGCCGTCAAATGGACCGCTGAGGGCGCAGTAATGTGCGACGTGTGGGCATACGTCAGTTGCCGGGGATATGCAGGTATCCTGTCAAGCGCACGGCTTCACGGCCGTGAATCAAGGTGGCACCGCGGATAAAACTTTTATTCGTCCTTGACAGATAAGGAATTTTCTGTCAAGGGCGTTTTTTCATGCCCCGGCAGGACATTCCCGGAACTAAACACAAGGAGGCGCGTTTTATGGTCGTAAGACCCAGTTTGGAGGAAGTCAAGTCGATCGCCGCCCAGGGCCGGTATAAGGTCCTGCCGGTGAGCTGTGAGATGCTGTCGGACATATGCACGCCTATCGAGGCGATGAAGATACTGAAAAATGTCTCCACCCACTGTTTCCTGCTGGAATCGGTGGCCGAGCGGGAGAAATGGGGCCGCTACACCTTTCTGGGCTTCGAGCCCAGGATGGAGATCACCTGCACCGATGGAGTGATGAAGGCGGGGGATGTGCGCTTTCACACGGATGACCCCTCGGCGGCGCTGCGGCAGATCCTGGCGGAGTACGAAAGCCCCCGCTTCGACTATCTGCCCCCCTTCACCGGCGGGCTGGTGGGGTATTTCTCCTATGACTATCTGGGCTACAGCGAGCCCGCCGTCCGCACGGGGGCAAAGGACACAGAGGCGTTCAAGGATGTGGACCTGATGCTTTTCGACCGGGTCATCGCCTTTGACAGCGTCACCCAGAAGATCATCCTCATCGCCAATATGCCCCTGACCGACCCGGAGACGGGCTATAACCAGGCGGTCCTGGCCCTGGCGCACATGCGTGAGCTGCTCCGCAGCGGCGCGAAAAAGAACGAGCCCGGCGGCCGCCTCACCGGCGAGGTGGCGCCCCTGTTTGGGCGGGAGGCTTACTGCGCCATGGTGGAGCGGGCCAAGCACCACATCCGGGAGGGGGATATCTTCCAGATCGTCCTGTCCAACCGGCTCAGCGCGCCCTTTGAGGGCAGCCTTCTGAATACCTACCGGGTATTGCGGACCGTGAATCCCTCGCCGTACATGTTCTACTTCTCCGGTACGGATGTGGAGGTGGCCGGGGCGTCTCCGGAGACCCTGGTGAAGCTGGAAAACGGCGTGCTGCACACGTTCCCCCTGGCGGGCACCCGGCCCCGGGGAAAGACCGACGAGGAGGACGCCGCTCTGGAGGCGGAGCTTCTGGCGGATGAAAAGGAGCTGGCCGAGCACAACATGCTGGTGGACTTAGGCCGCAACGACCTGGGGAAAATAAGCAGGTTCGGCTCCGTCCAGGTGGAAAAGCTCCACTCCATCGAGCGCTACTCCCACGTGATGCATATCGGCTCCACGGTCCGGGGCGAGATACGCCCGGAGTTCGACGCCCTGGACGCCATCGCGGCGGTGCTCCCGGCGGGCACCCTGTCCGGCGCGCCGAAGATCCGCGCCTGTCAGCTCATCGGTGAGCTGGAGGACAACAAGCGGGGCATCTACGGCGGCGCCATTGGCTACATCGACTTCACCGGCAACATGGACACCTGCATCGCCATCCGCATCGCCTATAAGAAAAACGGCCAGGTATTCGTCCGGTCCGGGGCGGGCATCGTGGCCGACTCCGTGCCGGAAAAGGAGTACCAGGAGTGCATCAACAAGGCCCAGGCCGTGGTGAACGCCCTGCGCCTGGCCCAGGAGGAAGACCTATGATCCTGCTCATCGACAACTACGACAGCTTTTCCTATAACCTCTACCAGCTGGTGGGAGCCCTGGACCCGGACATCCGCGTCATCCGAAACGACGAGCTGACTGTCGATCAGATCCGTGACCTGGCGCCGGACCGCATCATCCTCTCTCCCGGTCCCGGACGGCCGGAGGACGCTGGCGTCACCATGGAGGTGGTACGCGCGCTGGGGCCGTCCATCCCCATGCTGGGGGTCTGCCTGGGGCACCAGGCCATCTGCGCCGCCTATGGGGCCACGGTCACCTACGCCAGGCGCCTCATGCACGGCAAGCAGTCCACCGTCCGCTTCGACCTTGACTGCCCCCTGTTCGCGGGCTGTCCCGAGAGCGCGCCCGTGGCCCGGTATCACTCTCTCGCGGCCGCCCCGGACACCATCCCGGAGTGCCTGGCCGTCACCGCCCGCACGGAGGAGGGGGAGATAATGGCGGTCCGGCACCGGCAGTATCCCGTATTCGGCGTCCAGTTCCACCCCGAGTCCATCATGACCCCGGACGGAAAAACCATGCTGCGAAACTTTATCCATTTGTCATAAAAGGAAAGGAGTTCCTATCATGATAAGAGAAGCCATTGCAAAGATCGTCTCCAAGGAGGATCTGACCTACGACGAGGCCTACGCCGTCATGAACGAGATCATGTCCGGCGAGACGACCCAGACCCAGAACGCCGCATTCCTCGCGGCGCTGTCCACCAAGAGTGCCAAGGCCGAGACCAGCGACGAGATCGCCGGCTGCGCCGCCGCCATGCGGGACCACGCCACGAAGGTGGACGTGCCCTATCCCGTGTTCGAGATCGTGGGCACCGGCGGCGACGGGGCCCACAGCTTCAACATCTCCACCGCCTCCGCACTGGTGGCCGCCGCCGGCGGGATCAAGGTGGCCAAGCACGGCAACCGGGCCGCCTCCTCCCAGTGCGGCACCGCCGACTGTCTGGAGGCCCTGGGCGTCAACATCCAGCAGAGCCCGGAGCGGTGCGTGGAGCTCTTAAATGAGGTGGGCATGTGCTTCTTCTTCGCCCAGAAGTACCACACCTCCATGAAATACGTGGGCGCCATCCGCAAGGAGCTGGGCTTCCGCACGGTGTTCAACATCCTGGGGCCCCTCACCAACCCCGGCAGCCCCAAGATGCAGCTGCTGGGCGTGTATGACGAGTATCTGGTGGAGCCCCTGGCCCAGGTGCTCATCAGCCTGGGCGTGGAGCGGGGCATGGTGGTCTATGGCAAAGACAAGCTGGACGAGATAAGCCTGTCCGCCCCCACCGCCGTGTGCGAGTTCAAGGACGGCTGGTTCAAGTCCTATACGGTGACGCCGGAGGACTTCGGCCTGACCCGCTGCGAAAAGAGCGACCTCACCGGCGGCGCCCCGGCGGAGAACGCCCAGATCGTCCGGGACATCCTGGCCGGCGCCCCCGGTCCCAAGCGGGACGCGGTGCTCATGAACGCCGGCGCGGCCCTGTATATCGGCTGCAAGGCGGCCAGCTGGGCCGAGGGCGTGACTCTGGCGGCAGAGCTCATCGACAGCGGCAAAGCCGCCGCGGCCCTTGCAAGGTTCATCCAGGTCTCCAACCGTCCGGAGGCCTGAGATGACCATCCTGGACCAATTGGCCGCCCACGCCCGGGAGCGGGCGGCGGCGGACAAGGAGAGCGTCAGCCCGGAGGCCATGGAGGCGCTGGCCGCCCAGGGCGGGCCTGCAAATGGCCGGGCGTTCGTGGACGCGCTGAAAAGACCGGGCCTCAGCTTCATCTGCGAGGTGAAGCGGGCCTCCCCCTCCAAGGGGCTCATCGCGCCGGACTTTCCCTACCTGGACATCGCCCGGGAATACGAGGCCGCCGGCGCGGACGCGGTGTCCTGCCTCACGGAGCCCAAGTGGTTTTTGGGCTCGGATGACATCTTCCGGGATATCCGACAAGCAATATCCCTCCCCATGCTCCGCAAGGACTTCACCGTGGACGAATACCAGCTTTACCAGGCCAAGGTCATGGGCGCCAACGCGGTGCTGCTGATCTGCGCCATCCTGGACACGGCCACGCTGGCGAAGTACATGGAGATATGCGACGCTCTGGGCCTGGCCGCTCTGGTGGAGACCCACGACGAGGGGGAGATACGCTCCGCCCTCAGCGCCGGGGCCCGGATCATCGGCGTGAACAACCGGAACCTGAAGGACTTTACCGTGGACTTCTCCAACGCCGCCCGGCTGCGGGAGCTGATACCGCCGGAAGCGGTATACGTGGCGGAGAGCGGCGTGACGGGGCCTGCGGACGCGGCGGCGCTGAAGGCACTGGGGGCCGACGCGGTGCTCATGGGAGAGGTCCTCATGCGGGCGAAGGACAAGGCCGCGCTGCTGGCGGCCATGAGGGAGACGGCCCGATGACGAAGATCAAGATATGCGGCCTGTACCGGCCCCAGGACATAGAATACGTCAACGCCGCCCGGCCGGACTGGTGCGGATTCATCATCAACTTCCCCAAGAGCCACCGGAACCTGGCCCCGGACCAGGTGCGGGCCCTGCGGGCGGGACTGGCCCCCGGCATTGCCCCTGTGGGCGTATTCGTGGACAGCCCTGTGGCGGACGCAGCGGCACTCCTGAACGACGGCACCATATCCGTGGCCCAGCTCCATGGCCATGAGGACGACAGCTATATCGCGGCCCTCCGCGCCCTGGCCCCCGGCTGCACGGTGTGGAAGGCCTTTAAGGTCCGCGACGCTATGGACCTGGCTGCCGCCAACGCCTCAGCCGCCGACATGGTCCTCTTGGACAACGGCTACGGCACCGGTGCGGTCTTCGACTGGTCCCTGACCCAGGGCGTGACCCGTCCCTATATCCTGGCCGGCGGCCTGACGCCGGAGAACATCCCCGGCGCCATTGCCCGGCTACGCCCCTGGGGCTTGGACATCTCCAGCGGCGTGGAGACGGATAAAAAGAAAGACTTTACAAAGATCATGGCGGCGGTAGCCGCCGCGCGAAA